>JALYHV010000291.1 GCA_030776205.1 Myxococcota bacterium | reverse complement strand
GCGTGCTGCTGCGGAGCCTCCGCGCAGAACCAGCTGCCGGGAGGGCAGGACGCGCTGGCCGTGCCGTTCGGCGTCTGCTGGGCGGTCGCCAGAACAGGAGTGCCGACGACGAGAGCGAAGCCCGCCGAGAAGAGGAGCGACTTCGTCATGCGAGAGGTTTCCCTTCCGAGCGACAAGAGCATAATCGCGAACCGACCCGAACGCCGCAACCCGCGGTGCCCCCGAAGCTTGGGCCCCCAAGTGGCGAAAATCAATGCGCGGAGGGCGCTCCGTGGGCGCGCATTCTGCGCCGACGCCGAGAAGCGGGTGCTAGCGTCAGCCATCGACCGATGCCGATCGTGCGCCTGAAGCCCGGCCACGTGCAGCCCGTATGGGTAGGACATCCGTGGATTTACGCCCAGGCGGTGGACCGCGTCGAAGGGGGCGCGACCGCCGGCGACGAGGTCAGCGTCGTCGATCCTCGCGGCAACTTTTTGGGGCGAGGGTTTTATTCGCCTGGCTCAGCCATTCCGGTGCGCCTGCTTGTGCGCGATCCCGGCGTCGCGCTCGACGCCGCATTTTTTCGCAGCCGCGTCGAGAGCGCCATCGCCCTGCGCGCATCGCTTGGGCTTCCGAACGACCAAACCGATGGCTATCGCCTGGTGAACGCCGAGGGGGACGGGCTGCCAGGGCTCATTGTGGATCGGTACGGCGACGTGCTGGCCGTGCAGTTCGGCACGATCGGCATGAAGCAGCGGGAGAGCCTCGTGCACGAGGCGCTGACGACGCTCATGTCGCCACGCGCCATCCTCGACCGGACGAGCGCCCAGACGGCCAAGGTAGAAGGGTTCGTCGCGTCCTCGGGCGTCGTTAGGGGCGAGGACATCGCCGCGCTCGCCTTCACCGAGCGCGGCCTCGGCTTTGCCATTCCATTGCGGCTCGGCCAGAAGACCGGCTTCTACTTCGACCAGCGGCCGCTGCGCGCGCGGGTCGAGCAGCTCGCCCATCGCGCCGATCGCGTGCTCGATGCCTACGCGTTCGTCGGCGCGTTCGCCATGGCCTCAGCGCGAGGGGGTGCCCGCGAGGTTGTGGCTGTCGACGAGAGCGCGCTCGCCATCGAGGTCGGCGCCGAGTGCGCGGCACGGAACGGCCTGCAGGCGCGGGTGCGGTTCGTCAAAGAAGACGCGCGGCGCGCGCTCGCCGAGGCGAAGGGATCCTTCGACCTCGTCATCGCGGACCCGCCGCGCCTCGCGCCGACACGTGGGTCCCGCGAACAGGCTCTCGTCGCGTACACAAAGCTCGCCGAAAACGCGTGCCGCGCTACGCGGCCAGGCGGTGTGGTGGTCCTGTGCTCGTGCTCGGCGGCGGTCGACCTCGCCGCGCTGACGCGGAGCCTCGCGATCGGAGCGACGCGCGTGAACGTCCGTGCCACCGTGCTCGAGCGCTGGTTTCAGGGCGCGGACCACCCCGTTCCCGCTGCCTTCGGTGAAGGGCTCTACCTGAAAGCGGTCATCGCGCGGATCGACCCGCGTTGACGTGCGCCGACTGCGTGTACGAACGAGCCCGACCGAAATGAAACCCCTCTCCGCCTTACAGCCCGACGAGGCGCGCGGCCTTCGCGGGCTCCTGTTCGACCTCGACGACACGCTGCTCACGCACGGCCTTCTGAGCCGCGGCGCCTACGAGGCTCTCTGGAGGCTGCACGACGCCGGACTCGACCTCGTTGCGGTGACCGGTCGGCCGAGCGGTTGGGGCGCGGTGATTGCCCGGCAGTGGCCGATCGACGGCTGCGTCGCGGAGAACGGCGCCATCCACTGGCGGCGCGTCGGGGCCACGCTCGTCCTTCGTGATGCCTGCGATCCGGGTGAGCGTCTCGCGCGTCGCGAGGCGCTGGCGACCCTGGTGGAGCGTGTCCGCCGCGTCGTGCCCGAGGCGCAACCGACCGAGGACGCGACCGAGCGCGTGAGCGACGTGACGTGGGACGTGGCCGAACGAGAGCGCCTCCCCAAGGAACGGGTGCGCGCCGTCGTTGCAGAGATAGAGGCCGCCGGAGCCCGCTGGTCGCTCTCGAGCATCCACCTGCATGCGACCTTCGACGTCGACGACAAGGCCAGCGGCGCGGTGCGGTTTTGTGCGAGGGAGCTCGGCGAGGACCCGGGGAGCGCGCTCGCCCGTTTTGCGTTCGTCGGCGACAGCGCGAACGACGCGCCGTGCTTCGCCGCCTTCCACAGCACGTTCGGGGTGGCGAACGTGCGCTCGAGCGTCCAGCGTCTCAGCGTGCCACCACGCTACGTCGCGGCTGCCGCCATGGGGGAGGGGTTCGCGGAGGTCGCCACCCAGATCCTCGACAAGCGCTGACTCCTCGCGGCTAGTCCTTGGTGTGCTAGCTCTGCGCAACGACCCTATGGCCTCGAACTCCGAGCTCGTCGCGCTGGCTCGTCAGCGCCTCTATCCGAACTATCGTCCACCACCCTTCGTCTTCGTGCGTGGGCACGGGTGCGAGCTCTTTGACGCGGACGGCAGGCGCTGGCTCGATCTCGCGGCGGGTGTGGCGGTCTCATGCCTCGGCCACGGTCATCCCGCCCTAGTACGCGCCATCGCCGAGCAGGCCGCGGCGCTGATGCACGTCTCGAACTGGGTCTACAACGAGCCGAACATCCGCCTCGCCGACGAGCTGTGCCGGCGCACCGGGTACGCGCGCGCGTTCTTCTGCAACTCGGGCGGGGAGGCGAACGAGGCTGCCTTGAAGCTCGCTCGGCACCACTTCTTTCTGCGGGGCCAACCGTCGCGCGTGCGGGTCGTGGCGTTTCACAATGCCTTTCACGGCCGGACGCTCGGCGCGCTTTCCATGACCGGGACACCAAAATACCGCGAGGGTTTCGGCCCGCTCGGACCGGTGACCCACGTCCCTTATGGGGATCTCGACGCGGTCGAGCACGCCATGACGCGCGTCGGGAGCAACGGCAGCCCCACCGGCGCGGAGAGCGAGACAGACGTCTGCGCGATCGCGGTCGAGCCGCTTCAGGGTGAGGGAGGCGTCCTGCCGGCGCCGCCCGGTTTCCTTGCGGGGTTGCGCGTCATCGCGGACGCACACGGCGCGCTCCTGCTGGCCGATGAGGTGCAGACGGGCATCGGGCGGCTCGGTCGTTTCCTCGGCACGGACGGTACGGGTGCGATGCCCGACGTGGTGATGCTCGCAAAGGGCCTGGGCGGAGGCTTTCCCGTGGGCGCGATGCTGACTACCGAGGCGCTCGCTGGAGCACTGCCCCCCGGCACGCATGGGTCGACCTTCGGAGGCAACGCGCTCGCCTCGACGGTTGCGCTGACCGTCTTGCGCGTGCTCGATGACGAGAAGCACCTCGAGCAGGTCCGTGCCAAGGGCGAAGCGCTGGGCGCGATGCTGCGGCAGCTCGCGCGTGACTTGCCCAACCTGTGCGAGGGGGCGCGCGGTGAAGGGCTGCTGTGGGGGCTCGTCCTCAAGCCGGGAATGGTGGTGCGCGATCTGCTCCCGCGCGTTCACGAACAGGGAGTGCTGCTGACCGCCGCCGGAGATCGCGTCCTGCGCTTTTCGCCGCCGCTCGTCGTATCGGTGGCCGAGCTCGAAGAGGGCGTGACCGCCGTGCGTGCGGCGCTTTCTGCGAACCCGTAGGGCTCGCAGGAGGTGTCTCCTCGAGGGACTCCCCTGGCCCGCCGCTCGTTCTGAACGCACTTTCAGCACGGCGCTCTCATCGGCCGCTTGTCAGCCCTCCACGGCGCTGAGCCTTGACAGAGGGCGCGCGCGCGGGCGAGCAATGGTCCCGCGATCATGGCGAACGCCCGAACAGCACGCTCGCCTGCCGACGAACCGACCAGCGCGCGGCCATCAGCGGCCCCGTGCCCGGGCTGCGGGGAAGCCGTGGATCCGCTGAGGGCCGGCCACGTGGCCATCCTCGAGGGGGCCTTTCGTTATTTCTGCCGATCGGACTGCAAGCAAGCGTACTTGCGGTCCCATGGCCGACACCCTGAAGAAGACGTGCCGACGGCGGCTCCCCCGGCGGTCTCTCCCACCACCTCGGACGCGGACCGTCCCGCTCCGAGCGGTGCGCGCCCGAGGCTGACCTCCGCCGCGTCAGTCGCGTCGTGGGCGCTCGCCTCCTCGACGCTGGCCCAGAACGACGTCTCGTCCAGCACGAGCCTACGGAACGCGCCACTTCTCAGCGCTGCACGCGGGGACGGCGACGACGAATCGCCGCCGGCGGCTTCGGCCACGGACAGGCGCGGTGCGGCGCAAGCCAGCGATCACGCCGCCGTCGTGGCGGTGCTGGACGCGGCTGGGATCGCGTTTGGAGTGCTCGTTCCGGCCATCGGGCTCCTCGGCCCGGCCGTTGATGCGGCGCGCGTCGCCCTGGCGATCGCTTCGTGGGCGGCGCTCGCGTTACGGGTCGGTCTCGTCCCGCGCGACGACGCCGATCCGCACCCCCTCGTGGTCCTCGTGCCCACTGGCGGCGCCGTCGGCGCGGCCTTTTGCGCCTGGGCGACTCACGATCCACGCGCCGTGGCGATCGCCGTCTTGGCGGGCTTGTCGTCGGCGGTGGCGCTCGCCGTGGAGAGGCTCGTCGGCCGCGCGCGCATCGGGGTGTCGAAGTCCCGCGAGCGAATCGAGCAGGCCCTCGACGTGCGCGCGCGCACCGTTCAGGCGGCCGCGGAGACCGTCGAGCTGAGCGCTTCCGAAGTCCGGGCGGGGGAGCAGATCCTGGTCGAGGCGGGCGAGCTGGTTGGAGTCGACGCGGTGGTGGTGGCCGGGGAGGCGCGCGTGATTCCCTGGCTCGACGCGACGGAGGAGGTCACCCGCCGGGACGGGGACCCCGTCGTGGCGGGGGCGCGTGTGGTGTCCAGCCGCCTGCGCCTGACGACGACCTGGTCGGGCCGCGATCGCGCTTGGGTAAAACTCCTGTCCTCGCCGGAGACGCGCATCGACGTGGCCGCGCCCACCGCCCGCGCGCTCCGTCTCGTCGTCGAGCGCGGCGCGCCCGTCGCCGCCCTCCTCGTC
>JALYHV010000290.1 GCA_030776205.1 Myxococcota bacterium | reverse complement strand
CGTGCAGGCGCTCATCGCCGGCACGCTGAAGCACACCCCGAACGGGTCGTTGACGTTCGGGAACGCGACGCACGCATCCGACGCGCTCGTCCAGCTCCTTCGAGAGCTGGCCGCCGCGCTGGAAGCGCACAACGCGGCTCAGATCGGCGCCAAGGACGCGATGTCCGCGCTTCGCGACACGGCAGCGAGGGTCGGCCCGGTAGTCCGGGCTTACCGGCGTTACCTGGTCGCGACGTACGGCAACGCGGCGCAAGCGCTCGCGGACTACGGGCTCGTGCCTCCCAAGGCCCGGGCTCCGTTGACCAGCGAAGCGCAGGCGACCGCCGTGTCGAGGCTGCGCGCCACCCGCAAGGCGCGCGGCACGACGAGCAAGAAGCAGAAGGCGGCCATCAAAGGGACGGCGGACACGACGACGGGCCACGCGCCCGCGGCGACGGCGCCCACCCCCCCGAAGCCCGTCCTCTGAGACCAAAAAGAAGGAGCAGGACCGAGCGCCGCAGCGAACGTTGCCTGGCGCAATGACGGCGGGGACCACTCCCGCCGTCGGACCCCCCCCGCTTCGAAAGGAGCCGGGGGGTTTCCTTTTTTTGCTTTTGGGGTGCGGCGTGCGCCGTCGCACCGGGGTGGACGCTGGAAGCCCTGCACCGAGGAGCACGACGACGTGCAGCCAGGCGGGTACACGCCGCCGAGCCGACGCGTAGCTTGGGCCAGGGGAGTCGGTCCTCGTTGGCCGCGCAGTCGTCACCGAGCGTCATCGGTAGCCATACGCTGGCTCGACCGTCCTGAAGGTAACGGGTGCGGCGTACTAGGGTTCCTCTCGATGGCCGCTCCGCGTTCTACCGCAAAGTCTACGCCGTCGTCGGAGCGGGCCATCGTCGAAGCCGAAGATCACCTCGGCGGTGGGACCGACGAAGATGGGAATGCGCAGCGCTCGCTTTTCCGGAAGACACCTTGATGGGCCGCAGACGCTCGAGCTCCTCTTGGCGGCGCGTTTCCGGAATCATGCCCGTGGCGCGCGAGGGGGTCCTGGTATTGACTCGACGAGCCAGGCCGCGAGCTGGGCCTGCACGTCGGCCTCGTCCTGGAACTTGCGAAGGTGGCGTTCGTTCTCGTGCCGCAGCGAGCGCTGTCTCATTCGTGACTGGCCGGGAGAGCCGGCCAGCCCCGGTGCGTCGCTCATCCGGCGGTGGGGAGCGTGCCGTGATGGCTCATCGCGTGGTATGCGGCGCTCTGCACACCTGGACTCATGCCGACGTCGTAGTTATGCGGACGCGGCGTTGTGCGACCGGGTCGGGGGAGGCGCGAGTTTCCGCTCAGGCGCGACGCGCGAGCACGTGTAGAAAGAGCGGCACGCGCTGCCAACGACGGAGCGCCGGCGATGTCACGGCGCTGTCGGGCACAGCCGGTTCGCGGAGCGTCTCGACCACGAGGCCGGATGCTGCGAAGGCGGCGAAGTAGTCCGCCAGCGGGCGATGCCGGCTGTGGAAGACCATCGTCAGTCCATCGCGCTCGATCCGGTCGCAGTAGTCGAAGCGAGCGAGGTAGCTCCCGTCGATGCGGAACGGAGCATCCGCCCCTTCCCCCTCGAAGCGTCCAGCGGAGTTCATCGGGTGCACGATCGCGAGGCAGAAGCGGCCTCCCGGCTCAAGCACGCGTGCGACCTCCTGCACGGCGCCCTCGAGATCCTCGACGTCATGAACGGTCATGAACGCGACGACGAGATCCGCGCACGCGTCGGGCAAGGGAAGCCCCGCCGCGTCCGCGACCTCCGCCGCGACAGACGGCATGAAGTCACGCGCGGCAGCGACGAGCGCGGGCGATCCGTCGAATGCGACCACGCGGTGTCCTCGGGCCAGTAGGTCGCGCGCGACACGGCCCTCGCCGCAACCCACGTCGATGGTGAGTTTCCCGGGGCCGGGAAGGAGGTCGAAGAACTGGTCGCGATGGAACTTGTCGTAGCTGTCGTGGCTGGGGCGACGTACCCATGCGATCCACGCCCTCGCCTGCGATTCCCACGCTTCGCGCAAGCCCATGCGACTACGCTAGCGCGAACGCCGCCGGTCCGGCAGATCTTAGCCGCGAGGGCTGCCCTAGTAGACTGCGCGATCCGAGAGGCCTTCGATCGAGGACGGCGGAAGCTCCTCCGCACGTCGAGAAATAGCCCGGGAAGGTCCGCCTAGTCACAGGCTGTTAAGACGAGCAACCGGTCGTCTGCATGAAAGGGGTGCAAAGGGGATCGAGGGAGGCGCGAGTTTCTTCAGGGTCCGCTCCTTCATGGAACGATGCGCGCCCGGCCGGGTTTGCCATCACGCGGTTCGACCTCCCACGCCGGCTACGGGATGCGCCGCTGGGACGTGGCGCTCGACATCGAGAACCATCTTCGATGGCAACTATCGGTCCGCACAGTTCGATACCCTCAGCGGACTGCGAACGGATCCGGCTACGGGACGAGCGCTTCGTTCCACTCGCGAATCGTCCAGCGGGCGACGATTCCCTCCGACACGAAGGGGTCTGCGTGGACGAAGCTCTCGGCGGCGACGCGCGTCGTGAAGATGGCCAGCGCCCCCCCGGCGGGTGCATCGGTGAACGGACCCACCATGAGAAGCAGTCCCGCCGAATGAAATCGCTTCCACAGCGCTCGGTGCGCTTCGACGTGGAGCGGGACCTTCGCGCGGAAGTCGTCGGCTGCCTCGTAGAAGAGCACGTATTTCGCCGATGGCACCTTACCACCGACGACGCTGTCCGGTTTGCTCGCGCGCGAATCTAGTCCAATAGCCATTGCTCGCTTCCATCGGCGACTTGGCGTGCTCGCTGCAGCTCCAGCAGCGGCCAGCTCTCGTCGATGATTTCGAACCGCGCGTGATCGAACGGGACGCCTGAGGCCTCCGCGACCCGATGGAGCCGCTCGCGCCTGCCCAGGCGCAAAAGGTCGAGCGCGCGGTGATGGCATAGCGGGTTGTTGCCGCGTCGACCGAAGAGCGAATGCGCTGTCCACGAGCAGCCGGCCAGGCAGTCGTCGGCGTAGTAGCAGCCGTTGCAATAGCCCCAAAGCTCTGGCCGGCGGTCGTTGCGCGTGAAGCGGAGCGGTTCGGCGCGCTCCCAGATGTCCCTCAGGCGGTCGTCGCGCACGTTGCCGCCGACGTATGCCTCGCTCGGGAGCGACGGGCACGCCTTGATCGCGCCGTTGGACTCGATGCCCATGCCGAATCGTCCCGCACCGCATGACCCCCTGTGCCCGCCGGGAAGGTCGCCGCGAAGCAGCGCTTCGAACGGTCCGTAGTAACCCAGGTTGTTGCCAGGCCAGATGCGCACGTCGGCGGCATCCGCACGCACCTTGAGCCGCGCGACCGCGGGCATGACCTCGAGCATGTGATACGGCTCGAGAAGAATCGTGGGGTCATCGGCGGCGCGACCGGCCGCGACGGTCAACTGAATCTGCCACGAGTGCGCGCCAGCTTCCTCGAGGAGGGTGTAGATC
>JALYHV010000289.1 GCA_030776205.1 Myxococcota bacterium | reverse complement strand
AGTGAAGCGGCACCCGAGCCTCGCCTCGCTCTCGCGCGATCATCATCACGCGCTCGTCCTCGCGCGCGACGCGCGCCGGTTGGCTCCCGAACACGGTGAGGACACGTCGGCGTTCATCGCCGAGCTGAGACGTCGCTTTGACGCAGAGCTCGCGCCGCACTTCGCGATCGAGGAGCGCGAGCTCGTGCGGCGCAGCGCCGCGCACGGTGAACCACTCGCATCGCTGGCCGCTCGGGTCGTCGCCGATCACGACGCGCTGCGTGCGATCGTGGCGTCGTTCGGGCCGCTCTTGCTCACGTCGCAGTGCGAGGCGTTCGGCGCCCGACTCGAAGAGCACGTACGCTTCGAGGAACGCGAGTGGTTTCCTGCTCTCGAGGAACATCTCGGGAGCGATGCGCTCGCACGCTTGGCCGGTGCGCTCCGCCCCGCGCCACCCTCTCCCATCGTGGGTTTCCGGCAGGACGATGACGGGGCCTTCGTCGCCGAGCTCGCGTGTGGACATGCTCAACACGTTCGGCACCGGCCGCCGCTCGAAAGTAGACCGTGGGTCACGACCGAAGCGGGCCGGCGTGCCTTCGTGGGGACCGCGCTTCCTTGTCCGCTCTGTCGGATGCCGAAGCTGCCCGCGGACGTCGCTCCCTACAAGAATACGGCGGTCTTCGACGCGCGCTCCGTTCCCGCGGGGCTGAAGCGCAGCCATTCGCTCAAGGCAGACACGTGGGGTGAGATCGTCGTCGAGCAAGGCCACGTTCTCTACGTCCTCGAAGACGAGGGAGACATTGGAGTCGTGCTCCGTCCCGGCGTTGTCGGGGTGATCGCGCCCGAGCGCCCGCACCACGTCGAGCCCGACGACGACGCGCGGTTCTTCGTCCGCTTCTCGAGGCGCGGCTCGTGATCGAGTCGCCGCGGGTTGCCACGGTGAACGTGGATCGATCAAGGTTCGCGCGAACAGGCGAGCCTCGCATCGTGTTCCAACGCGCGTAGCGCCCCCGCGCAACTAAAAACAAGGGGTCCCAGCTTGGTACGGGCGGACCCCTTGGTACATGCGCTTGGTACAGTGGTTCGTGGGGAACCCGCGCGATTTGAACATCGGACCGCGCGGTGCGTACGATGACGCCGGGGCCGTTGTCTGTTTCGGCCACCCGTCGGCGCCAGGACGATGCGTGAGCGCGGTGCGCCCCGCATGCTCGGCTCGGTGAACCACGGTGGCCTCTCGCCTGCACGGGGCCCAACGAGAATATTCGGGCCGTCGGCTGCAGTGGATTGGCCTCCGGCGGGTGCCGAATTCTTCGCGGGCAGCCGGGAGCGCTCGACGACCGTTGGTTGCGCGACCTGCTCGATCCGATGAAGCGACTGAACTCAGGCGTGATGACGTTGCATCTCCGTCGCACCGGGGGCAAAAGGGGGCTCGTGATGGGAAAGCTCGGCGTGCGCTGTTTCAGTGTTTCTCTCGACGGCTTCGGCGCGGGACCGAACCAGGATCTCCAGAACCCTCTTGGCGTCGGCGGCATGGCGCTCCACGAGTGGTTCTTCGCCACGCGCACGTTTCAGAAGGTCCACGGCGCCGGAGGGGGGATCGCGGGGATCGACGACGATTTCGCCGCACGCGGATTTGCGCACGTCGGCGCCTGGATACTCGGACGGAACATGTTCGGGCCGATTCGTGGCCCTTGGCCGGATGAAGCGTGGAAGGGGTGGTGGGGAGACAACCCGCCGTACCACGTGCCCGTCTTCGTGCTCACGCATCATGCGAGACCCTCTGTCACGATGGACGGCGGCACGACGTTTCATTTCGTCACTGGCGGCATCCGCGAAGCGCACGCACGCGCCCTCGAAGCGGCCAAGGATCAAGATGTGCGGCTCGGCGGCGGTGTCGCAACGATCCGGCAGTACCTGGAGGCGGGGCTCGTGGACGAGATGCACCTCGCCATTGCACCCGTCCTGCTTGGGACCGGCGAGAGGTTGCTCACGGGGATTGATTTGGTCGGGTTGGGCTACCGCGTCTCTGAACATGTCGCGACGCAGAAGGCCACGCACGTCGTGCTGACAAGGGACACGGGTGTCGAGAGGAAGACCTAACAAAGAGGGACGTTGTGGCTCGCGCAGTGGATTTCGAGAACGTGTCGACGGTCGGCCTGGAGTCGTCGCTGGTGGCGGCCGCCCTGGCGGGGCTACGGGCCACGAGGCCCGGTACTTCAAGAACAAGTACGGCCATGTCTTCGCGGCGGAGGCGGCGGCCAAGGCGAAGAAGACCGTCGACTGGGTGCACACGATCCTCAAGGAAGAGCGGGCTCTCGTCATCGCCGCCCGTCCGCTCGAGGCCACGGCGTTCGAAGCCGGAGGGATCCGCGACGCTGGCGCTGCCGATGATCCGCTCCGACCCCAGCCTGACCGCCGTGCTCGAGCGCCATGCCGACATGCTCGTCGGCCAGCTGCGCGCCGACAATCGCTCGGACGATCGCATCGAGCGCGTCATCCTCGATGGGCTGCGCGAGGGCGACGTGTCGATTGCGCGCGTCGCGAGCCGCCTCGGTACCAGCGTCCGCTCGTTGCAGCGCACACTGCATGGTCGCGGTGACACATTCGGTTCGCTCGAACGGCAACGAGGCGTTCGGGCATCTCGGCGGCACCGCCGGGTACCAGAGCTTTATGCTCTATCTGCCGGCGACGCAGCGGTACCTCTCGGGATACATGAACGTGATGGGCGATCTCAACGCCGTGCTCAGCCCGCTCGTCGAGCGCGCGGCGCAGCCCTTGTAAGCGGCGACATCGCTGACCCGCGCCACGCAGCGAAATCCACGGCGTAGCGTGGGTTCGCGTGCGAGGCGCGTTGCCGTTCTTCAGGACGGAGCCAATCGCCGCATCAGAGAGCCTTCAAGAAACGAATGATGTTGGCCTTCTGCCCGCCGAAATCGATATTGAACCGTCTCTCGTAGAAGTCGAGCACGTCGTCCAGCGAGTCCGCCGAACCGTCATGGAAGTACGGCGCCCGCGCCCCGACGCCGCGGAGCGTCGGGACTTTGAACTTCCCAATGTCGGCCCACGCACCCGTCGAAAGAGCACGCCCTACGTCCGTCGTCTGGCGGGTCTCTCCCGTCGTCTTGTTGCGGAGCGTGAGCAACGGCAGATCCGGTGAGCGAAGCTCGGGCCCCGTGCGCCCGATGTCGATCATTCGGAACTCCGAGTGGCTGCCGACATTGGGTGTGTTGTGGCACGTCGTGCAGTGGCCGTGCACCACCGTCTGCCCCAGCGCGTCGTTGATTCCAGGCACCCCGGTGATGGCGATATCCACGGTGTAGAACGCGTGTTCGCCAAGTCCGATGTCGCGGCGCTCCTCGTCGGTCGACGTCTCCCACTTGTCGTAGAGGTCCATCGAGATGTTGTTGAACGGGGCACCCGTGTGGGAGTCGCCACCGAGAGCGTTGATGCCGATGTAGAATGGCTCCGCCGAGAGGTTCGCGGGACCGCCGGTGGCTCCGGCGATGTCGAGGGGACCGGCTCTCCGATCCACGGTCTGCGCGAACGAAAGTCCCATGAGGAAGTCTGCGCCGGCGGCGGCGTCGGCCGGCGAGACGGTGAACGTCGTCTCCCCGTGAAACTTCGTCGCGCCGACCATGAGCGCGGCGAGGTTCGTGCGCACGTCGGCGGGGCCGCCGGTCCAGGTGACCGACGATTCGTGCGCCGTGTTCGCCACCGACAGGATGCGGCGAAAGTTCAAGAACGCAGCGGGTGTCGAAAACCCGGTCGGATCGTCGACGGCAACGACCTCGAACTCGGCGGTCGCTTTGATCGTTCGCGTGAAGCGCGTCAGCCCCTTGGTCAGCAGCAACTTGTACGCGTCCTCGCGATTGTCGCGCGTCGAGATGTCCGAGTCGGGACGCAACGTCTCGTCGGACTGGCGGAACAAGGGAGCGAGGCCGTCGCTCTCCTCGAACAGCTGGCGCGCCCGTTTGGGAGTCATCGTCCAGTCGACGGCCGAGTTGTGACACGTCTCGCACGTGCGACCGTTCGTGCCGAATACCTGAAAGAACGGGTTGGTGCGGTCGATCACGCCGGACGTGTGAAACGACTCGGCGATACCTGCCTTGTCGCGCGTGCGTTCGAGCGCCTCCGCGTTCGTTCCCAACGACTCACCTCCCACGGTGCCTCCGCATCCGACGACCGAAGCAAACATGGAGAACGAGCAGACCCGCATGGCTTTCTTTCGCATAAACGACCCTCCCTTAA
>JALYHV010000288.1 GCA_030776205.1 Myxococcota bacterium | reverse complement strand
GACGCAGGCTGCCCTTCCTCTCCGCTCTGGTCCTCTCGACCGACGTGCTGTCGGGCCACGCCCACCTCGACGTCACGACACGCGTCGGCATGGCGGCCGAGGCTCCCTGGGCGGACCTCGTGGCAATGGATCTGACGCTCGACCAGGCGGACCTCCCATCGGCGAAGAAAATCGCGACCACCTGGGGAAGCGAGGCCGAGTCGCAGCCGCTCCGCGCGCTCCGATTGGCGCGGCTCGCGCGTTACGAAGGTCGGCTCGACGCAGCCGACGCCCTTTCGCTGGTCGCGCTCGAGCGCGGGACGGTGACACCGCGCGTTCTTTGGGAGCGAGCGTACGTGCTCGTCGCGCGTGGTCGGGCGAGCGATGTCGGAGCGCTCCTCGGGCACTATCCCCTGGTGCTCGGTCCCGTGGCCACCTGGGTGAGCGCGTATGCTGCGGGCGCGGCAGGGAATGTGGAGGCGGCCAAGGGCAGGACGGCCACGGTGGATCCCCCCGTTTCCGCCGCACCGCTCGGGGCCAGGGTCGTCGCCGCGTCGGCTTTCGGAGCCATGAAAGAAAAGCGCCGTGGCAGCGACTACGTGAAAGCCATGCTTTCGACCGGGTGCGTGCATCCCGACCTCGTCGCGGCGGCGGCGGCGCTCGGCCTGCGCCGATCAGCCGTCGGCGTCCGCTGAGCGTGGAGCGCGCGTCTGCACACTCTTCGATCATGGGCGGGTCCTTGGCTTGCGCCCGGCGCAAGACGGCGTTCGTGTGCAAAATGAGCTCGCGCACGCTGAAGGGCTTCACGAGATAGTCGTCCGCCCCGAGCTCCAGGCCGACGATGCGATCGACTTCTTCGCCCTTCGCCGTCACCATCGAGCGGCACGATGTCAGGAAGAGTCTCCTGCGCGAGGCGGAGGCCCGCCTCGGCGGTGCCCGCAGTGGCCGGCCTGCGTGAGGCCCACCCCGCCGGACGAGGGTGCCACCCGTCGCCCTCGCTCCCTTCGCCGCCCGAATGACCCTCGACACGTTCGGTACGGTCGTCCTCCTGCGGGCACTCGGCGTCTTAGGCGACGGTCGCGCGGGTGTTGCCGATCCGTCTCGCGACGGAGGCTCTCCACGTCAGCATCCCGGGCGGCTTCGTGGCCGCCGACATGGGCACGGCGCTGCTGCTCGAATCCGGTCTGCACATGCCGCTCCGCGCGGCGTCGGCCTTCGTGCTGCTCAAGCGCGCTAGGGAGATCGTGTGGGTGATGGTTGGGTACGCGATCCTGACCCGGCTTGCGCGGCCGACGCTCTCCGCGATCACGGCGCTCACCCCCGCGGCTCGCGTGCGAAACGTTCGGCCAAAGCGAGGATCATCGCACCCATTTTCGGGGGATCCGGCACGACTTGCGGCGGTGCCCCCAACTCGGTGAGGACCGCCGCGCAGGTGGGCCCCACGGCGGCGACGACCACGTTGCGGAGGGCCGCCAAGAGCGCGGGGCGGCTTCCCATGCTCTCGGCAACCTGGAACAGATGCCGCGCCTGCACCTGCGTCGTCAACGCGAGCGCCTCGATATCGCCTGCGACAATTGATTCAATGAGCGAGCGCAGAGGGGCGACGTCTTCGGGGAGCGCCCACGCGTACGGCTGGAGCTCGACCACGTGCGCGCCGCGGGCACTCTGCGCATCCACTACCTCGCGGTGGGCGCCGCCGTCGTGGACGAGGATCACGTCGCGACCGGCGACGTCTATCGCGGCGAGCGCGACCAACAGCTCCGCGGTCGTGTGCGGCGACTCGGCGCGTACGTGCACGGGGAGGCCTTCGCGCTTGAGCACCGCGACCGGCTTGGGTCCCCTGCACACGACGGTCGAACGGCCGAAGTCGGCGCGTAGCTGCAACCCCCGCCCGAGCTCGTCGGCCATGCGCAGCCACCTCGCCACGCCGACGCCCGTCGTGAGCACGATGACGGCGGCGCCGCGGGAGGCGCTCTCGCATGCCCGCGTCACCTCTTCGGGGCAAACCCGCTCCAGCTCGCGCAGCGCCGGCGCGCACACCGGCAGTCCTCCGTGGCGACGCACGAGCGACGCCAGCTCACTTTCCATCCGGGCTTCCAGCAAGCCGACGCGCACACCGAGCAGCGGTTGGTTGACGTGAGCCATGGGTTTCCCCCAGGCCCGAGGATACGCCGTTCTAACCGGTCACCACCACTGCGATGCGCAGGTCCAGTTGAGGGTGCCGCGCGCCATCGTACAAACGCAATCCTGCGGCTTGCCCGCCGCGGACGTGCCGGAGCAAGGGGGGGCGCAGGCCGTCGTGCAGGGCATCTTGTCGACGACGCCCGCCGCGCAGCTCATGACGGCACCGGTCGGCGCCTGGTAACAGGTAGGCAGCGGGCTCGGGTACGTGCACGTCCCGCACGCGTACAACTTCGTAGCCGCGTCGCAGGGGCACGGCTTCACTCCGATGTTGTCGGGACCACACGCTTTGTCGCACGTCGGCATCGCGCCCGGCGTGCACGCCGTTTTGTCTTTCAGCGTGCTCGGACACATGGCGTTCGCGCCCCCGTCGGAGGACGCGCTGCCCGAAGAGGCGGCGCCCGAGCTGCTGCTCCCGGAACCCGCCGTCCCCGAGCTGCTGCTGCCCGACGCGGAGCTCCCCGAGGCGCTGCTTCCGGACGCCGAGCTCCCCGACGCGCTGCTGCCCGAAGCGGAGCTCCCCGACGCGCTGCTGCCGGACGGCGAGCTACCCGACGCGCTGCTGGTTCCGGACGTTCCCGCGCCGCTGCTACCGACGCTCCCCGAACCACCGCCGCCCGATGCGTCGTCCGAGCTGGCGTCGGTGGTAGGCCACGTGGTGGCCGTGGTGGACGAGCAGCCCACGCCAGAGGCGACGGACGCGAGCGAGGCGACGAGCGCGGCGAAGAAACCGGTCTTCATGGTGCCCGTTAATGTCGATGCCGAACGAACTTGGCTGCGTCACAGCCAACGAGACGCACGAGAGACGGCTGGCGTGCGCTGCGACATTGCTCCGGCGGTGAGCGGCGGCTCGAAACCGCCCGGACGCACAAAACAGAGATGCCCACCGATCGACGCCTGCGCGTCGATGAGTGGGCACCACCATTCGCCTCGCTTTAGAAGAAGTACAGCGCGAGGGCTTCGTAGCGATTGTTCTGCGCGCTCGTGCCGTCCGTGAAGTTCTGCTTCGTGTACTGGTACGAAAGGCCGAGGCGAGCGGCGGGGGTCACGTCGAAGAAGACCGTGCCGTCCACGTAGTTGGACTCCTTGTAGACGTTGGGCTGGGTGGGCAACAAGTCGGCGATGTTCTTCGAATCCGCGTGCGTGTAGTTCGCGGCCAAGAGAACGCGGCCG
Organism: Myxococcota bacterium; assembly: GCA_030776205.1. Lineage (GTDB taxonomy): Bacteria > Myxococcota_A > Polyangia > Polyangiales > Polyangiaceae > Palsa-1150. The sequence goes on along the minus strand of JALYHV010000288.1, from coordinate 16,496 downwards.
GACGGCGGGAGGTAGTACTGCAGACCCACCCAGAACGTCTGGAAGTCGATCGTGTGAAGAGCGCCGCCCGCGTCGTATGCCACGAGCCCGTTGTCGACGTTCACGTAACTGGTATTGCCCGTAACCATGGGGGGGCCGGCACTCCCGCCGGCGGCCGGGAAGGTTGCGCCGGCGGTCATTCCGGTGAACTGGTCCGCATAGCCGCTGCCGCGCGAGTACTCTGCGTTCAACGTCAGCGCGTTGCCGCGATCCGTCGAATCCTCGGCGGGGATAATCGGGATGAGCGCGTCGATCGCGAGACCCCAACCGACGTCGGAGTTCTGCGGTGTCGTCGTTACAACATTGCCCACGGGAGAGTTCACCTTGAATTTGCGGACCAGCCCGGAGACGCCGATCGCAGCGGGGTACGCAGCGGTGCCGCCGTTGCCGGGCGTGTTGATCGCCTTCCAGTTGTTGACCATGAGGCGGACGCCCGCTTCGCCGTCCGGCGTGGCCGAGTCACGCTGCACAGGCCGGAACGCCCCGAGCGCGACGTCGACATTCACTGCGTCGCCCTTGAACGTGTGGCTCACCCGCGCCTGTTGCGTGCGACCGAAGACCTGGTTGGGCAGTCCCAAGAACGCGGCGGAGGCACCGAAGAAGTAATTTTGCCAGCCGAACAGGTGGTACATCTGCCCGAACAGGAAATCGACGGCCTCGCTCTCCAGCTTGATGTTCGCGTGGCGGATACGGAGCGTCGGGTTGTTGAAGAAGCCCGCTTCGGAATTGGTGGGGGTTCCATAGGGCGCGGGGTCGTAGCCGAAGAAGTCGAACTCCAGCACGCCCGTCGGCTTGATGCCGCCGACTTCGGGGGACTGCGCCTTAAAGCCGAAGCGGCTGTTGCGCGCCGTGAATTGCAAGCGCGTGTTGTTTCCGTTGGCGCTGCTGTTGCGCGCGATGACGGCGGCGTTCTGGCCGTCCGCGAAGCTGCGCGTCGAGTCGGCCATGAAGTCCGCTTCGGCGAAGCCGTAGACTTGCAGCTTCCACTGCTCTTTTCCTTCGCCGAGCTTCATCTCGTAGGGCGTGCGAACGAACCAGGGGTTCACGACCGGCTTCGCGGCTGCCTTGGTGGGCGGCGCAACGGCCGCTCCCTTGGACTCGTGCGTTGGAGACGGAACGTCCTCCTTGGACTCCTGCGGGGGCGTCGGGTTCTGGGGATTGTCGGCCTGCGACGGCGGCGGCGGGTCAGTGGCCGGCGCGGTGGTCTGCGTCTGTGCCTGCGCAGCCGACGCTGCGAACAGCGACGGAATCAATAAGAACGCACTCCATGATCTCCTGAACATGCTTGATGCTCCCTTCGACGATGAGTGACTTCACAGCGCGCCATTTCCAAATGGGGCGCCGGCGAGGAGATAGAGAGCCGTCGTGCGTTCTCGCTCGAGTGGCTCTCGTCGCGTTCGTGGTGCGAAGCCCTAGCGCGCCGAGGCGCACGAAAGCTGCTTTCGCAGCGAGCGTCAAGCCCTTATGTGGAGCGTACGGCGCATCGCACGCGTTTCATCGGTTCGCACCACCCCGTGCGAAGCAAGTTACGCGAACGCCGCGCGACTGCCCAACTCGCGATTGCAATTGACCTAACGTGACCGACCACACTCCGGAAAACGCTCGACTATTCCGCGTTCCCGCGGCAACGACTGAGTGGTAAGGCCACTTGACAGCCTGACCTAGGTACGTCTAGACCGACGTCCAAGGGAGTTGTCCAACGCAGAGCGACACCACGGCGAAGCACAGCGAACCGATGTGTCGGTGGCAGCGGGTGTCTGGGCAGGACCGCTGCCGGCCGCGCTCCCGAGCGTATCACTGGGTCGGTCGCCGTGGACGGACGCTCGCAGTACCATGCCGATCCAAACGATTGAAAATCATCGGCTGTTTCGCCAGATCGCCGCGCAACTGGCCGCTCTGATTTCGTCCGGTGAGCTCAGGCAAGGGCAGCGCCTGCCGTCGGAGCGAGAGCTCGCCGCGCAGCTTGGCGTCTCGCGCCCTTCGGTGCGCGAGGCGCTGATCGCGCTGGAGATCCAGGGTAAGGTGGAGGTCCGCGTCGGCTCGGGAATCTTCGTCGCCAGCGCGAGACCCACGGCGCCGTCGGCCATTTCCGATCCAGCCAGCGACGGCCAGGGGCCCTTCGAGCTTTTGCGCGCGCGGTGGCTCATCGAGGGGGAGATCGCCGCCGAGGCCGCCCGCGCGGCCACTGCGGACGAACTGGGAGCGGTTCGTTCGGCCTGGGCGGAGATGGATCGTCGCCAGCACCGGAACCTCGATACCGACACCGCGGATCGCGATTTTCATCTTCGCATCGCGATGGCCACGCACAACAGCGCGCTCGTTTCAGTCGTCCACGATTTGTGGGACCGTGGCCGCGGGGCGATCTGGAAGCGTATGGAACATCATTTTCAAACACCCGAGCTCCGCGCCGCCGCCCTCCGCGATCACAGGGCCGTCCTCGTCGCGCTGGAGGCGGGAGATGCGCGAGCGGCGCGCACCGCAATGCGACAACACCTCGAGCGCGTGGACCGTGATTTCAACCGAGGGTGGGAGTTGCTCAAGGAACGCGAATCGGCCAGCCGCTCCGCGCGGACAGGCCCATCCGCGCCGCTCCCGGCAGCCACGCTTCCCGTCCCGCTCAGGCCACGTAAGACGGAAGACAGCTCGGCGCCACGTGCGCGTACGCCGGCCCGCGCCACGAAAGCGCGCGCCAGCGCACACGCCACGGCAACGCGGGCCACCACGAAGCGCAAGCGCACAGCGACGAGGTCAGTCTCATGAATGCGAAGTCCATCAATCATCCCGATCGGCTGTTTCCCGCCGATCCCACCGAGCGGGCGATCGCCCGACGCCTCTACGAGCGGGTCCGCGCGTTGCCCATCGTCAGCCCGCACGGCCACACGGATCCGGCCTGGTTTGCGCTCGACCAGCCGTTCCCGGATCCCTCGACCCTTCTCATCATTCCGGACCATTACGTGTACCGGATGCTCCACAGCCAGGGCGTGACGCTCGAGTCGCTGGGGGTGCCCCGGCTCGACGGAGCTCCGGTCGAAAAAGACTCGCGCCGCATCTGGCGGCTGTTCGCGCAGCACTGGTATTTGTTTCGGGGGACCCCCACTCGCCTTTGGCTCACCCACACGCTGAGCGAAGTCTTCGGTGTAGAGGAGCGGTTGACCCCCGAATCCGCCGATCGCATCTACGACCGGATCGCGGACTGTCTCCCCCGCCCGGAGTTCCGGCCACGCGCGCTGTTCGAACGGTTCAACATCGAAGTGCTCGCGACGACGGAGTCGCCGCTCGACCCGCTCGCCCACCATCGCACGATGCGAGAATCCGGCTGGAAGGGTCGCGTCATTACCGCGTTTCGACCGGACGACGTCGTCGATCCCGAGTTCCCGACATTCGTGAACAACGTCAGTCGGTTGGGTGAAATCACCGGCGAGGCGACCGACACCTGGGCAGGGTATTTGCGGGCCCTCGTCAACCGCCGGCGCTACTTTGCCTCATTTGGCGCCACATCGACCGATCACGGCCACCTCACGCCGGCCACGTTCGATCATTCGCCGAGCGAGTGCGAGGCGCTCTTTCGAAAGGCCCTCGGCGGCACCATGACGCCCGTAGAGGCGGAGCTCTTTCGAGGCCAGATGCTCACGGAGATGGCCAAAATGAGCATCGACGACGGGCTCGTGATGCAAATCCATCCAGGTTCGCTGAGGAATCACAACCCGCTCATCTACCGGAATTTCGGGCGTGACAAGGGAGCTGACATTCCGACGCGAACCGACTACGTTCGCGCCTTACGCCCGATGTTGAACCGTTTCGGGAATGACACGCGTCTCTCCGTTATTCTTTTTACGCTCGACGAATCGACATATTCGCGAGAGCTGGCGCCGCTCGCGGGCCATTACCCCGCGCTGAAGCTAGGCCCGGCGTGGTGGTTCTTCGACAGCCCAGAGGGGATTCGGTTTTACCGGGAGCGGACCACCGAGACGGCTGGCTTTTACAACACCGTAGGCTTCAACGATGACACGAGGGCGTTTTTGTCCATTCCCGCGCGGCACGACGTCGCACGGCGATCGGACTGCGCCTTTCTCGCCAAGTGGGTGGCTGACCACCGACTGGACGAGGAGGAAGCGGGCGAGCTCGCGGGCGACCTCGCATACAACCTCGCCAAGCGCGCTTACAAGGTGTAGCACCGAGCCCGGCGCCAATCAGCACAGGCCTCGATTCGCCTTTCCAACTGGTAAGGCACCCAAGACCTCGAAACCACAACGCGAGACTCATCGCGAATTAGGAGGACGTAAGTATGGACGACCAGCGCATTAGACGCGTTTCGCGGTCATGGCTGCTTCTGCTCGCGATCAGCCATTCAATGTTGACGCTTCTCGGGTGTTCGAAGAGCTCGCCCCCTGGTGGTGAGACGACGAACGTCGCGCCCGATCCCCTCAAACCGAAGAAGGCCGTCACCATCAACGTCGTCGACGTAGCTGGCTCGCTCGCTCTATTGCAAGACGCCATCGATTCGTACCGGGTCAAGCACCCGGAGGCCGTCGAGAAATTCAACTTCACCAAGGCTCCCGCGCCCGAGCTACCGGGCAAACTGCAGGCGATGCAGGCCGCTGGCCGGAGTGATATCGACCTCGTCACCGGGGGGACGGACATCCTGTCGGCCGGTATCGAAAAGGGACTCTGGACGCCGATCCTCCCCGACCACGCCGACATGTTTCCCAACGTGCTCGACAACTACAATCCCCAAGCGAAGGCAATGCAGGGGCTGGCGAAGGGGCAGGCGCTCGCCGCCGTCTTCATGCCAGCCGGACCGCTCCTCGAGTACAACCCGGACAAAGTCGCCAAGCCGCCCAGCACGCCCGCCGAGCTCCTCGCCTGGTGCAAGGCTCACCCCAAGCGCTTCATCTATGCGCGTCCATCGAACTCCGGGCCCGGACGTACGTTCCTGATGGGCCTTCCGTACCTGCTCGGCGACGCCGACCCCAAGGACCCTATCAAGGGCTGGGACAAGACCTGGACGTTCCTCAAGGACCTGAACTCCTGCATCGAATACTACCCGGGCGGGACGACGGCCACGATGAAAGAGTTCGGCGAAGGCTCTCGGGACCTGACCGTGACAGTCACCGGCTGGGACATCAACCCGCGCGCGATCGGCATCGTACCCAAAAGCTTCAAGGTCGCCGCGTTCAAGGGCATGACCTGGGTCAACGACACCCAGTACCTCATCATTCCGAAGGGCGTCGCTCCAGAGAAGCTCCCTATCCTTCTGGATCTCATGAAGTACTTGCTCGAGCCTCCGCAGCAGGCGCTCACCTACGACAAGGGCTACTTCTACCCGGGACCGGCAGTGAAAAATGTGCCGCTCTCGATGGCGCCGAAGGAGAGCCAAGATATCATCCGCGAGTTCGGCCGTCCGGAGTACGACGACTGGATCGCGAACTTCCCGCACACCCAGCCGCTCGAGGCGAAGATGCTCGTCGAAGCCTTCCGGCGCTGGGATCAAGAAGTGGGCGCACAAAAGACGAAGTGACGGCACGGCTGCCGATCGCCGCCCGGCGATCTCTCCCCTCGACGAGCACGGCTGATTGCAATCCAAAGAGAGCGTCCTCTTGAATCCGCGTTTGTATCGCCAATGAACAGCGATTTCGAAGAACTGCGACTGGTCGGAGTCACCAGGCGTTTCGGTGGTACCTCGGGCTCGAATTTCGCCGCGCTGAAGGAGCTTTCGCTCACCGTCAAGCGCGGCGAGTTCATTGCTCTCCTCGGGCCGTCCGGGTGCGGCAAGTCGACGGCTCTCAATTGCATCGCGGGCCTACTCCAGGTTTCGAGCGGAAGCATTTGGCTCGATGACGCGCGGATCGATCCGATCCCGCCTGAGAAGCGCGGCTTCGGGATGGTCTTCCAGAACTACGCGCTTTTTCCGCACATGACGGTGCGCAAAAACGTTGGTTTCGGGCTCCTAATGCGCGGGGTGCCTGGAACCGAGATTGCCAGCCGTGTCGACCGCGCGCTCGCATTGGTTCAGCTTCAGGGCCAGGGCGACAAGCTCCCCGGCCAGCTGTCGGGTGGCCAGCAGCAGCGCGTCGCGATCGCGCGCGCCATTGTCGTCGAGCCGCCGCTCGTGCTCATGGACGAGCCGCTGTCGAATCTCGACGCCAAGCTGCGCATCGAAACACGCGCCGAGATCCGGCGAATACACCGCGAGCTCGGTCGCGCGACCATTTACGTGACGCACGACCAAGACGAGGCGCTGTCGCTCGCCGATCGAATCGTCGTGCTTCGCGAGGGTGTCGTTCAGCAAGTGGCGCCCCCCGCCGAGGTTTACGCGCAGCCAGCCAACCTCCACGTCGCCCGGTTCATGGGGTATCGGAACGTGGTCGATTTCGATCGGATTCCCGGAGAACCGCCGGTGCCCGTGGCGGGCGAGGTCACGCTTCGGCGAAGCGGGATCTCGCTCGTCGGAACGGTGCGCCAACCCGTCAACGGCGGGCGTGTCAGCGCGGCCATCCGCCCCGACGACGTTGTTCTCGGCTCGGCCACGGCCGTCAACGCCGTGCCTGCGTTGGTCGCGAACGTCGAGTATTGCGGTCGCGATTCGCTCATCGAGGTTCAGGTGCCGGGCGGGCAGCGATTGTACGTGCGGACCAGCGCGCCCGTCGCACCAGGGGACCGGCTACACTTGAGCGTTCCGCCCGACCGCGTGCTTGTCTACCCGGCCGAGGCATGAGCCGAGGGTCCATGGCTTCTGCGACGACGTCACCGGAATCCGCTCTCTCGATGCATCCGCCACGTGCGCGGCTCGATCCGGCCCTGGGTCTGCTCGGCCCGGCGACGATCTTCATGTTGTTGATGTTCGTCTACCCCTTCGCGTACGGCCTTTTGCTGTCGTTCCGGCCTCACGAGGGGGGGTGGCTCGGAAACTACACGACGTTCTTCACGAGCGAGCACCTGTGGCCGACGATCCTGACCACGCTCCGCCTGGCGATTCCGGCGACGCTGCTCAACCTCGCGCTGGCCGTTCCGCTCGCCTACCGGCTGCGCGTCAAATCGCGTTACCAGAAGGTGGTCACAGGCATTCTCGTAGTTCCCATCACCCTCGGAACGGTGCTCATCGCCGACGGCATGCTCACCTTCCTCGGGCCCAAGGGCTGGCTGTCGCAGGCTCTCCAGTTTTTTCATCTCTATAACGAACCGATCCACCTGACGCACAACTACACCGGGGTTTTGCTTTCGCTCGTCATCTCCGGGTTCCCGTTCGTTTTTCTTCTCATTCTCTCGTACATCACGGGAATCGACCCCGTGCTTGCCCGCGCCGCGGCGACGCTCGGCGCCAACCCGTGGCAGCAGTTCCGGTATGTGTACCTGCCTCTTCTTTCGCCCGGCGTGGCCATGGCCTTTTGCCTCGCGTTCGTGCAGGCGTTCTCGGTCTTCCCGTCTGCGGTCCTCCTCGGAGCCCCGGCCGGGCCTACGCGCGTCATCTCGATCGCGGCCTATGAGGCGGCGTTCGAGCAGTACGACGACTCGCTCGCGGCTTGTGCCGCAATGATCATGGGCTTCACGCAGCTGATGGTGGTCTCCATCGTCCTCGGGATACGGCGCCTCTTCTATAGAGGGCCGGTGGTAGGAGGCAAAGGATGAGCGCACCCACGTCCGAGGTGTCCGAGAGCGGAGCGATTCGGTGGGTGCTCCGCGGGTGGAGCGCGTTCCTCGTTGCGCTCATGACCTTCTTCGTCTGCAGCATCTTCTTCCTCATTGCCGCGGTCGCGGTCAGCTCTCTTGCGCGGCGCTGGCTCGGCACCTGGCTCCCCGAGGGATGGACGACCAGCTGGTACTCCTCCGCCTGGAAGGAATTTCAGCTTGGGTCGGTCCTCCTGGTGACGGCGGAAGTCGTGATCGCGGTAGTGGTGGCGTCGGTCTGTCTCGGATTGCCCGCCGCGTACGCGCTTGCTCGGCGCGAGTTCGCGGGCAAGCGCATCATCATGCTCATCTTCCTCTTGCCGCTGATGGTGCCGCCCATGACGTACGGCATCCCGCTCGCGACCGTGATGTACAAGGTGGGACTGGCGGGAACGATCTGGGGAGTGATTCTCTCCAACCTGATCCCGGCCGTGCCGTTCGTCATCTTCGTGATGACGCCCTTCATCGAGCAGATTGATCCCAACCTCGAGTCGGCGGCGCGCGTCTTCGGCGCGGGCACGGCCCGGATGCTTTGGTACGTGCTAGTGCCGCTGCTCGCGCCGGGTATTCTGGCGGCGGCGCTGCTGGTCCTCGTTCGCACGATGGCGATGTTCGAGCTGACCTTCCTCGTCGCCGGATCGGACTCGCAGACGCTCGTCGTTGCGCTTTATTACGCGGTCTTCGCGGCGGGCGTCCGTGCCCCTCAGTCGGTGGACGCCATGGCGATGGTCTACATGATGGTGACGCTGATCTGGCTGGCCATCGCCCTCCGTTTCGTCAATCCGACACAGCTCGTCTCGCGTGTCAAAGAGCACACGACGAACACCTGAGGGCAGCTCGTTGTCGGCGCAACGCGCAGCACGAGGAGAGCAGGCCTACACCCGGGTCAGAGGCCACGCGCTGCGCCGTGTCCCCTGTGCGTCTCGTGGTCGATAGGGGCAACTGAGCGCGCGTCTTTCCCGCATTAAATTGGATGGCACTTTCTTTTCGTCGACTTCCCGCGGCGGACGAGTCGCGCGGCACTCGCAGTACCCGCGGCACCCGAAGCTGGCGCGCCAGCGCCTTCGCGTTGATCGGCGCGGTTCTGCCTGGACTGGCGCTTGTTGCGTGCGGCACGACCCACGATCAAGGCCTCGGCTCCGGGAGTGGTAGCTTCGTAGGTGGGAGCGGCGCATCGGCGGACGACGGTGGCTGCGGGTTGGTTTGCGGCGCCGGCTCGGGCGGTACGGGTTCATCCGGCAGCTCGTACGACGGCGGCCCGGCGATTGGCACGTACACCGCGCCGGACTGCGCAGGGTGCAGCTTCCCGCCCCTGACGGGCGCGCCGGCCTGCGCTGCCGGCACCCCTCCGATCAAGGTCGTCTATCCGCCGGACACAGTGCTTCTCCCGCCGAACATGAATGTCATCTCGGTGCAGTGGACGCCCTACGGGGCGCCATTCAAGATGTTCGAGGTCGATTTCCAGAACGCCAGCACCGACCTGCGCGTCATCACAAAATGCGCCGCGCAAGTCATGGACAACGGGCAACCGCCGATGCCCGCGGGTGGTTGCGAGCTCCTCGTCGCGCCGGACGTGTGGGCGTCTCTCGCCAACGCGAATCGCGGCGGCAGCGCCGTGAGCCTCACGGTCCGCGGGACGACGGACGGTGCGTGCGCGGCGGCGGCCCCCCCCGTGCAGATATCCTTCGCGCAGCAGGATTTGCTAGGCACCTATTACTATTGGAAGTCCACGGTCAGCAGCAACGGTACGGGCGGTCAGATCTGGAAGAAGACGTTCGGTGACCTCTCCAGACCGGAGGCGAACGTCACCGCCGGGTTGACGTCCACGTGCAACGGCTGCCATGTGCTCGCCCGGGACGGGTCTCGCATGGTGGTGTACTCCGACGACGACGACTCGGACGACGAGTACAGCGACGTCGGCGGCTCGCTCCTCGACCTGACCGTCAACCCGCCCGCCACCCTCGCGGGGAGCAACCAGAAGGGCAATGGCCAACCGCCCGGCTTCAGCACGCTCAGCCCGACCGCGGCGTACTACCTAACCTCCAACGGCAACGCGAAGGCCAAACCCACAAACCAATTCGCGCTGTACAACGGGCAGACTGGGGCGCTGATCGGCAACACGCCGGCCTTCGGCGTCGACGGGGACCGGCCGACGATGCCCGACTGGTCGCCCGACGGCAAATCGGTCGTGTACGTGCTGCCGACGATGGTCGGGGCATCGTGGCGCAAAGACGACGACCACGTGTTCTCGGGTAGCCTTTACACGTTGCCTTATATGGGAAACCAGGTATTCGGCGCACCGACGATCTTCCTCAAATCGAACGGCGAAAACAATTATTACCCGAGCTATTCGCCCGACGTCCCGTCGTCGTTCGTTCTCTTCGACCGCGCGCCGCTCGACATGAGCGCCGGCGCGCTGGACGGCTGCATCGGTACCGATCCCAAGCGAGCCTGCCCCAACGACAGCTTTTCGAACCCCGCCGCCAGGCTGATGCTGACCGCGGCTAGCGCGGGAAAGCCCGTCATCGACCTGGAAAAGGCGAACGGGTCCGGGGCCGGCTCACCGCTCCCGCTGTCGAACTCGTACCCCAAATGGGCGCCATTCGTGCAGACGTACAAGGGCCAAAAGCTCTTGTGGTTCGCGTTCTCGTCCACGAGGGACTACGGCATCCGCGTCAAGAATCACAAGACGGGCATGTACCAGTGCTATCCGGCCGATAGCTTCGAGCTGCCGGGCTCGTCGCACCACGGCAGCTTCGCGCCTGAGTGCCAGCAGCCGCAGCTTTGGATGGCGCCCATCCGCCTCGACGAAGCCTTCAACGGGACGACGGATCCGTCCGGCGTCGCCTTCTGGATTCCGTACCAGGATCCTTCGACGCACAACCACACTCCGCAATGGACCCATCAGCCGGACCAGCCACTGCCGCCGGCGTCGCAATGCATACCCAGCGGCCAGAGCTGCTTGGCGCACCCCAACGCATGCTGCAACGGACCAGGGTTGCCTTCGCTCGTATGTACCGGTAACGGGCTGTGCGGACAGATCTTAAACTGATGGCTCCGTGACGGCGCGGGCCCCTTGGCGGAATAGGCAGACGCAGCGGACTTAAAATCCGCGGCTCGAAAGAGTGTTCGGGTTCGAGTCCCGAAGGGGCCACCGAGTCGGATTGCGGAGCACGGTCACTCGAAAGGCGTGGGAGATGGCCCTGGACGTTCCTTTTGTCGTTGGCACCCGATTTACGGACCATTCCGCTCCTCGACTTTCGCTGCTCTGTTCGCGACAAGAGGTGCGCTCGGGCTCGCCGACGAAGCCTCGCTCGGTGTGCTGGGCGTGGGCCCCGGGGCTGCGCGGCTCGCCTGTCCCGGCTTCGTCGCGCGCGTGAGCACAAACGAGATGTATTGAAAATCAACATACGATGTCTCGCGCCGAGCGACCGCGCCGCTCTCCTTCGATGAGAGCTCGGTTCTGGCTGCCGCGCGGCAAGAGCGGTATCGACCGCTCGCGTTGCTTTTCCGTCGGGTTGATCGCCGCTCAGATGCAAAACGTGCGATACACTGGAGTCGGAGGTGACTCACCGTGGGCTTCGGGCGGAACCCGCACGTGGCAAAAGCAGAGGCGGCAGAGCAGAAGGCGCGCTCTGCCAGAGACCAGGCAGCGTGCGAACAAGCGTGGCGCGAGGCCGCACGGCAGTGGGAGCGGGCGGCCGAACGAGAGACGGACGAGAGACGGCGTCTCGACTACGCAGGCAAAGCCGAGGCGGCGCGCGCCATCGCGGACGATCCTCGCCTGGCCAGCGCCGTGTCTACGGATGACGATGCGCCGAAGGGAAAGCCGCCGGCATTGCTCAATTAGGTGTCCCGGTACGCGCCAGTCATTCGTCTGAAGGAGTCATGACGATGTCGAACCCTTCTATTCAACGCATTCTGGTCCCGCACGACTTCGGCGAAACGGCCGAATACGCTCTTCGTTACGCCCTGCTTCTGGCGGAAAAGTTCGGCGCCCGCGTCATTGTCCTCCATACCTACGAAATTCCTTCGTATAGCTACCCGGAGGCGTTCGTCACCAGCGTCGAGTCGACGGTACAAATCGAAGAGGCCGCCCGCAACGCGCTCGAGGCGGTGGTGGCGCGCGTGCAACGACCCGATCTTCGAATAGATGCGTTGCTTCGCCGCGGCACGGCGTGGACCGAAATCGGCTCCGCGGCGCGCGAAACAAAGGCCGATCTCATCGCAATGGGCACCCACGGGCGCCGAGGCGTCGCGCGCGCCCTGCTCGGGAGCGTCGCGGAAAAGGTGGTTCGCACGGCGCCGTGCCCAGTGCTCACGGTGCACCCGAGCGACGTCGAACGCGAGGGCGACGTCGAACGCGAGGCGGGCTGATTCTCGCTGCAATCTTGCGCCCGCCAACGGTTTACCCGCCTGGCGATCGCACCTAAGTGACGTAGCGTCGGGCAAAGCTTCTTTTGAACGAGGGGCTCCGACCGGCTCTTTGCGCTCATTCGTGGGCGCGCGAGGTCTGGCCGGCATTCACCGTCCAGACCCTTCGAGACCGAGCCCTTGGGGGGAGAGCCTCTCCCCCCAACGCGCCAATTTTCGACGCGAATGGCACCTGCTCAGACGACCGCGTCCTTCACCGCCTTGACCGGTCGCGCACGAACGCCCTTGCTTGCAGGCTTGGCCGCGAACTTCTGCTTCTCCTTGGTGAAAGGATTGATTCCCTCGCGCGCGGGACGTGCCGGCTTCTTCACGACCACGAACTTGGCGAAGCCGGGGAGCACGAAAATCCCGTTCTTCTTCAGTTCACGATGACCGACCGACACCAGCGTCTCGACAACCAGCTTCACCTGCTTCCGCGAGATCTCTTCGCCGATCGCATCCGTGACGGCCTGAAGGATCGCGCTCTTCGAGAGCGGTTTGCTGCTTGTCTTCTTGGACGCACTTGCTTTCGCCATGCTCATAACCTCCTGTTTCCCCCCTCCATGCTTATGGCCGTTACGACCTTCAGAGCAATCGAAATTCGTCGCGAAGCCCCGCGCGCGCGCTCTATTTCGCCGCTTCCCCCCTCGCACGCCGCGGCGCGATTGGGTGCTCCGGTTCGGAAACCCGCTGGCATCGGGACGCGTTGCAAACTCCGTCGACACGGCCGATGGGCTGCCCGATGGGCGGGTAGCACCACTTTTTTTTGGTGATCGCGACTGCGGCAAATGGCCGACCACCTTGTGGGCGATCTCGCGCGGTCACGCCTCGTTGCCTGCGCGCGCCCGAAGCGACGTTGGACCGGCATCGCCTGGGAAGCGAGGGGATCGGTTGCGGTCCCGTCGAAGCGACGGCCCCTCAGGAGAGCGCGCCCACGCGCGCCTCCACGGCGCGCACCAGCGCGCCGCTCGTGACCATCTCCGCCACTCGCCCGATATCCGTATATAAAGGACGGTCTTCCACAAGGGGCGCCACGCGGCTCCGAACCCGCACGTGAGCGGCGCTCACGCCGCGGCTCGGCGCGAGAGGCGCCCGCTGATCGATACCGGCTGCGGCGGTGAGGACCTCGATCGCCAAAGCATTCGTCGCGTTGGTCACCACTTGGCGCAGCTTGCGAGCGCTCACGCTGCCCATGCTGACGTGGTCTTCCTTTCCTGCGCTCGATGGGATCGAGTCGACGCTCGCGGGGTGGCAAAGCATCTTGTTTTCACTGACCAGCGACGCGCTCGTGACCTGCGCGATCATGAAACCCGAGTGGAGACCGCTGGCCGGAGCGAGGAAGGGGGTGAGTCCCGTCGAAAGCGCGGGGTTGACGAGCTGCTCCACGCGGCGCTCGCTGATGTTCGCCAGCTCCGCCACCGCCATCGCCGCGAGGTCCAGGGCGAGTGCGAGGGGCTGGCCATGAAAATTTCCCCCGCTGATGACGTCGGCGCCGCCTTCATGGAGGAACACGCTTGGATTGTCGGTGACCGAATTCACCTCTCTCTCCAGGACGCCGCGCACCCACGCGAGGGCGTCGCGCGTGGCGCCGTGCACCTGCGGCATGCAGCGAAGACTGTACGCGTCCTGCACCTTTCCACAGTGCCTGTGACTCTCCATGATTTCGCTGTCTGCCAGGAGCGCCCGCATGTTGCCAGCGACGAGCGCCTGCCCCGGGTGCGGCCGCGCCGCATGCAGTCGGGGATCGAACGGAGTCATGGACCCCTTCAGCGCCTCGAGGCTCATCGCCCCGGCGATGTCCGCCACCACGCACAGCCGTTCGGCATCGAGGAGCGCCAGCGTGCCGAGCGACGCCATGTACTGCGTTCCGTTGATGAGGGCGAGACCCTCCTTGGCCTCCAGCGTGACCGGAGTGATCCCTGCCCTCCCCATGGCCTCGCTGGCCGGCAGGAAGGGTCCGTCGTCGAGCTGCGCCTCCCCCTCGCCGATCATCGTCAGCGCGAGATGCGCGAGCGGCGCGAGATCTCCCGACGCACCGACGGAGCCCTGCGCCGGGATACGAGGGTGAACACGCCGCTGCAGCATCCAGAGCAGATGCTCGACGAGCTCCGGGCGAACGCCGCTGCAACCGAGCGCGAGCACTTGGGCGCGCAGCAGCATCATCCCGCGAACCTCGTCGACGCCGAGCGCCGGACCCACTCCAGTCGAGTGAGAGCGGACGAGGTTTCGCTGCAGCTGACGGACGTCGTGCGCCGAAATGCGCACCTCGCTCAAGGATCCAAAGCCGGTGTTCACGCCATAGACGTGGGGCGCCTCGTCGCCGGCAGCCGCAATCGCGTCAATCGCCGCCCGCGATCGCGCAGCGAGGGCTTTGGCCCCGGGATCGAATACGGCGACGCTGCCGCCGCGAGCGACGGCCTCGAGATCCTGGAGCGTGAGCGGGACCCCTACCAGCACGGGCGCGGACGGCACGTCCGACCAAGTAGCTCGCCGCGTACCGCGATGTCCACCACCCCGCGGTCACTTCGCGAAATCGAACGCGTTGGTCAGGTCCGCGGCGACCGCGTCGCGGGTCCCGAGCGCCGCGAGGTTCCAGCGGTGCTCGATCAGCGCGGTGATGGAGGCGGTGTCGTAGACCGTCTTGTCGACGAAGCCGGCCCTGGCAAACGGCGAGATGATGACGGTCGGGACGCGCGTGCCAGGACCCCAGCGATCGCCACCCGGCGGCGACACGTGGTCCCAGAAGCCGCCGTGCTCGTCGTACGTCACGATGATGGCCGTGTCCGACCAGGCAGGTCCGTTCCTGATCGCATCGATGAGCGATATGGCGTGCGCCTCGCCGGAGAGGACGTCGGTGTAGTTGGGGTGCTCGTTGTCGATCCCAACCGGCTTGACGAAGGAGACCGCGGGCAGCGTGCCGGCCTTGGCGGCGGCGAGGAACTCACCCTCGTCCCTGAGGTGCGCCGCGCGAGCCGGAGTGCCGTCCGCGTAGTTCGCGAAGTAGGCGAAGGGCTGGTGGTGGTATTGAAAGAGATGACCGGCGTCGACGCCTCCCAGCGCGTCGTTCCAACCGCCGGCATACCAGGCCCAATCCACTCCTTTCTCGGAGAGACGGTCGCCGATGGTCGGCATGGTCTGGCCGGGAATAAGCTGATCGGCAGGCACGGCGGGGTGCGGCGCGTTGACCGAGTACGCGGTGCCGACGACGTAACCGTCCGGCGTGAGCGGCCCGTCGAGCAGCTTGCCCGTCGCGGGGTCCTTGGTCGGGTTCCCGTTCGCGTCGAGGACGGCCTTCATGGACGCGGGAGCGCTCGGAAACGACGCGACCGCAGCGGCGATTAGGAAAATATGGTTCTGCAGCGACCCCCCGTAGACACCATGAAAGAAGTGATCGCAGAGCGTGTACTTCTTCGCCTCGGCGGCTACCGGCAGATCGGCGGTGTGAAAGTACCCCATGGTGAGCCCTTTGACGCTGCTCAACGCGACGAACAAGTCCATCTTCCCGCCGTGAATCTGCTGCTGCTCGGCGTAGAACTTGGTCGTGAGGTCCATCGTCGTTTTTTGGCCGACGTTCAGGAATGGATCGAGCGCAAAGGGCGCGTTGGGGAGGGTCTGAGGCAGGTATGGCTCTGTCTGCGGAAGCGTCGCGTAGGACTGTCCCGTCGAGGGATCGATCTGCGCCGCCGCCGACCCCGCACTGGCCAACCCCTCCGCACCCGCGAACTCGCCGTAGAGACTGTCGAAGCTCCAGTTCTCGAGCACGACCACCACGATGTGATTGAGGCGCGAAAGACCCGAAACCGACGCCTCGTCCCCCGTGGCCCCGCCGCCGTCCGTGCTCGCACCGGACCCGCTCTCCGCGGTCGGCGGAGAGCCACTCTCTAGCGGGGGAACCGCCGTCGCCGCGTCGTGCGCGCCGGCGCTCGCGGCGTCGTTGCCCGAGCTGCATGCGACGAGCGTGAGCCCCGCAACTACCGATTGAGACAAGATCGTACGCATTTTTCGTTTTGCTCCTCGCTGGCAGTGAACGAGATATCGGTACGGACCGTTCCGGCGCCTCAGCGATTCGTCGCGCCGCACGCCACCCAGCGAGCGAGGGTGTTCGCTTCGCGTTCGTCGAGGCGAAGCTCCCCCTTTGGCGGCATCGCGCAGGCCGCGACCTGGTCCGCCACCTCGGAGCGCTGCGCGTGCAACGTCTCGAAGCGCGAGAAGTCGTGCTCCTCGGCGGCTACCCCGTCACCGGCGTGGCATCGCAGGCAGCGCCGCTCGAGGATGGGGCGCACTTCCGTCGCATACGCGGGAGGCGCGCCGTCGCACGACGTGGCGGTAGCCCGGCCGCAGGCGTTCGCGCTCGCGCTCGCGACCGGACGAGCCGCGCT
>JALYHV010000287.1 GCA_030776205.1 Myxococcota bacterium | reverse complement strand
CTTCCGTCGCGCGCCGGAGCCACTTGAGCGCGCCGGCGAGGTCGCCGAGCGCGTGCATGGTGCCGGCCGTCGACAGCGCCTGCGCCACCGCATCGGCGTCGCCCTTCTTCGCTTGGGGAATCATGCGCGGCCGGCCATTCGGGACGCCCTCCATGTTAACATGTCTCGGGCATGAAAGTGACATTCCCGTGAAAGTGACGGTCAATGGGTCGCCCCGGGAGGTGCCGGACGGTCTGACGGTGCGCGCTCTCGTGGAGCTCCTCGGTCTCACGCAAGGCCCGGTCGCGGTCGAGGTGAACCGCTCGGTCGTGCCGCGCGCGCGTCACGGCGAGCACGCGATCGCCGCCGGAGATCTCATCGAGATCGTTCACTTCGTCGGCGGCGGGTGATCACGCCGGCGGCGCCCTGCTAGAGTCGCGCCTCTTCAAGGTATCCCCCCAATGCGCTCGCCCCAATCCAGGTCAGACTTGCACGACTCGTCCGCGACGGCGGAAATGACAGATACAACCGCATCGACCGCGCTCCTGTCGCGCGAGTTCGTGCGCGCGCTCTACGACACGCCGCTCTTTGCCCTGCTCGATCGCGCGCGTGCGGTCCACCGCGCGCATCACCCGGAGCACGAGGTCCAGCTCTGCACGCTTCTAAGCGTGAAGACGGGTGGTTGCCAGGAGGACTGCGCGTATTGCCCGCAGTCCAGCCACTACGCCACTGACGTGAAGTCCGAGAAGATGCTCGACGTCGACGACGTGCTCGCCGCCGCCCGCCGAGCCCGCGAGCGCGGGGCGACGCGCTTCTGCATGGGCGCGGCGTGGCGGGAGGTCAAGGACGGACCGGCGTTCGACCGGGTGCTTGCGATGATCCGCGGGGTCAAAGCCGAGGGGCTCGAGGCGTGCGTGACACTGGGAATGTTGACCGGCGAGCAGGCGCAGCAGCTGAAAGCCGCCGGTCTCGACGCGTACAACCACAACCTCGACACGAGCCGGGAGCACTACCGCTCGATCATTTCCACGCGCACGTACGATGACCGTTTGCGCACCCTCGGCCATGTGCGCGCCGCGGGCGTCACCGTGTGCTCGGGCGGCATCATCGGGCTCGGCGAGAGCATCGAGGATCGATGCGAGATGCTGCGAACCCTGGCGAACCTCGACCCGCAGCCCGAGAGCGTTCCTATCAACGCCCTCGTCCGCATTGCGGGTACGCCCCTCGCCGACGCGCCACCCGTCGACCCGCTCGATCTCGTCCGCATGGTCGCTTGCGCCCGCATCCTGATGCCACGTGCGCGGGTGCGCCTGAGCGCCGGTCGCAGTGAGCTCGGGCGGGAGGCGCAAATGCTGGCGCTCTATGCAGGGGCGAACTCGATTTTTTACGGCGACAGGCTGCTGACCACCCCCAACCCGGAAGCCGATGAGGATCGAGCGCTGCTCCGCGATGCGGGTCTCAAGGCGATGACCGCCGAATGACCGGTGTCTTCGTCGAGCCGCGCCGCTGCGCGTCGGACGAGGACCATGATTGCGAAGACACGCACCACGCGGCCCCCGCGTTGGATGTGCACCTCGCGCGTTCTCGCTACGGCATGGCTCGGGAGGTGCGGATCGCGGCCGAACCTGGTGTCGGTCACCCAAAGGACAGTGTCTGCGCGGCGCCATCGGTCACGCGGCCACCACGCGTCGAAGTCGTCCCTCTGCGGCGTGTCGCAGCCGACGCGGAGGTCGCCGCGCAGGCGGGCTTCGAGCTGGGCGCAGACGACCCAGTGCGGACCGACCACGGCGAGCTCTGCGTCGGCGGCCCCCGCGCCCTCGCTCATGCGAGGCGAAAGCGGTGAGGCGTCGCGCGCTTCTTCGCGCACGGCGTCGATGACCTCGGGCCATCCATAGAGCTCGTTGGCGATATCAAGGCGGGCGTCGTACGACCGTGGTGCGAGCCGCACGAGGGAGGGCACGAGCACCCATGCGTGCAGCGAGGCCACCATGATCGCGCCGACGGCCACCGCGGCCCGGAGCAAGCGCACGGAAGGCGGACGCTCGGCG
>JALYHV010000286.1 GCA_030776205.1 Myxococcota bacterium | reverse complement strand
TTCTTGTACCGGGAAGCGGCGGCCCGACGTGCGCCACGCGCGCTCGAAGCCCTGCTTGGCCTGCAAGGCGCGCTCGACGCGCCGACCATGCGGGCGCTCAATGCCGGCGTCGAGATCGACGGTCGCACCTACGCTTCCGTGGCCGAGGACTTCGTTCGGGCTCGGTCGGGCCGTGCCTTGGCAGCCCCCGTTTGGAGGCGATCCCTTTTTCGCGGAACCATCGAGACCGTGCGGCGCGAGGGGCCACGGCACGTCAGCCTCGTGGGGTTGTCTCTGCTCGTGGCCACGCTCGTCGGCGTGCCGCTCGGCATTCTCGCGCGAAGGCAGCGAGCAATCGGCACGGTGGTGCTCGGCGCCACGAGCGTCGTCCAGACCATCCCGTCGCTCGCTCTTCTCTGCTTTTTCATCCCGCTATTCGGCACAGGCCGCCTGCCCGCGCTCGCAGCGCTGTTTCTCTACGGGCTTCTTCCCATCGCTCGCAACACGTTCGCGGGCCTCGATGGCATTCCGCCGGCGCTACGTGAATCGGCTGCGGCGCTCGGTCTGGGAGCTTGGGCGACGCTCATCCGGGTAGAGCTGCCGCTCGCCTCGCGGACCGTGCTCGCCGGAATCCGCACCAGCGCCGTCATCGCGGTGGGCACGGCCACGCTGGCGGCGTTCATCGGCGCCGGCGGCTTCGGCGCGCCCATCAGCTCCGGCCTGACCTTGAACGACAACGATCTCATTCTCGAAGGGGCGATCCCGGCGGCTCTCCTTGCGCTCGCGGTGGAAGGGCTCTTCGTGCTGCTCGATCGCGCCTTGATTCCGCGGGGGCTGCGCCTGCCGCCCGCGACCTCCATTGAGCCTCGTTCGGCGTGATCGCGTCCCGTGCCCCGAAGTCGGCGGCGACATCCGCGCGCACCGGATGACTCGCGCCGGGGCTCGCGGCTAGAGTGCTCCCCCATGCGACGTGCCTTCGCGACCCTCGCCCTCGTGTCCCCGTTTCTTTGCTTCGCGTGCGGCAAAGACGAGCCTCCGGCCGCCGCGAAAGCGGTCAGCGCGCCCCCCGCTTCGACGGCGCCGGTCGCGACTGCCGCCCCGGCTCCTCCTAGCTCCTCCGCTGCCGCCCCGAGCGCACCGGCGTTGCCTGCACCCAAATGCCCCGACGGCTTCACTGGGAATGCGATGCCCGCTTACTGCATCAAGCTGCCGCCCGGGTACACGGTGAAAGAAGCGAGGATCACGCCCACCCGCGGCACCATTGACTACGCGACCGGCGCGAGCACCGAGATCCTGACGATCACCTACGACGCGACCTCCCTGGCCGAGCTTTCCAAGGACGTCGAGAGCGAGATGAAGTTCGGTCACGACAAGCTCGAAAAGAAGGGCACGTTGCCTGGCGGCAACAAATGGTTTCAGGGCTCCCACGAGGAGTACGCGCGCATCGTCACGCTCATCAAGGCCCAGCCGCAGCCCATGACGCTGAAGTGCTCCTTCGCCTACCAGCCAAAGAAGGCGCCGACCAAGCTCGCGATCGACGCGTGCAAGAGCCTCGTTATCCCCTAGTCGTCATCCTCTGGCCGTTATTGCTGGTGCTCCGGCGAACACCTGGGCAACGCCGCGCCGGCCGTCGATACGCCACGCCGGCTGATGGGCGTCGAGGTCCTCGGCCATTCCGTCAGGCAGCCCGAGCACCGGGTCGCTCTTCATGGTCCTCAGGCAGAGCAGGGGTGCGGGTGCGCCGACGCAAGCGCGGGCGAACGGCGTGGCGGGATCCCAGAGCGCATCGCCGACGACGCGTCGGTAGTTGGCGTCTCCCTTGACGACGACGATCGTGCCCCCGGCGAGCGTCTCGCGCAGGTACGCAGGGATGTCCCAGAAGAAGAGCGGACCCGTCCAGAAGGGATCTGGAATCAGCACGAGTCGCTCCGCGGAGAGGCAGCTTTCGAGATGGCTTGCCAGCGCGCGCGCCGCGCCGTCCCGCTCACGCATCGTGTCGAGCAGGCGCCGAACATCGATGGGCATGGCGTCGCTGACGAAGGTTGGCTGAATCTTGAGATGGAGGGCGGCCATCGTGTCCGCGTCTTCGAGCAAAGCGCCCAAGAGGGCGAGGTCGAGCGCGAGCTCGGTCCCGGTATTGTCCGCGACGACGTGAACGCAGGCGCCTTTTTGAAGGAGGAGGGGTAACGCGACGTGACGCTCGTCGACGAGAAGGTCGTCGTCGTGCCGTTCCGTCCTCGCGGCAGCTATCGTGTAGCTCAGGTCAACGCGGTTCCCCCAAAGGCACGCGTCCAGAAGCTCGAAGACGCGCTGGTCCCGCGCGGCGGTCTGGCTGAGCGCGACCTCGAGCCGGGACCATAGGGTCTGGCTGCGGAGCTCCTCGTTCTTGACCGGGGCGAAAGGGTCTCGCCCGAACTCCCAGAATCGGCACGCGCGGTTCAACTCCCGGTAAAAGGCGAGCTCCGCGTAAAACCATTCGGCGTCCAGCCACGTTTCGCTCGGCCGACTCGCCCGCGCCGCGCGCCACGCATGCACGTCGGGTCCGGGCACGCGAGGCGCGGGCAGCTGCGCATTTTGCTCGATGTTGCGCGCCAGGCTCTCGATGGCGCTCTTGGTTTGCGGCGCGTAGTCCTCATTGCGGGCGATGACTTCGCGTGCGATCCGAGGAACGCGCTCCTGCATACTGTGACGCGCGAATGTGTTCGACCCGTCGGTGCGGAGGGGAGGCGGACGAGTCATCCTCCGTCTACGACGCGCGTTCGATGCGTTCGACCACGGCCGTACCGCAATCGGTCGTGCTGGCGCTGCCCCCTACGTCGACCGTCACGACGCCGGCGTCGATGGCGCTGGAGACAGCCTGCTCCACCAGCGTCGCAGCCGATTCGGCGCTCAGCGAATGCCGTAGCAACATCGCGACGCTCAGGATGGTCCCGTACGGGTTGGCGATGCCTCGGCCTGCGATGTCCGGGGCAGAGCCGTGGATCGGCTCGTAAAGACCACGCCGCCCGTCGCCGAGGGAAGCGGACGGAAGCATTCCGATCGACCCCGCCAGAACGGACGCCTCGTCACTCAACACGTCTCCGAACAGGTTCTCCGTGACGATCACGTCGTAGTCGCTGGGCCGGCGTATGAGGTGCATCGCCGCCGCGTCCACGAGCTCGTGGACCAGCGTGATGTCCGGGAAGTCGCCGGCCACCGCGGTAGTCACCTCTCGCCAGAGCCTCGATGTCTCGAGCACATTCGCCTTGTCTATCGAAGCGACGCGCTTGCGCCGCCCTCGCGCCATCGCGAACGCGATCCGGACCACTCGTTCCACCTCGCCCGCCGAGTACGCGCAGACATCGGTCGCGCCAGCGGCGTCGCGTTTCTTCGCACCGAAGTAGATGCCTCCCGTGAGCTCGCGCACCACGACGAGGTCGACGTCCACGAGCAGCTCCGGCTTGAGCGGCGCGCTCGCGATCAAGCGGGGATGCGGTTTGACCGGTCTCACGTTCGCGTATGTGCCCATCCCGCGGCGCAAATCGAGCAAACCGCGCTCGGGCCGCTTGGATGGATCCAGCTTGTCCCACGCCGGGCCGCCCACTGCCCCGAGCAGCACAGCGTCCGCGCGCAGGCACAGCTCGAGCGTCGCCGGAGGGAGTGGCGAGCCCGTCGCGTCCGTCGCGCAGCCACCCATCAGGGCGGGAGCGAGCTCGATGGACATACCCTTTTTGCGGGCTACGGCGCCGAGCACCCGCGTGGCCTGCGCGGTCACCTCGGGTCCGATGCCATCGCCCGCGAGCACCGCGACGAGGGTCACGACGCGGCCTCGACGGTCTTCTCGTGGGCCTCGTACGCCGCTATCCGGTCCACGTTGGACAGAAGGAGCCCAAGCTCGTCGATGCCCTCGAGCAAGCAATGCCGGGCGAAGGGGTCGAGCGAGAAACGAGCCTCTGCGCCGCCATCGGCGAGGGATACCGTCAGCGCTTCTACGTCGATCACGACCTCGGCGCGAGGAGCGGCGACGAGGCGCGCGTGGAACTCCGGACTGACGACGATGGGGACGATGCCGTTCTTGATCGCATTTGCGCGGAAAATGTCCGCGATACCGAGCGCGATGACGGCGCGGAAGCCCGCATCGCCGAGAGCCCAGGGGGCGTGCTCCCGTGACGAGCCGCAACCGAAGTTCCGGCCGGAGACGAGGACGCTGGCACCGCGTGCCTCCGGCTGGTCCAGCGGAAACTCGGGTCCTCGACGGTCGGCGAAGAGGTGCTGGCCCAAGCCCGCGCGCGAGGTCGTCTTCAAGAAGCGGGCAGGGATGATTTGATCTGTGTCGGCATCGTCGATGGGCAGCACGACGAATCGGGATCGGATTGTCCGAATGGGTTCCATCATTCTCCTCAATCGATGAGCTCGCGCACGTCCGTGATGCGTCCGGTGACCGCGGCGGCAGCCGCCGTCAAAGGGCTGGCCAAGAACGTGCGTCCGCCCTTTCCTTGGCGCCCCTCGAAGTTGCGATTGCTCGTGCTCACGGCGTACTGACCTGCTTCGAGACGATCGCCGTTCATGGCGATGCACATCGAGCAGCCAGGCTCGCGCCACTCCGCGCCGGCCTCGCGAAACACCCGATCGAGACCTTCTTCCTCCGCGCGTCGCTTCACCTGCTCGGACCCTGCGACGACCAGCATTCGCACGCCGGGCGCGACGTGCCGGCCGCGTACGACGCGGGCCGCCTGACGCAGATCATTCAGTCGGCCGTTCGTGCAGCTCCCCACGAAGACGACGTCCACGCGGTGACCGAGGAGCGGTTTGCCCGGCTCGATTCCCATGTACTCGAGCGATCGCTCGCGCGTGACGTCGCCGTTGGGGTCGGGCACGGGCGAGCCGACCGCGATGGCGGTCGAGGGGTCCGTGCCGAAGGTTATCATGGGCGTCAGCGAGGTCGCGTCCAGCGAGACCTCGCGATCGAACCGCGCTCCGTCGTCGGAGTGGAAGGTGCGCCATGCCGCGAGCGCCGCATCCCATGCAGCCCCTTTGGGCGGCGCGTCGGGGCAGCCGGCGAGCCAGTCGAAGGTGGTCTCGTCGGCGGCGATCATTCCGGCGCGCGCCCCGGCCTCGATCGACATGTTGCACATCGTCATGCGCTCTTCCATGCCCATGGCCCGCACCGCCCCGCCGGCGTACTCGATGACATGGCCCGTTCCACCGGCGGTTCCGATTTTCGCGATGAGCGCCAAGATGACGTCCTTCGCCGACACGCCTCTCTGAAGGCGGCCATCGACCGTCGCGCGCATCGTGCGCGGGCGCCGCTGCAGAAGGCACTGCGTCGCGAGCACGTGGCCTACTTCGCTCGTGCCGATGCCGAACGCGAGGGCACCGAAAGCGCCGTGGGTGCTCGTATGGCTGTCACCGCAGGTCACGGTCATTCCGGGGCGTGTCCTCCCCAGCTCGGGGGCGATGACGTGCACGATGCCCTGCTCTCGATCCCCGAGGGCGTGGAGGCGGATACCGTGCTCGCTGCAGTTTTGGGACAAACGGTCGATTTGCTTGCGCGCCTCGGGATCCACGACGAGGCGCGGCGCGCGGCCGATGCGCGGCGTGGTCGGCGTCGAGTGGTCCATGGTCGCGAGCGTCCGATCGGGGCGGCGCACGCGCAGACCCCGCTCGCGAAGGACCTCGAACGCTTGGGGCGACGTGACCTCGTGGACGAGGTGCAAGTCGACGTACAGAATGGCCGGCGTCGACTCCGTCTCGGGGACGACGACATGGGCGTCCCATACCTTCTCGAAAAGCGTTCGCGGCGTCATGAAGCTACCTCCTTGGCGATGCCGGTGGTGGCGCCCGCGCCACGCAAGGACCGCTCTCGTAGCACGCAGAGCTCAAAGCTATCGAGCAGAGCCTGGCAGCTCGCCTCGATGATGTTCACCGAGCATCCCACGGTGATCCAGCGGGCATCGCCATGCGCGGCTTCGAGCAGGACACGGGTCGTTGCGGCCGTGCCATTCTGCGGATCGAGGATGCGGACTTTGTAGTCGATGAGCCGGAGTCGCTCGAGCTCGGCGAAATGAGGGACGAGCGCGCGGCGGACGGCGCTGTCGAGGGCGTCGACCGGACCTTTGCCTTGCGCCTCGGTCGTGATGACGTCCGCCTCGACGCGCAGATTGACGGTGGCCTTGGCGAGCATTCCATGGTGGATGTCGCTCAACGAGACAGCCAGGACGTCCACCAGCTCGAACGGCGGTTTGTAGCCGTCTTGCACGCGGCGCATCACGAGCTCCACGGTGCCGTCGGCCGCTTCCATCTGGAAGCCTTTGTTTTCCATCTCCTTCACGCGCGCGAGCACGTCGGCCTCGTGGGTTCCGACGTCCAGGCCGAGGGCG
>JALYHV010000285.1 GCA_030776205.1 Myxococcota bacterium | reverse complement strand
GATCACCCACGCGCCACCCGCGCGACTCAGCTTTGCGTGACGTGACGACATCCGCGAGTCGGGCACCTCGAGGGCGAGCACGTGCAGGCCGGCGTCCCACCGGCGCTCGAAGCGGCGCTGGTGACCGCGTCCAAGATGCACTTCGTCGACGTCGTGGAGGCAGTGGCGAGTCGCCCCCTCCAGGGGCCGGTCGCACTCGAGGACGACGTAAAGATCGTCGTGGTGCGAAGAAGGGATGCCCGCGGGAGAAAGCTCCTCGAGCGTACCCTCGTCCGCGCTAAAGGGTCCCATTCATCCGACAGTACCATCCACCGCGGGCGACCCGCGGTGGAGAAGCGCCGCCGCCGCGTGGTTGTGACGGATCAAAAGCGACCCGAAAGCGTCAGCTTCGCGCCAGTGGTCCCGGCCATTTCGAATGAAAGAGCGCGACGGTCGAGCCGCAACGCGCCTTCGCGCGACCGGGCGTGCGTGGTCACTGCCGGTGACGAGGCGGTGTGGGTTGCAAAAAGAATGGCACCGAGCCCGATCCCGGCAAGGCCAACGCCGAAGGCGACTGTCGCATAGTTCGCATTTCGGATGGCGTCGTCGTTCTGGCGCGCGCCCTCGGCAGAGCAGACGTCGTTCGCGCAATTGCGATCGGCGTCGCGCTTTTGCGAGAGGGCAACCGCGCCGAAATACGCCCCCGCGCTTGCCCCAGCGAGGCCGATTCCCATGAAAACCCAGCCCGGAACGGTGGTGCTGGACGAGCGCTCGACGGGCCTCTCTTGCCGCACCATCGCGGGGATCGCATGCAGCTCGGGCTCCTCCGTGCTCGCGGCGATGGCCGTCGCCGGCAAGGGGCGAGCTGCGCTCTCGGCGCTCTCTTGGGCGGGCAGATCGTCCAGCACTGGGATGACCAGCACTTTGCTCTCCGCGTTCGCGCCCACGACGACCAATTGCTTCCAGCGCGTTTTGGCCGGCGCCGCCGCCTCGATGAGGTGATCGCCGGGGTCGACGGGAATGGGAGAGCCCCACGCCGCCCGTCCCACCACGCTTCCGTCGCGGCGGATCTCGAGATCCGGCAAATCCGCCGCGGGGGGCACCTGGATCGAGAGGCGCGAGAGGAGCGGCTCGAGCTGCGCGATGTGCGTCCGCGCGAACTCGATGCGCGCCTGCCGATCGTCCCGGCGGGCGATGCCGAGCGCATCCGTGAACTCGACCCAGGCCGTCGCCGTCTTCCCCTCTTTCTCATGGCAAAGGGCCAGGTTGAGCAGCGTGCCTCCGCCCGGGCCCAAGCGCTCGCTCTCCTCGAGCTTGCGGCAGGCCAGCGCAACTCGGCCCTGATCGAGAAGGGCGCGGCCCTCCTTGAAGAGCTGCGTGGCAATGGACCTGTCCGCTACCGGTCTTTCGGAGTTCGGCCTGTCAGCGGGCACGTCGGCGAGCGCCAGGTGGGCGGCGCTAAGGATTGCAAGCGGAAGGGCGGCGCTCGCCATCGGCTTGTTGCAGAAGGTTTTCATCGACGTTTCGAGCTCTCCGCGCGGTTGCGCAGACCCGCGGCATCATTGACAAGCACGGGAGCTATCTACCATGCTCGGCCTTTGTGGCACCAGCGGGCCTACCAGACGTCATCGGAGGCAAGTACCGGCCTCGCAACGTTTTAGGGGCGGGGTCGACAGGGACGGTCTACTCCGTGGAGCATACGTTTACGGGCGAGCTCCTCGCGCTGAAATTGATGAGATCGCACCTCGGCGCCTCGCCCGACGCCATCGCACGCTTCAAGCGGGAGGCGCGCGCGGTATCCAAGATTCGTAGCCAGCACGTTGTCCGGATCTTCGACGCGGACGTCGCGCCGGAGCTCGGCGGGGTTCCTTATCTCGTAATGGACCTGCTGGAGGGAATCGACCTGGAGCAGCTGTCGACGGGCCGGCGCATCGAGCCGGAGACAGTCGTCGAATGGCTCTGGCAGATCGCGCTACCCCTCGACAAGGCGCACGCGGTGGGGATAGTGCATCGCGATCTGAAGCCGGAGAACCTCTTCCTTACGAGACAAGACGACGGGCGCCCGCTCATCAAAATTCTGGACTTTGGAATCGCGAAGATCACCGCCGATTCGCCGAGCACCACCCAGTCCGGCTTGATCTTTGGAACACCTTTGTACATGGCTCCCGAGCAGGCACGCGCCGATCCGGCGCAGGTCGGACCGGCAGCCGATCGGTACGCGGTGGGCCTGATCGCTTACCAGTTGCTTACCGGTAGCCCTTACCGGACGGAGACGAGCTTGACCGCGGTACTCAGCGAAATCCATAACCCGATGCGAGCGCCCTCGGAGCTTGGCCACTCCTTCGGCCCCGGGTTCGATCGCTGGTTTCTTCGTGCCTGCCACACGGATCCTGCGCAGCGCTTCGCATCCGCGGAGGAGCAGATCGAGGCCCTCGCGCATTCGCTCGACGTACCCCTCCGCAGCGAAGCCGGATCCGGGCCGTCGAGCCTCGTCGGCCTGCGTGACTCGGTCGCGCCCGAATCGCGGCGCGTGCAGCAGGACGCCAGCTGGGACGCGATCATGAGCTTGCGCGACGCGCCCGTGGAGAAGGGCACGACGAGCCTTGAAGGAAGGTCGCGGATGTTGAGCTCGACGGTGGCCGCGGCGCCGAGAGGCCGCGCCCGTGCCGCGCGAAAGCGCTGGCGTCTTCCCGCACTGGTGATCGCGCTGCTGGCCATTCCCGTCGCGGTGGTCGCCTTTTCGCGCGAGAGGCCGCCGCGCGCAGCAAACGGGCCGCCGGCGCTCACCGCGCGCGCACCCGAGACTCCGCAGGAGGCGACGGGTTCGAGCACGCCCGTTTCCCCGGTCATGGATCCGCCGGCAACAGGCGACCCGGCGAGCCCCGGCGCCCCCCCGCCCCCGACGCAGTCCCCGCCCAAGTGGACGTCTCGCTTGCCTCTCGCTCCGGCCCCGCGCGTCCTCACCGTGCGATCGACGCCGCCGGCGCACTCGGCCCCGCCACGCACCAAGTTGCCCGCCGAAGACGAAGCGCTGAGTGACCAGCAGTGAGCGGCTCGTCGAGAAAGGGTCGCGCGGCGGCCATCGCTCTGCTTTCGGTAGCCGGCTGCGTGCAGGTCCTCGGCCTGCACGAACGCGCCGAATCGGTCGACGGGGGGGCCGCGGTGACGGCCTCCACCACAGATGCCGCGAGTGGCCCGGAGGCCAGCGTTCGCGGCGAGGGGCTTTGCGGGAAGCTCCTGCATTCGTCGCCGTCGTGCGCCTCGTGCATGGACTCGAGCTGCTGCGCGGAGGCCCGGGCGTGCGCCGCGGACTCCGCTTGCCAGGAGGCGTCGACCTGCCTCGCCGGCTGCAGCGACGCAGCTTGTCAGGCTCGCTGCCAGGCGTTTTATGCGTTGCCTGACACGCTCATCGCCCTTCGCTCTTGCCGCTTGCGCCAGTGCGCCACCGCCTGCGGCAGCACGTGCGGCGAAGTCGCGTCGGGAGCAGTCGGCTGCCAGGCCTGCGAGCAGTCGAAGTGCTGCGCGCTGGAGTCGGCGTGCGCGATCAACAATGCCTGCGCAGCTCTCGCCCTTTGCCGCGCCAATTGCTTTGGCGCCGCCACGTGTCCCACGGACTGCGAAACGCGGTTCGCGCAGGGCACCGCCGATTTTGCGCGACTCTTTGCTTGCACCGACCAGTGCGCCTCCGCCTGCCAGCCCGGCCAAAGCTGGGCGTGCCTCGACGGCCCGATCCTTTGGCCCAAACCGAAAGGGAGCGGCAGCATCACGTTCTCGGTCACGTTCGTCGATTTCAACAACGAGCGGCCCTTCGTCGGCTCGACGGTCAAGGCGTGCGACAAGCTGGACTTCGCCTGCACGATGCCGATCGCGCAATCCACGAGCGATGCCACCGGCACGGTGTCCCTCACGGTTCCGGCGGGGCTTTCTGGATTCGACGGCTACCTGGATGTGACCGGCGGCAAGATGGACGGAAGCGGCAGCCCTGCCTTTCCGTCCATCTGGTACCCGATTCCCTTCGTCGTGGCGGACGGGTGGCGCGGACGGACGACGATTCCCTCGGCCGACGAATTTCCCCAGTTCGCGGCCGCCACGGGAACCACCCTCGACTCCGCACGGGGCCACTTTGCGTCGAACGCCTCGGATTGCCTTTATACTCCTGCCGCCGGCGTCTCGTTCATCGCCGACTCTGCCGACGCAAAAACGCAAAGCTTCTATCTCGTCGGAGGAATTCCAGTCACCGGACAGAAAGCGACCGACCAATCCGGAGTCGGTGGCTTCATCAATTTGCCAACAATCGCCCCAGCCCGATTGGCGGTCATCAGGGCGACGTCCGCGGCGGCTGCCGGAAAGACCGTCGGGGCGTTCACGTTCATTATTCGCCCCGGAACATTGACTACCACGAGTCAATATCCGCCCGTCCCTTGAGAACGAGCACGCCCCCCTGCATTGGCCTCATGCGACGAGACGTAGCT
>JALYHV010000284.1 GCA_030776205.1 Myxococcota bacterium | reverse complement strand
CTCCTGCATCGTTCGCACCACTGCGCGACGAGGGCGCCGAATCGCAGTGTGCCGGCAGCGCCTTTTCGCCTGTCGATGGCGCGGTTGCGTGACGCACGTCTGTGTTCCGGCGATTCACCGGATGGTGCTCCGAAGCGTGAGGGCCGCGAGCCGCACCCGAGGTGCGCCGGCGTCAAGCGCGTCGACGACGAAGCAGCGTGTGGTTCATGAGGCGTTCCGGTGGGCCGGATCCGGGTGCAACGTTCACGTGCCACTTAACTATTTTGCGGGTGCTCGCCGTACCCTCTGGCCACTTCATCATGTCCATCGCCCGATGCATCGCCCGCGTTGTCGTCGGATGCGTGCTGCTCGCCGCTCCTTCCGCGCGCGCGGCGGACGAATCCGTCAACGAAGAAGCTCGCAGGCATTTCAACGCTGGCGTCACCCTGCTGCAAGATCCGGACGGCGCCCGTTACGAGGACGCGTTCCGCGAGTTCGAAGCGGCGTACGCGGCCTCGCTCTCGCCGAAGATCCTCGGCAACATCGGCTATTGCGCGCTTAAGCTCGAACGGGACGGGGACGCGCTACGGGCGTACACACGCTACCTCCAAGAGGTGCCCGACGTGGACCCCGCCGAGGCGGCGCAGATCAACCGTGACCTCGCGACCCTCCGCGCCGGGCTCGTGCGCGTCACAGTGAGCGCGGACACCCCCGGCTGGACGGTGGTCGACAAGCGCTTGCCGGTGCGCGGCGAATCGATCACCAACCTCTATGGTCCGCTGAACGGAAAGCTCGAGATCGGGCTTCGTCCGGGTCACCACTCGATCGAGATCAGGGCACACGGCGAGCTAATGGGCCCCTGGGACTTCGATGCCGCGCCCGGCTCGACCTGGCAACGAACATTTTATCACGAGGTCGCCACGCAGGGCATGCACAAGCGCTCGTCCACCACGCTGCCGTGGGTCATCACGGGCGTCGGTGCGGCGAGCCTCGTGGCGGGCGGAGTCGTCGGTGCGTTGACCCTCACGAAGGTCAATGCCATTGCGAGCAACTGCCCTAACAACACGTGCCCCGCGACGTACGCGCTGAAGCCAGCGCAGGACGACGCACGGCATCTCGTGCCCATCGCCGATGCGCTCCTCATCGGTGGCGCCGTCGTGGCGGCGACCGGATTGGGGCTCGTCCTCTGGTCGGGTGGAACGGTTGCGACCACCGCACCACAATCGGCCCGAGCTTCCGCGTTCTGTCTTTCTTCGGGGTGCATGGCCGCGATGAGCGGGAGCTTTTGAGGCCGATGATGATGCGTGCACTCTCCGGACCTTTGCTGGGCGTCGCCGCGACGACGTTGGCCCTGTCGGCGTGCTTTGCCGTCGTGGACGTCGACCGGTTTCACATCAGCCAGAAGGCGTCCTCCGCATCGGATGGGTCAGTATCCAATCCGTCGGCGATGTATCTGGATTTCAAATTTTCTCTTGTGGGTATGAAGCCCCACCTGACCCAGATGTTCGAATACCGGATCATCGACGCCAGCAATTTCGTCCAATCGCGCGGCGTCGTGAACCCCCTCGGCACGGCCGACGTCGTCATCAACGTCCCGCACGCGATACCTACGACGAACGGTCCCTTCCACCTGGACTTCTACGCCGACGTGGATGGCACCGGGGATACAACCTCGCCGACGGCGGCACGCGCAGCGTGATCTCCAACGATCACTCCTGGCGGATCGACCCGCTCATCGATGGGCCCGCGGGCGGCGTCGCAGCGGTGGACGGTCTCGTGCAGGTGACGTTCACGCACAACACGTCGTTCACCGATATCAACACGTATCCCAGTGGAACGCCAAATTCATCGAAGGACACCGGCCTCGGGGCGGTCGTTCATGTCATCAACGCGGAAGCCCTTCACGGCGTGCTCCTGCAAGTTCGCGTGGTCGAGCCAGTTGCTAACCGCACTGTCGGCCTGTTCCGCGTTCCCCAGGTGGGGGCGCCGATGTTCGACATGACCATCCCCGCCGTCGTGGAGAACCTCACCGACTACGTCGTCTTCGCCTATGCGGACGCGAACGGCAACCAGGTCTACGAAAACCCGGCCGTTGGGCCGGATCTCGGCTGGAGGCTCACGGGAACGGCGGGCGCCGGTGGCCTCGAGGTGACGCTCGACGCGTCGAGCGTCTCGACGGCCAAATACGACGTCGGCGCGCCCTGACCCCTCGAGAGACCGTCGGTCGACGCGGTCGGTCGAGGCCGGCTATGTGTCGGTCGCGTTTCGTCTGACCCGAGCAGGCAGCACGCATTCCGCTGCGCGCGCATCCTCGGTAGAGTCCCCGCCGATGCAGAAGCTCGAAGCGGGAATACACCATTTCAAAGCCAACTACTTCGCGACGAACCGGACACTGTTCGAGCAGCTCTCGGAGAAGGGGCAGCGTCCAGAGACGCTCTTCATCACCTGCTGCGACTCCCGGGTCGTCCCCACGCTCATCACGACCGCCGCGCCGGGCGATCTGTTCACCGTCAGCAACATCGGCAACATCGTTCCGTCCGTTGAGCGAGGCGTTATCGGCGGCGTCTCGGCGGCAATCCAGTTTGCCGTGGAGGTGCTCGAGGTGCGGGACGTCATCGTCTGCGGGCATACCCAGTGCGGTGCGATCGAGGCGATCTTGGACCCGGAGCGTGTGGGGCATTTGCGGTTCGTGTCGCGTTGGTTGGCGGAGTCGTCGCGCATTCCCGAGCTCATTCGAGAGCGCTACGGCCATCTGGACGGGGACGCCCGCAAGACCGCGGCGGCGCAAGAAAACGTGCTCATTCAGCTGGAAAACCTCCGCTCCTTCGACTTCGTCGCCCGCCGGCTGGACGCGGGTACCCTCAAGATGCGGGGGTGGGTGTTCAAGATCGCGTCCGGGGACGTCTACGACTACGACCCGGTATCCGGGCAGTTCTTGCAGCTTGGAGGGGCCGGCGATCCGCAGCGAAGCGTCTTGAGCTCACGCCCGCCCGCGTGACCGGCTGACCGCCACCCGGCGCGTTTTTTGGTCGGCGCGAGGGTTACGGTCCTGCGGTCGACGGGGACCGTCGCTTGCGGCCATCGGGTAGGTCATGGGTCTCTCGAAGGTGCTTGCCGTGTGCGCGTTCGTAGTCGCTTCGTGGACTGTCGTCGTCGGCTGCGCTGGGTCGGTCGCGCCTGCCCCGTCCCGCGGGACCGGTTCGTCGGGCGATGGCGCCGGCTCGGGCGGGGGCGCCTCCGGCGGCGGGAGCGTCAGTGGTGCCGGCGGAGGGAGCGGCGGCAGCGGATCCATTTCGGGATCGGGGCTCGCCGTGCTCCCGGGGACGGACGTTGATGCGTCGCCGCCCTATTCCAGTGGCACTAGCGTAAGCGTCATCCGCCCGGGGGGCGCCGGGAAGGTCGACCTTCTCTTCATGATCGACAACTCCAGTTCCATGGGGGACAAACAGGAGCTCCTCGCCGCCGCCGTGCCGGACATGCTCAATCGGCTCGTGTCGCCGAATTGCGTCGACAAGGCGGGCAGTCCGACGGGAGCGACGGCGTCGCCCACGGGCGTCTGTCCGCTGGGCTCGGTCCCGGAGTTTTCGCCGGTTCACGACATGCACATCGGCATCGTCACCTCCTCGCTTGGCGGCCGCGGCGGCGACATATGCAACGCCACGGACACCAACCCGGCGAACGCTGCGCTGAACGCCCACAACGACGACCGGGGCGAGCTCGTCAACCGAGGGGGCGCCAGCGAGGCAAGCGTGCCCGACGCGAACCCAAGCCACCTGCTCGCGTGGTTTCCCGACGTGCCGCAGAACACGGGCGCGGCGCGTCCCCCGACCCCCCCCATCGCGGCGGTTGGCATGCGTCGGCAAGTGGGCACGCTCATCGGCGACTTCACCGAGATGGTCATCGGCGTTCACGAGCACGGCTGCGGCTTCGAGGCGCAGAACGAGGCGTGGTACCGGTTCCTCGTCCAGCCGGATCCCTTCGACTCGATCGCGATCAACGCAAACCGGGCGTCGCTCGTCGGGTTCGATGACACGATCCTGCGGCAGCGCGCCGACTTCTTGCGGCCGGATTCGCTGCTGGCGGTCATCGTCGTGACGGACGAAAACGAGGAGGTCGCAAACCCGTTGGCCATCGGCGGGCAGGGCTGGGCTTTCGCAAGCACAAATTTCCCTGGAAACCTGACCAACAACACCGCGCCGCAGGGGACCATCGAGTGCAACAACGTCGACCCCAACAACGTCCTCGCGACCGGACCGAACGACCCCAACTGCACCTCGTGCGCCTTTATCCAAGGCCAGCCGGACTTCGCGACCCGCTGCCCAAAAGACGGAGCTTCGGCCGTAGCGGGCTATCTCGACCCCTCGAACGATCAAATCAACGTGCGCTTCTTCAACCAGAAGCAGCGCTTCGGACTCTTCGCCGGCTACCCCACGTCACGTTACGTGCGCGGTCTCACCAGGCTGACCGTGCCGGACAGGGCGCACGAGGTGGACGGAAGCGGCAACTACGTCGGTGACCAGAACGCCACCGCGAACTGCGTCAATCCGATCTTCGCGAAGGCCTTGCCCACGAGCAGCAGCGATCCCGCGGCGCTCTGCAACCTTCAGCGCGGCCCGCGCGAAGCAACGGACGTGTACTACGCGGCCATCGCCGGCGTGCCTCACCAGCTGCTGCAGGCCAAGCCCGGCGACGCGGAGTGCCCCGCGGGAACGAACCCAGCGGACTGCCCGCAGAAAAAGACGCTGGGCACCGCCGACTGGACGCTCATTACGGGCAACGATCCGGAGCACTACGATTTCACGGGAGTCGACTTTCACATGCTCGAATCGACGGCCGAGCGCACCAGCCGCGGCGTCATGGCGAACGCGTCCACGTGCCCAGCGACGGCGGCCGACAACTGCGATCCCATCAACGGGCGCGAGTGGGCGACCGGCAAAGGTGACCTCCAGTTCGCGTGCATCTTCAAGCTCCCAACGCCCAAAGACTGCACGTCGCCCGCCTTCGCCGGCGCGTGCGACTGCTCCGCGGGCAGCGCTACCGCCGGCACCCCGCTCTGCCAGTCGGGCGGAGTGGGACCGGGCGGACACGGAACTGCGCAGGTCTACGGCAAAGCCTACCCGTCGGTTCGCGAGATGGTCATCGCGCGCGCCATGAAGGAGCAGGGCATCGTGTCCAGTCTTTGCCCCATTCACGAGACCGAGCAGCGCCTCGACGACCCTCTTTATGGCTATCGCCCCGCGGTTTCGGCGATCATCGACCGGGTCAAGTTCTCGCTGATGTCGCGCTGCTTTCCGCAGAAGCTGGCGCGCGACGCGAGCGGCCGCGTGCCATGCAATGCGCTCGTGACCCTGCCGGCAGGAGACTGCAGCGGAGTCGGGCTGTCCACTCCGGATCCCTCGGCCGTCGGCCCCTTGCGGAAATCACAGCACGAGGCCTGGGTGGCGGCCGGCGGGCCGCTCAGCGCGAGCGTGGACCCGAGCACCCTGCCGACGTGCGTGCTCACGCAGCTCAGCCAGAACCTGAATCCGGCCAGCTTCGATGCGAGCGCGTCGTGCGCTGCCTCGAGCGATCCGGGCTGGTGCTACGTCGAGGGCGGCGGCTCTGCCTGTCCGCAGTTGCTGGTGTTCAGCGCCGCGCAGCCGCCGCCGGGCGCGCTCGTCACGTTGCAATGCCTCTAGACGCATCCAGCGTACGCGCGTTCGTGCAAAATGTGACGACACGTGAGGCCGCGTTGCCAGGAGCGGCGCTCCGCATGCAGGACGTTGCGCATGCACGACGTCGCCATCGTTGGCGGAGGCCCTGCGGGTCTCACTGCCGCGCTCGTTCTCGGAAGGTGTCGCCGAAGCGTCCTCGTCTACGACGAGGGCAAGCCCCGCAACGCCCGATCGCGCGGCGTTCATGGCTTTCTCGGGCATGACGGGATTGCGCCGGGAGCGCTGCGCGAGAGGGCGCGCGCCGAGCTGTCGCCGTATGCCGTCGAGCTACGTGCTGTGCGCGTTACGCGCGCCGAGAGGGTGCCCGGGGGGTTCGAGCTGACCGACGCGAACGGCGAGAGTGCGCGCGCTCGAAGGCTACTCCTGGCTACCGGTGTGACGGACGTGCTGCCCGACGTGCCCGGAGCGGGGGAGCTCTACGCGCGAGGCATCTATCCGTGCGCGTACTGCGATGGCTGGGAGCTCCGGGATCGCGCGCTCGGCGCGTACGGCAGCGGCCCATCGTCCGCCGAGGCCGCGCTCGGACTGACGACGTGGAGCCGCGACGTCATTCTCTTCAGCAACGGTCCGGCGGATCTCGATCCCTCCGCGCGCGCGCGGCTCACGAGGAATCGCGTTTGGTTACGCGAGGAGCGAATCGAGGCATTCGAGGGGGACGACGTCGGCTTGCGTGACGTGCTCCTCGAAGGAGGCATTCGAGTCCCGCGCGACGCGATCTTCCTCCATCTCGGCCAGCGGCAGCGCTCTCCGCTGGCGGAGATGCTCGGCTGTTCGTTCGAAGACGGGGACTTCGCCGAGACGGGCGAGAAGCAGAAAACACGCGTGGCGGGCGTCTACCTCGCGGGTGACGCGTCGCATGACGTGAAGTTCGCAATCGTGGCCGCCGCACAGGGAGCGCGAGCGGCGCACGACATCAACCAAACGTTGCGTGAGGAAGACACCCCCTGACACCGCGTGCGTCACGTCGGCGACTTTGCGTGAGGGGTGTTGTCGTTGTTCTTTCGTAAACGTGACGTTTGCTCTCATGAATGTGTCGTTGTTCCTCGGCCCGGTCACACTTTCGTCGAGACAGGGATCTTTTTCATCGAGCCGAGCTCCTTTTTCCGTCGGAAGCGATGCGTTTTGGACGAGCAAAGCGTCATTGCCCGCTTACAACGCACCTTTTCTTGTCGGGAACGTCACGTTTTCAATGAACAACGTCTCGCGTGCAACGGGTAGCTCCTCATTTGTCCTTGGCCGCGCGCCATTTCGAGTTGGAAGAGCGTCGTTGCCAGTTGAAAAAGCATCTGTGCCAGGTGCCCCCGCGCCATTTCCCATCGGCAGAGCGGCTTTTCACGCTCGAAGAGCCACGGATCCGTTCGACAATGTCGCTCCGCTAGGCTGCAAAGCGACTTTGTTGGCTGGCAGCCTCCGGTTTGCCGAACGGAGAGCATAAAGGGAGGATGACGTTCGCGGCCTCGCCGTGGAGCTTGTCACAATTTCCGCGTACGAGGCGCGGAAGCGTAGGCGCCAAGTCGTCCTTCACGGGCGGTCCTCGGCGGAGCGACCCCGGCGAGACCCCGGTGGAGACGGAGCTCGCCCAAGTCCACGCGACGGCGTTTACCAATCGAATACGGGCGGCGCCGAGCACGCGCGCTTGGCGCCACACCGTCCAACGCGCCTCGTCGGGGAAAAAAGCCCCAACGGGCTCCGGGTCACACCGTCCTGCGACCGCTCACGAGCTGGAAGACGACCGCCACCACAGCGGCGAGGAGCAGCAGGTGGATCAGCCCGGTCGTGACGTGAAACGCGAGGTAACCCATTCCCCACAGGACGACAAACACAGCCGCGATCGCGAAAAGCATGGTCTCATCCTCTTCCCAGATCGTTGAGGTCGGATGCTCTGGGTGCATCGGGCGACCAGGTGAGCACGATCCGTACCCGCCCTTTCGGCGTGGTAGCCTGGCGCCCGGCGACGCAACACGTCGCACGGAGCAAGAGGGAGCGTTTCATGAAGGTCGGCATTCTCGGTTCAGGCGTCGTCGCTCAGTTTCTGGGGGCAGGTTTCATCAAGCACGGCCACGAGGTAACGCTCGGCACGCGCGATCCCGGCAAGCTCAAAAAGTGGGCAGAGCAGCACCCGCAGGCGCGCGTAGGCTCGAACGCGCAGGCGGCGCAGTTTGGCGAAGTCATCGTGCTGGCCGCCAAAGGCACGGCGGCAGCCGAGTCGCTTCGGATCGCGGGGATCGAAAACTTCCGGGGAAAGACGGTCATCGACACGACCAATCCGATCGCCGACACGCCGCCCGTCAACGGCGTGCTCGGCTATTTCACCACTAGCAACGAGTCGCTCATGGAGCGGCTGCAGCGCGAGTTCGCCGACGCACGCTTCGTCAAGGCTTTCAATTCCGTGGGCGGCGCCTACATGGTCGATCCGCCCCTCGAGAGTCGGCCGACGATGTTTCTTTGCGGCAACGACGAGGCGGCGAAGGCGACGGTGTCGCGCATCGCGGCTCAGTTCGGCTGGGACCCGGAAGACATGGGTAAGGTCGAAGCGGCGCGTGCCATCGAGCCGCTGTGCATGCTCTGGTGCATCCCGGGGATCGCGCGCAACGACTGGTCGCCGCGCGCCTTCAAGCTGGTGAAGTGAAGCGGCCGATCCCGGCGGTCTTTCGTTCCGCTCTCCACTAGACCTTCACCGCGCGTGTCATGAGAAAGTCCTGCCGCACCTGGTTGTCCGCGAAGTAGAGCGCGACGAGCTCGTCGAGCTCGCGACGGAGGGCGGCGAGTTTCTGTGGATCGGACGCGGCGAGCGCCTGGACCAGCTTCGTGATCGGCCCGACGTTCGTCTCCATGAACGCCCGGTAATGCGGCACGCTGAGCATCTGGAAATTCATCACGTCGCGCGCAAAGCAGAGATCCTTGACCGCGCTGCCGAGCCGCTCGCGTACGACGCTCGGGTCGCCCCAGGCGGGTGGGGGGGCGACTTCGGGCGGGGGAGCGGGCGCGTATTTGCCCGTGACCTGAAGCAACCTGCCGACCATCATCTCGGGCGGCCAGGTGGAGAACGCGATAGTTCCCCCGGGCTTGAGGGCGCGCAGCATCTCGCGGACGGTCACCTGCGGCCGAGGCGCAAACATGTGACCAAACTGGCTTAGGACGACATCGAACTTGGCGTCGCCAACCGGCAGCGCTTCGGCGTCCCCCTCGATCCACGTCACATCGAGGCTCATCATTCCCGCGTTTTCGCGGGCCCGCTCGAGCAGTTTGGGAGTCAGGTCGACGCCGGTGACCGTGGCGCCGAGCCGCGCGGCGGTGAGCGCGACCACGCCCGTCCCGCACGCCACATCGAGCACGACGTTCCCGGGTTGGACCGCGGCGAACTTCACGAGCCGTGGAGCGACAGAGGCGGTGACCATCTCGGTCGGGGCGAACGTCGACCAACCTTGCTTCGCGTTCTCTTTGAATTGAGCGATCGGGTCCATGGCAATCATACCCTCGTGGGCGAGCTCATCATTCGTGGTGCTGGGGGAAAGGCCGTTCGTTCGCTGGGGCTCGGTGGATCGCGGTGAGCACGCGCGCCGCGAGCGAGGCGCTGTCGAAGCCCTCGAAGGCGAGGACCTGCGCCAAGAGGGCTGGCTTGAACCAGCGGTCTTCGAGCGCCAGCGGGAGCACCCGCGCCTGGACGCCGCCGTGGACGAGCGTCTCGCAGACGATCGAGTAGAGCCCGCCGACGAGGGAGTGGTCCTCGATGGTCACGAGGCAGGATGATTGCGAGGCGGCGCGGAGGATGCTCTGCGTGTCGAGCGGGCGAAGCGTCCGCACGTTCACGAGGCCGGTGCGCACGCCCTGACTCTCGAGACGGCGCCGCGCCAGCTCCGCCTGGCCGAGCAGGAAGCCGTAGGTCAAGAGCGTGACGTCGTCGCCCACGGCGAGCACCTCCGCCCGCCCGAGCTCGAACGGGCCAGCGTGGTCGACCGACGCCGGCGTCGCGTTGAACCGCACGTAGCAAGGCTCGTTGCTGGCGACGACGACTGGGAGGGCGAGGGCCAGCTCCGTCTCGTCAGCGGGGCAGACGATCTGCATGTGCGGGATGACGCGCATCAGCGCGATGTCCTCGATCGCCTGGTGGGTGGGGCCGTTCGCCTCCGAAAGAAAACCGGGCACCGCACCGATCAGCTTGACCGGCAGACGTGCGATGCCGACGTCGTCCCGAATGAACTCGAATGCCCGCATGGTCAAAAATGTGGCGAGCGCGTGGCAAACCGGTATGCGACCGCGGAGCGCGAGCCCCGCGGCGGCCCCAATCATCGTCTGCTCGGCGATACCCACGTCGATGAAGCGGTTTCCGAGGCGCTGCGGCAGATTTCGAATGGGGCCGCGGTTCTCGGCTGTCAGAACGACGACGCGGGGGTCGCGCTCGGCGATCGACGCGAGCGTCTCTTCGTACGTGGCCATTCAGCGCACCACCTTGGTCTCGGAGGTGAGCGTCGCGCGATCGCCCCCGCGCAGCTCGTCGAGCAGCGCTTCGACCTCCGCGGCCGACACATCGACGAACCATCGATCGGCGCGGCGCTCGATGCTCGGCACTCCCTTGCCGCGTACGGTGCGCGCAATGACCACGGTGGGCCGACTGACCTCGCGCGGGAGCGAAGCGAAGGCCGCCGCGAGCGCGGCAAAGTCGTGCCCGTCGCACGTGGTCACGCTCGCGCCGAACGCAGCAAACTTCGCCTCGAGAGGCTCGAGAGGCACCAGCTCCTCCGTGCGCAGGTTCGCTTGAAACTCATTTCTGTCCACTACGACGACCAGGTTGTCGAGGCGCTTGGCGTTCGCGACGAGGAGCGCTTCCCAAACCGACCCTTCGTTCAGCTCCCCGTCACCGACCACGACGAAGACGCGCGAGGGCCCGGCGCGCAGCGTGACGTCGAGCGCGATGCCCACGCCTACGGACAGCAGATGCCCGAGCGACCCGGAGTGAAACTCGATGCCGGGTATGTCCCGGTTGGGATGCCAGTACATCGAGTCGTTCGTCTTGAGATGGTTTTCCAGGCGGGCGCGAGGAAAAAAGCCGAGCTCCGCCAGCGTGCCGTAGAGCGCAGGCACGTCGTGCCCCTTCGACAGGAGCAAGTAGTCGCGATCGGGATCGGCGAGCGACCCCGGTGTGATGCGGAGAACGCGCGTGTAGAGGTGAACGAGCAGGTCGGTACACGAGAGAGACGCGCCGAGGAAGCAGCCCCCGTGCGTCGCCATCCGCACGACGTGCTCGCGCACGCGAAGCGCCAGCGCCCGGAGATCGGCGTCGCTCCTCTCGCTCATGGCACGACACCAGCAACTACCGGATGGGTACGCACGCCGCAAGTCGCGCGACGGCAGAGATAGCCGACGGAAATCGTAGAACTCGTCTCAGAATCGGTCGAAACCAAGCGAAGCCTGCGGCGGGGCGAGGAGCCGTACTCCTGTACGGTGACGACCCGCGACGCGGGCAACGCGCAGGGATCGGCCGATTATGTTCCTGGTAAGGCAGCCAGAAGGCCACCCGCGAGGGGTCGCTTTTCCCGCGATTCTCGCGTTTCGCGTTGTCTGTTGTCCCTCGAGCCGGCCCGACAGGGCAACGCGGACAGAAGCCCGGCGCGGGCGAGACGGCTCAAAAGCGTCGATCGAGCCGACCAACGAAGAAAGTGTCATTGGAGGAAGAGGCGCTGCTCGTCTTCGTCGTAGGCGAAGAGATTCCCGAATCGCG
The DNA here is from genome assembly GCA_030776205.1 of Myxococcota bacterium. GTDB lineage: Bacteria > Myxococcota_A > Polyangia > Polyangiales > Polyangiaceae > Palsa-1150. The sequence goes on along the minus strand of JALYHV010000284.1, from coordinate 6,794 downwards.
CCCAGCCGACGAGCGTCTCGAACGTCTTCTCGTAGTTCTCGGACGGCATGCGGAGCACGATTTCCTCGAGCACGAAATCGCGGTCGACTGCGTGCTTGGGGGACCGGGCGAGCACCTCGGCGAGCTCCTTGAAGAGCCCGAGCTTCAGGAGCGACTCGCGCCAGAGCGTCTTGCGTTCGTCCGGCGTGCCCTGCACGAAGCGGGCACCGTGCGGCGTGAGCTCGACGATGCGCTTGGGCGTGTCCACGAACTCGAGGAGCTCCGCCGCCTTGACGATGGTGATCACGCGGCCGAATTCACGGTGGGTGTCGATCGCGATGTGGAACACGTCCTCGCGGCCGCCGCGCGCGTCGAGGTACTCGAGGAGGCCGCTGAGCTCACCTGTGGTCGAATCGGGCAACGGCCCGAACGCAGGGGCCCGCGTGACGGACGGCGCCTCGTCCGGTAGCTCGCTGCCGGTGATGATCTCGCGGAGCCGATCGACGAGGGCGGCGATCTCCGGGGAGCGGTAGTCGCGCGGGCGGGGGAGGTCGTTCTTGACGATCATCCGCACACGACCCGGGTTGGCACTAAGAACGACGATGCGATCGGCCATGAACGCGACCTCGCCGATGTCGTGGCTGACCATCACGATCGAAGACGGGTTTTTCGCCTTGTCCTTCCAAATGTCCAAGACCTCCGCGCGGAGGCTTTGCGCGGTCAGCGCGTCGACCTGGCTGAAGGGCTCGTCCATGAAGAGGAGCTCGGGGTTGAGCGAGAAGGCACGCGCCATCCCGACGCGTTGCTTCATGCCGCCGGAGAGCTCGCGCGGATACGCCTCCTCGAACCCGACGAGGCCGACCATGCGGATGGCGTTCGCCGTGCGCGACGCGATTTCGGGCGCGCTCAAGCGGGCCGCCTTGAGGACCGCCTCGACGTTCTCCGCGACGGTCATCCACGGGAAGAGGGCGAAGCTCTGGAACACCATCGCTACGCCGGGGTTCAGCCCGGCCAGCGGTGCGCCATGGTAGAAAGTGGCGCCCGAGGTCGGCGCGATCAGGCCAGCCAGGACGCGCAGGATGGTCGACTTGCCGCACCCCGAGGGCCCTAGAAGAGCGATGACCTCGTTGGGTTGGACGGCGACTGTTATGTCGTCGAGCACCAGGTGTGGCGAGCCGTTCGGCATCGTGAACTGGTGCGAGACACCGCGCGCTTCGCAGAGCGCCCTGTCCTCGTCTTTGGCGGGTGTCGCTTCGTTGGGCATGGCCATCACTTGTCGAGGGAGAAGCGGCTCTGGGCGATGTGATAAAGCCGACGCCACACCACGCGATTGAACGTAACGACGAGGAGCGACATGACAAACACACTGGAGGCAAGCAGGGGGAAGTTCGCTGCGGCCGCGGCCTGGCTGATCCGTGAGCCGAGCCCGGACGCGACGAGCGTCTGGTCCTTGACGGTCACGAACTCGGAAACGATGCTCGCGTTCCACGCGCCTCCGGCCGCCGTTACCCAGCCCGTCACGAGGTGCGGAAACACCGCCGGCAAGTAGAGCGTGCGCGTGCGTTGCCAGCGGCCCAATCGATAGCTTCGCGCCGCCTCGCGGAGATCGGACGGGATCGCCGAGGCGCCCGCGATCACGTTGAAGAGGATGTACCACTGCGTACCGAGCAACATCAAAACGATGCTCCCCCATCCCAGCGAGACGTGCGCGGAAACGAGCGCGAGGACGACGACGGGAAAGAGCATCGGCGCGGGAAAGGACGCGAGCACCTGCACGACCGGCTGCAGCCATCGCGAGACGCGCTGCGAAAGGCCGATGGCCAGTCCCGCCGGCAGAGCCCAGAGCGTGCCGAGGGCGGTGGAGAGGACGACGCGCCCAAGGGTGAGGAGCCCCGCGCCTGCGAGGCGCAGCCAGTCGAGTGGGCCGACGAGCCGCAGCGTGTGGAGGAGACGAAAGCCGCCATAGGAGAGCAGGACGAGGAGCGCCCCGAAGAGCAAGGACGAGAGCACGCGGCTAATGGCGGCAGGCTTCGGAGCCACGCGCGACGCGCGGCTCCCGCCGGGTGTCGCCGCCGCGAGCCTTCCGCGCCCGAGGCTTCGAAGCAGGCGATGGATCCCGCCGAGCACGCGCGATTTGCGCAGCAGGTCGAGCACCCATGACCGGGAGGCAATGCCCTGGCCGCCCTCCTCGACGCGAAACTTCTCGGCCCAGACCACCACTGGGCGCCAGAGGACCTGATCGAGCAGGATTATCATGAGAGCCATCGCCGCGACCGCCCCTAGCATCGCCGCGCTGTCGCCGCGGGCGACCGCCACGCTCATGTAAGAGCCGAGTCCAGGAAGGCGGAAATCCTTGTCTCCGAGGACGAACGCCTCGTTGATCATGAGAAAGAACCACCCGCCGGCCATGCTCATCATGCTGTTCCAGACGAGGCCGATGGTGGAGAACGGGAGCTCCACCCAGCGAAGGCGTTCCCACCACGTGAACCGGTAGGCGGTGGCGACCTCGCGCTGGTCCTGCGGCACCGCTCGCAGCGAGTAATAGAAGCTGAAGGTCATGTTCCACGCCTGACCGGTGAAGATCATGATAACCGCGGCGAGCTCGAGACCGACGTTGCTCGTCGGGAACGCCGCCACCAGCGCGAGGACGAGCCCGGGCATGAAGCCGAGCACCGGGATGCTCTGCAGCACGTCTAGCGCGGGGACCAGGACGCGGGCCGCGAGCTCGCTCTTGGCCGCCCAGAAGCCGTAAACGAGGCTGAAGCCGAGCGAGAAGACGTAAGCGATGAGCCCCCGCGAGAGCGAGTACAACGTGTACCTCGGGAGCGCCCACGGGGAGAGGTCGATCTCCACGCGGGCTCGTGCCGGGGCGACCCACTCCGCTCCGAGCCGCGACGCGCCGAAGACGAAGGCGACGAGAGTGAGCGCGAGGAGAAGGTCGACCGCACCGAACCGGCCGGGCACCCGCAGCGAAGCGTGATCTTCGCCCCAGAGCGGGGGGCGCGTGCTGTGGCGCCGGCTCGCCGTCCTTCCGGCTTCTCCTGTTTCTGCGCTCACGAGGAGCGCGCCACCCTACTTGATCCGGCGAGTGCGCTGCACCATTCTTGGTGCTTGGCCAGAGGCCGAGGCGGAATCTGGCATTCGGGTTTGGCCGGCTCTCGTAGTCTCGACGACCTTGGTCCTCGGTCAGCGCGCGCTGCAGCAGAAATCCATCAGGCCGCCGTTCGGGTCAGCGGCACACAAAAGAGCCGCGTTGGCTGTGGACGCCATGTCGGCGCCCGAGCACCTCACGCCGTAATAGGGCGGCGGGCAGTCGGTAATGGCGGGCGCCTCGACGCAGCTGTTCGCGCTGCTTACGCAACAGTAGCCACCTGTCCCACCTGACGGTTGGCAGAGGAGCGAGGGTACGGCCTGCCATGGCGTATCTTGCCCGCTGCACGAATAGCCGTCGAATCCCGCCGAGCAGGAGACGGAGCCGCTCGGCGCGCAGGTCGACGAAGGCGTCGTGCTCGTCGTGCAGCAGTATCCGATGGCGTTCCCGCCTTCCGGCGCGCCGGCCCCACAATTGAGCGGCGCCGACGGCGTCGCCCCCCCGGTGCAGGTGTATCCGGTCGCGCCGGCCGTCGTGCAGATCACGCTCGTGTCTGGGGCGCAAGCAGCGGTAGTCGAAGCGCTCGCGCAGCAGTAGCCGATGGCGTCCCCGCCTTCCGGGACCCCGGCGCCGCACGCGAGCGGGGCAGGGGGAGTGCCACCTCCGGTGCAGGTGTATCCGGTGGCTCCCGCCGTCGTGCAGGCGACGCTGGCGTCTGGAGCGCAGGCGGCGGCCGCTGCCCCAGCCGTGCTGCAACAGTACAGCGTCGACCCCGAGGGCCCCGGTACGGCCTCGGTGCTGCACAGGAGCGACGGATCGGTCTGTTCCGGTCGGTTGCTGCTGGTGCACGAGAAGCCGATCGAAGGCTGCGCGCAGCCTGTCACTGCCGCATCGGGCCCGCACGTGTTGGCCATGAACGCGACGTCCACGCAGCAGTAGAGCGTGCCGCCCGAACCGCTCACTCTGCCAGCGCTGCAAGAAAGGCCGCTCTGGCTTCGATCGGGGGTCGCGCCGCCGACGCAAGCGTAGCCGAAGGCACCCGCGCCGCAGCCCGCCGAGCTGTCGAGCGAGCACGAGGCGGCTGTGCTGGTTCCTGTGGTGCCGGTCCCGGCGGACACCGTCGTCGTGCATCCGGCAGCCCCGAGGGAGAGCAGCAGCGACCCGATTCGAAGCGAATTGGCAAGCGTCATACGAAACATAGAAATTTGGTTACCACAGGCGTGCGAAGCGTCAGGCCGGCCCATCCGTGGCTACGGCGAACCGTGTCGCTGGGTCCGGTTCGCTTCCGGACTCTTACCTCTTGCGGCATCCGACCCGTACCCCGGGGTGGAAGGAGCCTCGCGATGTTTGTCCGTCTCGTCTTCGTGCCCATCGTGCTTGCCGCGTACTTGGTGCCGAGCATCGTCGCAGCCGGGCGCAATCACTCCGAGTACGGGACGGTCGTCCGCACGAACGTGCTCCTCGGTTGGACGGGCGTGGGCTGGATCGCGGCGCTGGTCTGGGCGATCAGAACGCCGGCGCTCCTCTCCGCGCCATCGCCGCATTCGTCGGGCGACGGCAAATGACCCTCCGCGAGTCGGCAGTGGCTTCATCCGTACGTTCCGCGAATCAGGCCACCGTCGATGGCAATCGTCTGCCCGGTCACGTAGCTCGCCGGCGCTCCACACAGAAACGCGACCATGGGCGCAAACTCGGCGGGAGTGGCGACCCGGCCGACAGGGACCGTCGCGCGCGCCGCCCGCTCGATCTGCTCCGCGCTGCCATGAAGCTCGCGCAGGCGGTCGGTGCCAACGAGGCCGGTGGCGATCGCGTTGACGGTCACACCGTCGGCCGCGATCTCGCTGGCGAGCGTCTTCAGCGCCGATACGAGCGCGCTCCGCAACGCATTGGAAAGAACGATGTTCGCAATCGGCTGCTTTACCGCGGTCGAGGTGAGCGCGACGACACGTCCCCACTTCCGCGCCCGCATCGGGGGAACCGTTGCGTCGAGCAGCTCAATCATGCTTCGCAGCACCGCGCGGTACGCGGCGTCCCAATCCTCGAGCGTCATGTCGGCGAAATGGCCTGGTTTTGGGCCGCCGCCGTTGAGGACGACAATGTCGATGTGGCCGAACGCGTCGCGCACCGCCTCGAGCGCCCGTGAAATCGAGCCACCGTCGGTAAGATCCAGACTGAAGCCGCGCGCGTCCGAGGCACCGAGCGCCTTCGCTCGCGTCGCGATCGCGTCGAGCAGCTCGGTCCGCCTCGCAGCGATCGCGAGCTTCACACCTTCGGCCGCGAGCGCGAGCGCGACGGCCTCGCCAATTCCCGAGCTCGCTCCGGTAACGAGCGCGACCTTCCCGCGAATGCCCAAATCCATTGTTTCCTCGCTGACGCGGCCATCGCTCGCGACACCGATTCCCTACTGCAAAGGCACGGCTGGCGCCGGAGGAATCGGGAAAGACGTGCCGGCCTCCGAGCGCAACCACGCGGCTTGTCTCTTTTCGGCGCGATGGCTCCGGCCGTAGACCGTTGTGAAGGGGCAACATGAAGTCAGACAGCTCAGGAGAGCAAAGAAGGGCGGACATGCGCACTGGCGCCGCGGCAAGGGAGCAACTCGAGTGGGCGGGCCAGCCGTGACGGATTTTCTGCTGGCTATGACGGCGTTTTTTTCGGGCGCAATGCTCTCCGCGTACGTCGTCCGCCTCTGGCCCAAGCCGGGATCGCCTTCCCGGCGCGGTGGGTCGCAATGAGTGGCCGCGCAGTGACGCCGGTCGAGGTGCAGGAAACGCTGGATCAGCGCGGTTCCAGCCCCCACACGAGCACGCCCGCGTTGTAGAGGGTGATGTGGTCCCAGGCCGCGTACGAAGTCTTGGTCGCGTCGAAGGACCAATCCGTGGCTTGGTCGAGCGTGACGGCGTAGCTGACGTCGGCGAGTCGAAGCAAAATTTCGCCGGAATCGGTCATGGCCGCAACGTTACCTGACTTGAAAGAGAGCTCGAGGTACGTGTCGGCGTTCGGAGTCGGCGCCGCCATCGCCGTGAATTGCCCGGTGAGGTTGGCGCAACCGAGAGCCGCATAATCGCAGTGGAACACCAAGCTCTTGCTGCCTCTCGACGCGAACCAGTAACGCATCGTCAGACGCGACAGGTCGAGGCTCCCTGAGAGCGAGCCGTTCACGACCTTCACGCGAAACGAAATCTGCCGCCCCATCGGCATCGTCGCGTCCGATGTCAGGTAAAAGACTGCCGTGGGGCAATTCCGTCCCGTGCAGGAGTGTGCGGTGGTCGCATCCTCGGGTCCTCCCTCAGGAAGCATTCCACTCGACTGCAACCCCGACATCGATCCCGAGCTCGATCCCGAGCTCGAGCCGGAGCTCGAGCCGGAGGCGGACCCGGAAGTGGAACCGGAAGTCGCAGGCGAGCCCGATTCGGGCGCTTCTTCGCGAGTTGCTTCGGAGGCGTCCAGCCAAACCGCGGTCTCGGCAAACGTTTCTTCTGCGCCGACGGTCGCGGACGCCTCGTTCGGGTCAAGGCCACCGTCAAAGTCCGCCGCAGCGTCAGCCTGATTGAAGAGGCCAGATGCGTCGAGGCCGCAGCTCGCTAGAAGCATGGCTATCGAGGCGGTGATTCCAGCTGAAAAGAAGCTCGGTGAATGACTTCGCATGCTTTTGCGTCGCAAAGGCGCCGTTGCGCGACACGGCGAGCACACCTCGGCGCGGCGTCGCTCGTGTCGGCGGTGTGCA
>JALYHV010000283.1 GCA_030776205.1 Myxococcota bacterium | reverse complement strand
CTCGATGACCTTCCGGACACGTCCGAGATGCTTGCGGATACGGAAGTTCGACTGGATGACGCTCGCCATCGCTACTCCTGATCGACGCGGAACGGAAACGACCTTCATCGAGCGCCCGGCACGCGCGTTTGCCGGGCGGGAGGTCTGGAAGCCGCGGTCGGACGTATAGTCGGAATTCCGAACGCGTAAAGCAAAAGGCACGCCGCCGAGGGAGGGCTAGCCTAGTCGGCGGAAAGGATTGTGCAAACACGACGAGGGACGCGCGCTACGGAAGAGCTCTCCCGCGCGCCGTCCCTCGGCGTCGTACTTCAAAAAAAGGCAAATGATTCGCCCACCTACTTTAGCTCGACCTTGGCGCCGGCATCTTCGAGCTTCTTTTTCATCTCGTCTGCCTCTGCCTTGGAAACGCCTTCCTTCAGCGTCTTGGGCGCGCCTTCTACGAGGTCCTTGGCTTCCTTGAGGCCAAGGCCTGAGATCTCGCGGACAACCTTGATGACCGCGATCTTGTTGGCGCCGGCTTCCTTGAGCTCGACGTTGAACTCGGTCTTCTCCTCCACCGCGGGGGCGGCCGCGGCGGCAGCGCCTGCGCCAGGTCCGGCGGCCACCGCGACCGGCGCGGCCTTGACGCCCCACTTGTCCTCGAGGGTCTTTATCAAGCCGGCAAGCTGAATGACCGGCAGGTTCGACAAGTAATCGACCACCTGCTCATGCGAAATATCTACCATGGGAAATTCTCCGTAATCGAAACTCGGGCCAAAGTTCTTGTATTGCGTCGCGTGCGAGCCCCTGCGGGCTACTTTCCCTCGCGCTCCTTCGCCGAAAGTACGTAGACGAAGTTTTGCGTCGGGGCTGCGAGCAGCGCGACGAACTGCTGCAGCGGCGCTTGCAGCGTCGCCAGTAGCATCGCGCGAAGCTCGTTCTTTCCAGGCATCGTCGCGAGCTGGTCTTCGACGCCCTTCGCGTCGAGCACCGAGCCCTCGATAAGCCCTGCCTTGATCTGGAGCTTCTCGCCGGCCGGGTCCTTGCGGAAGGCCTTGACGACCTTCGCGGCTGCGCTCGGGTCTTCGTAGCTCCAGGCGATGCCCGTCATTCCTGCGAGGACGTCCTCTAGCTTGTCCTTGTAGGCGGCGTCTTTTATCGCGTGCTTGACGAGCGTGTTCTTGACGACCTTGTAGTCGATGCCGGCCTTGCGAAACTCGGCTCGAAGCTTGGTGACGTGCTCGACCTTCATGCCCTTGAAGTCGAGAAACACGGCGGCCGTCATCTTGTCGAAGCGAGCCTTGATCTCGCCGATGCTGGCGTCCTTGGTTGTGCGGTCCATGGCGAGCTATGCCTCTTCGCTCTGGCTCACGAAGTGAGCCGGATCGATTTTGATACCGGGCCCCATCGTGGAGCTCACCGTAATGCTCCGGAGGTACGCGCCCTTTGCGGTCGACGGCTTCTGACGCACGAGCGCACCGATCAGCGCCTTTGCGTTGTCCGTCAGGGCTTGCTCGCTGAACGAGACCTTACCGATTCGCGCGTGGACGATGCCCGCCTTCTCGACCCGATACTCGATCTTTCCGCCCTTCGCGTCCCTCACCGCCGACGCGAGGTCGAACGTGACCGTGCCGACCTTCGGGTTCGGCATCAGCCCTCGGGGGCCGAGGACGCGACCCAGCTTACCCACCGTGCCCATCATGTCCGGCGTGGCGATGACCCTGTCGAAATCGAGAAAGCCTTCGGAGACTTTCGCCACGAGGTCGTCGCTGCCGGCGAAGTCGGCGCCGGCATCCCTGGCTTCCCGCTCTTTTTCGCCCTTGGCGAACACGAGAACTCGAACCGTGGTGCCGGTTCCATGAGGCAGAACAAGCGCCCCACGCACCATTTGATCGGCGTGCTTTGGATTGACGCCTAGGCGCACGGCCAGGTCCACCGTTTCGTCGAATGAAGCGTACTTTGCCTTCTTGAGGAGGGCACACGCCTCTTCGACGCTGTATTTGCGCTCGACGTCGACCATCTGGGCGATCGCAGCGCGCTTTTTCGGGATCTTCGGCATTCTCCTCCTGTTCGGCTTTTGGGGCCTCCCACCGAAGCTCGAGCGCAATTCGTCGAGGTGGTGGTACGAGGTTGGTCGCAGCAGGCCGAACCATTCGGCGAGCGGCGGGATGTGACTCATTCAGTCGACGATGTCGATGCCCATCGATCGCGCCGTCCCCATTACTGTACGAATAGCGGACTCCACATCCGTACAGTTCATGTCCGGCATCTTCTGCGCGGCAAGCTCGCGCACTTGGCCCATCGTGACCTGGCCGACCTTCGTTTTGTTGGGCTCCTTCGAGCCGGCGCCCGGCTTCTTGCTGGTCGCCAGCCCCGCCGCTTTCTTGAGAAGGACGCTGGTGGGCGGCGTCTTCAGCAGCATGCTGAAGGACCGGTCGGAATAGACGGTCAGGACGACGGGGATGATCATATCGCTCCCCTGCGTCTTGGCGTTGAACTCCTTGCAGAACGCCATGATGTTGATGCCATGGGGGCCAAGCGCCGGTCCTACGGGCGGGGCCGGGCTCGCTTTGCCTGCCGCGAGCTGGAGCTTGACCATTCCGGTGACTTTTTTCGCCATGACGATTCCTCTGCTCCACGAACGGCGCGCTCGGCGCAATCCGTGGTCGACGCACTAGTCGCGACCAAGGGCCCAGTGGCCCAATGAACCCCTCAGACCCTCTTCTCCACCTGACTGAAATCGAGCTCGACGGGGGTGGCGCGGCCAAAGATGGATACCTTCACCCGCAGCTTCTGCTTGTCTGGTTTCACTTCCTCGACCGTCCCCGAGAAGTTTGCGAACGCCCCGTCGATGACTCGAATCTCGTCTCCTGCCTCGAACGAAACGCGCGGCTTGGGCTTCACAGCCCCCTCGACGATGCTCTTGCGCAGGTCGTCGATCTGCGGAGGCTTGACCTCCTGGGGCCTCTGGTTGCCGATGAAGCCCGTGACTTTCGGCGTGTCCTTGACGACGTGCCAAACTTCCTCGGTCATCGCCATTTCGACGAAGATGTAACCGGGAAAACTCGTCTTTTGCCTCGTTCGGCTCTTGCCGCCGGCGCGTTGCTCCGTCACCGTTTCCGTCGGAATGAGCACCTCGCCAAAACGATCCTCCATGTGGTGCTCCTTTACGCGTTGGAGGAGCGCTTCTTTGACCTTGCCCTCGAAGCCCGAGTAGGTCTGGATCACGTACCACTTCTTGGCCATGACGTGTCAGGTGCTCCCGTACACGAGATTGGTGACGAAACCCCAGAACTTGTCCATCAACGCAAAGAAAATGGTCGAGACGACGGTGGTCACGATGACGACGAAGGTTCCATTCGTAACCTCCGTACGCGTCGGCCAGGTGACTTTCGACATTTCTGTCGCGACCTCCTCCGCGAGCGCACGGACGCGCGTGCGTCTCCAGAAATAGACGGCTGTCAGCGCACCGACGAGAGCCGACAAAGGCATCACGATCTCGTCGAGTGGCTCGCCGACGGCGGGTTTCCACCCCTGAAGCTTGGCCCAGACGAAGGTGGTGATCTTGGACGCGAGGAACGCGATGCCTATCGCCCCAGCAAAGTACGCGGCGTAGACGAACCGGCCCGTTCCGAGCTGGGTCGGCGCTTCCACAGGAGGATTGGCCTCGACGGCTTCGCGGTCGAGCTCTGACGACAAATCCAGAGTCTGCCGCTCCTGGTCCTCCGGAGAAGCCACGAGCGGCATGACGCCAACGGATTGATCCGCCTCGCCTTGCACTTCGTGCTCCGTTTTCGGGACTTCCTTCGTCGCCATGGTCATGCTCTGGAAAATGTAACGGCTCCGGCAGGGGCTGGGGGGCTCGAACCCACGACCTGCGGATTTGGAATCCGCTGCTCTACCAACTGAGCTAAACCCCTATTCCTGTTCTCGTCTCTTAGTCGATAGTCGAGCTTTCGGTATGGGTCGCGCCCGCCGCCGAGCGTCACTTCGTCTCCTTGTGAAGCGTGTGCCCTTTGCAGGTCGGGCAGAACTTCTTCAACGCAAGCTGCCCCTTTTGGTCGGACTTGCGTGTGGTTCGGTAGTTCCGCGATTGACACGCCTCGCAAGCCAGCGCGATCTTCGTTCGCAAGCTCGGACCCGACGGCGGTGCCATTACGGAGGGTGCGGAGGTCATCAGCTCGACCGTCGGTCAGGCGAGGATCTTGGTGACGATCCCGGCGCCGACGGTGCGGCCGCCTTCGCGGATGGCGAAGCGCTGCTGCTCCTCGAGCGCCACGGGCGTGATGAGCTCCACGGTCATCTTGGTGTTGTCACCGGGCATAACCATCTTCGTGCCTTCCGGCAGCGACACCGTACCGGTCACATCGGTGGTGCGCATGTAGAGCTGCGGCCGGTAATTGGTGAAGAACGGCGTGTGACGGCCCCCCTCCTCCTTCTTGAGCACGTACACCTCCGACTCGAACTTGGTGTGCGGCGTCACCGACGTCGGCTTCGCGAGGATCTGCCCTCGCTCGATGTCGTTCTTCTCGATTCCACGCAGCAAAACCCCGATGTTGTCGCCCGCCTGCCCCTGGTCGAGCAGCTTGCGGAACATCTCCACCCCCGTCACGATCACTTTGCGTGTGTCGCGAAACCCGATCATCTCCACTTCTTCGCCCACCTTCACTACACCGCGCTCCACTCGACCCGTCGCCACCGTCCCGCGACCCTTGATCGAGAACACGTCCTCCACCGCCATCAAGAATGGGCGGTCGATGTCGCGCACCGGGTCCGGGATCCGGCTGTCGAGCGCCGCCATCAACTCGTCGATCGACTTCTCCCACTTGGCGTCCCCGTTGAGCGCAGGCAAAGCCGCCCCCCGCACCACCATCGCGTTGTCGCCGTCGAACTTGTACTTGTTCAGCAGCTCCCGGACCTCCATCTCCACCAGGTCCAGCATCTCCGGGTCGTCGACCGCGTCGCACTTGTTCAAAAACACCACGATGTGGTTGAGACCCACCTGGCGCGCCAAAAGCACGTGCTCGCGCGTCTGCGGCATCACGCTGTCCAGTGCGCTCACGACCAGGATCGCCCCGTCCATCTGCGCGGCGCCCGTTATCATGTTCTTGATGTAATCCGCGTGCCCAGGGCAATCGACGTGCGCGTAGTGACGCTTGTCCGTCTCGTACTCCACGTGCGCAACCGCGATCGTCACCGTCTTGGTCTCGTCGCGAACCGTCCCGCCCTTCGCGATGTCCTTGTAGCTGATGACCTTCGCCAAACCCTTCTTCGACTGCACCTTCACGATCGCAGCCGTCAACGTCGTCTTGCCGTG
>JALYHV010000282.1 GCA_030776205.1 Myxococcota bacterium | reverse complement strand
ACGCCGCACAGGTGTCGAGCTGCGGAAGGACGGCCCTCGCACAGGCCTGCCCTGACTCGTCGGTCGCTCAGCTGTGCGGCATCGCAGCGACGGCGTGCAAGTCGAGCGCTGCCGACTGCACGGCCATGATCTCGGGGCTCAACGACTCGGGCAAGCAGCGGGTCGCGCAGTGCGTGGCCCAGGGGTGCACCGCCGGCCTTGCGTCTTGTGTCGACGCGCTCCTGCCGACCAGCAACGCGACCAAAGCCGCGCGCTGAGCAAGCCTTCGATGCGGGAGGGCCGGAAGAGCGCCGCGCGTCAGGGAACGATCTGGAGCGAGCAACCCGTGCTGGTCGACATGAAATAAATGAGCGAAATGGCGAAGACCAGCGTGACGATGGCGAGCGCGATGAAGCGCGGGCCGTTCCAGCGCTGATCTTCCTCGGCGAACCTCTTCTCGGCGATCTCTTCGACTGTGGCCATGGCGCGTTCCAGGCGTCTTAGGCGCTCGGCTTGCCCAGTTCAAGGCGTCACCAGCACAAAGTGACGGCCCTTCTGTTTTCGACAGAACATCGCGATCGTGGCCGCGGCATCCCCGACGCCCATGTTGCCGCTCTCGCCGACGCCGCTCGCCCCGAACTCCTCCCATTCGAAGGCGCTGTCCGTGCCGTCGTTCTCCTTCAGCATTCCGCCGAGGATCCGCCTGGCGCGAGCGAGCTTCGCGTCGTCTCGCGTCCAGAGGCTGGTCGCGAGATCGTGCGGGTTCACCTCCAGGCAGAAGTGTACGAAATCGTCGAATGCGGGGAGCTCCATCGTCACGAGCACCGGCATGAAAAGCTCCGTCGTCGCCAGCGCGATGGTCTTTCGCTGGCCGTCCCAGTCGACCGCCACGTGCAGGTCCGCGGTGACGCCGCCGAGAACGACGGGAGCCGCGGCTTCGGTGTGATCCGTGTAGTCGTCGCCGGCGAGCTTGCCGCCTTCGAGGAGCACCCGAACACCGGCGGCGCGGGCCCCCTCCTGGATGCTCGTGACGGTGCTTGCCTTGTGCACCATCATCGGACCGACCACCTTGGTGTCGCTCACGGCGGCAGCGCGGGGATCGCCGACCCTCCACGTCTTCATCTCGGCGACGATCTTCGGCTCGAGCCTGTCGAGCGTCGCCCGACTCGCCGCCACTCCGTGCAGACTGGTGCACTTGTGGGACCCAAGACCGAGCTTGGAATAGGCAAGGCGAGCGGCGATGCGGTCGAGCTCGCGATCGCCGAACCCCTCGTCGACCCACGCCCAGTTGCAGCCGCCTCCCTCGAACCTCACCGGCCTCAGCCCGCGCTGGCCCTGCAGCGCCTTCGCGGTCTCGGCGCTGCCCGTCACGCTGACGACGGCGACACGCTCGTCGGCCACGAGCGGCCCGATGTCCGCGCCGAACCCCTCCATCTTGTGAACCGCGCGCGGATCCGCTCCGGCCGCCAGGAGCATCTTGACGAGCGTCGTGCTCGAGATCGCGCTGAACGGGTGCCCCTTGAAGATCATCGGCGAACCGCTCAGAAAGCAGGCGACCATCTGAATAACTGGGATGCCGTAGATGAAGTTCATCGGCGTGAGGAGGGTGCAGACGCCGGCGGGGAGGTAGGCGTCGCTCCAGTACGACTGGCCTGCAACCATGGTCGGGACGATCTCGCCCGCCATCGCCTTTTCGGCGCTGCCCTCGAGGTGATCGGCGGCGCGCTTGGCCTCCCAGAAGTCCTTCTCGGCCTCGAGGCGCGTCTTCGGCATGCCCTGGCGCAGCTCGTCGACGCAGTCTTCGTAGTAGTAGTGAAGGAGCCGCGAAAAGTTCTTGATGACGTGCTTGCGGTAAGCCGCTCCCTCTTCGGCCCACGCGAGCGACGACCAGAACGCGTACGCCCGGTCGAGGGCATGAAGGCAGTCGGCTTGGCGCGAGCGCGCGAGCTCGAAGAGCGTGATGCGACGATCGGCGAGGGACTTCATTGGGACGAGCTCGGACGGACGCCGCCACTCCCCTTCGACCACATTCAAGCACCGCGTCGGCTCGTCGCCCGGCTTGCGGGCAATAGGCCGGCCAAAGAGATACGGGCGCGCGGCTTCGCATTCCGCGTCGCTCATCTGAAGGGCAAAGAGCGAATACGACGCGCGGCGCTCCGGGTAGAGCGCGGCGATGGGATCGCGCCCGCCTAGGTCGCCGATGCGGTCCGAGACGAAACGCCGAGCCGCGGTGGCTATCGCGAGCTGGAGACCGGACGCGGAGGGATGCATGGGGTGCATGGCGCCTCGCTAGAGGGTGTAGCGCACCCACGCGGGACCGGCTCGCCGGCGCGAGGTAGATTGTGGGAACGATGTCCCGAGGCACACCGCCACCGACCCCGCCGGCGGCCCGGACGGGGCTGGTGCTCGCCGGCGGTTCGGCGCGCGCGGCGTACGAGGTGGGAGTCGTGCGCTATGTCCTCGAAGACGTCGCGCGCGCGTTGGGTCACGACGTCCCGATCGACATCCTCTCGGGCACCTCCGCCGGCAGCATCAACGCCGTCATGCTGGCCGCACACGCCGATCGCCCGAGCGCGCGCGGCGAGCTGCTCGCGGCACGGTGGACCGCCCTCGACCTCGAGCGCATCGTTCGGCCGTCTGCGCGCGAAATCATTCATCTCGGAGCGCGCCTCCTCGGACGGGCCACGTCACCCGTTTCACGGGCGAGGCCGCGCGGCGGCGTGTTCGATCCGGTCGGGATAGAGAGAGTAGTCCGCGATGCGGTCCCTTTCGGCGCCATTTCCAGGCACATCAAGGCAGGGCGCCTCGCCGCGATGTCGATCTCGACGACGCATGTCGCCAGCGGCCGCACTGTCATCTTCGTTCAGCGCCGCGAAGGAGGGACCCCTGGCTGGGGCAGCGACCCGACGATGGTCGTTCGGAGCGCCCGCATCGAAGCCCAGCACGCCCTGGCATCGGCCGCGGTGCCGCTGCTCTTTCCGGCGGTGGACATCGACGGGCATTTTTACTGCGACGGCGGGCTGCGACAGAACGTTCCCCTCTCTCCCGCCCGACGCCTCGGCGCGGACGGTTTGATCGTCATCAATCCGCGCTTCATCCGCGAGCCGAGCCCGACGCCTGCGCTCGAGCAGGAGCGCGAGCGCCACTACCCGGACCCGCTCTTCATCCTCGGCAAGGCGATGAATGCTCTCCTGCTCGATCGCATCGAGAACGACATCAATCGGCTGCAGAAGCTGAACGCCGTCCTCGACGCCGGCACGCGAAGGTTCGGGCTGGGGTTCGCCGACGCGCTCAACGACGAGCTCGGGCGGGCCGGTGAGGGCGCGCTCCGGCCGGTCGACGTCGTGTACATCCGGGCCTCGCAGGACATCGGAGTCCTTGCCGGGGAGTACGTGCGATCGGCCGAGTTCGCGAGCCGGGCAAAGGGGCTCGTGGGGCGTGCCATGCGGCGCATCGCGGAAGGCGACAGCGAGGCGGACTTCCTGTCGTACGTGCTCTTCGATGGGCCCTTCGCCGGACGGCTCATCGAGATCGGGCGCAGCGATGCGCGCGCTCGCCACGACGAGCTCGTGCAGTTCTTCGCGAACCGCCGCCGTGCCCTCTCCGCCGAGGTCGGCAAGGCGCGTTGAGCGGGAGGCTGGCATAATCGTGGCGATACGCGCAGGCGGGCTCAGACTGCCGCGCGCGTAGGTCCCCTCGGTTGCGTCTGCGTCGTTCGCTCGAGCGCCGTTCGGAGGCGCAGCGCAGCGAGATCGAGCGCTCGCCCCGCCTCGCCTATCGACCCTGTCATGGCGAGGAAGCCGTGAACCAATCCCGCCGCGCACGCGTGCTCGACCTCGACCCCGGCGGCGCGCATCTTGTCGGCATAGGCACGCCCCTCGTCCCGGAGGGGATCGAAGCCGGCGGTCAGCACCAGCGCAGGCGGCAAACCCGACAGGTCGGTCGCGAAGAACGGGGACGCGGCAGGGTCCGACGCCGACTCCGGGTCAGGCAGATAATGCCCGAGGTACCAGTCCATTGCGCGTTTCGACAAAATGTAGTCTTCGGCAAACAGCCGGTGCGATTCGTGGCTGCGCGTCAGCTCCGTCGCCGGATAAACGAGAAGCTGAAAGGCCGGACGCCGCGGTTCGCTTCGAAGGGCCTGCGCGGCGAGGGCCGCGAGGTTTCCACCTGCGCTGTCTCCGCCCACCGCGACGGCACGCGGGTCGATGCCGAGGGACGGCGCCGTTTCGAGGATCCATCTCGTCGCGGCGATGGCGTCGAGGGCGCCAGCCGGGAACGGATACTCGGGCGCGAGACGGTAATCGATCGAGACGACGACTACCCCTGCCCGCTTCGCGAGCGCGCCGCACACGCGGTGCGCGGACGCGAGCGACCCGAGCACCCAACCGCCGCCGTGAAACCAGACCAGGCCCGGAGCCGTCC
>JALYHV010000281.1 GCA_030776205.1 Myxococcota bacterium | reverse complement strand
GTCGAGTGTGCTGCACACTCCCTGCACACTTGGGCGCGTCGACAGGATAGGACATTGTTCATCACCCCTTCACAGCCATGGCCTCGACGACGCGCCTCATGCGTGCTCCTCGATTCCCTCGCGCTCGAGGTAATCGGCGGAGTCGTCGCGGGCCCGGGTAGTGAGGTAGTGACCAGTAGTGACCAGATCCCCTATTGCGTCACGAGGGACGCGTAGATCCTGCTGAACCGGTATTTGCTCACTACCGGTCACTACCTCACTACCTGGCGCCGTCTCGCTGGCGGCTCGGTCCGCCTCGGTGGCCAATCGCAACCCCGCCCACCCGTCGCGTTTCCCCGCGGCCGTGTGCACCTTTCGTTCGATCGCGCCCCGCCGGCGTATGGCCTCGGCGAGTGCCTTTGGCCCCACCGGCCGTTCGTCTCGCTCGGCGCTCCACTTGGCGTACCGCTCGCGCACTTCTTTGCGGGCCGCCTTCGCATCGTCTGCGAAGACACACTCGGTGTCTAGGAACTGACCCAGCACGTCCTCATCGCGGAAGTAGGCGCCCGTCGCCTCGCTGACCGCTTTGGCCTCGGGGAGGCCGTCGCGTTGCCAGGCGACGCATCCGGCCACGAGCCAGCGCAACACCCCCGGCGCTTCCGCCTCGAGCGCCTTCGCGAGGGTCCTGTCCTCACGACCGATGAAGCTCACGGCGAACGGGACGAGTCGAAGTCGTCGCCTAATCGCATCGTTGGCCTGCCGAATGCGAGGCTTGTGCTGCCCGAACACGACGAGCTTGTGCGTAGGGCTCCACTCCCAGAAGTCTTGCCGCATGCGGCGGCCTCGAAGCCGGTCGCCGCCGGTCGTGTCCTTCAGCGTCGATTCGTCCCACGCCCGGCCCCTCGTGGTCTCGTTGCAAACGACGAGGCGCCGGCCATGCAGGTCGCAGAGCTCCGTCGGGTGACGCTCCGTGTGCTCGTTCTTGAAGAGCAGGTCCGGCGCCGCCTTGCACGCGTAGTCGCCAAAGACGTGGAGAAGAATGCCCGCGAGAAGGCTTTTCCCGTTGCCGCCCTCGCCGTGCCAGAACGTCAGGATGTGCTCGCGAACGTCTCCGGTGAGCGCGTAGCCAAGGAACCGCTGCAAAAACGTGACGAGCTCGGCGTCGTTCGCCATGACCTCCGAGACGAACCGCTCGAAGCGCTCACACGTGGCCGATTCGCTGTAGTCGATAGGCACGCTCTTCGTGATAAGGTCCGCCCGGCGGTGTGCCCGCAAGGTTCCCGTCTTCAATTCGATGGTGCCGTTGCGCACGCAGAACAGCCACGGATCGGTATCCAGATCCTCGTGGGTGATAGCGATCGCAAGCTCGTGACGTGCCAGCGAGACCATGGCCTCGATTGCGGATTTGCCCTCGCACTTCAGCGAGTACTTGATCGCCGCCGAGCGTTTGTCCGTGTCGCTGAGTTTCTCCGCCTGCTTCATCAAGGCGCGCGCCATCGACTTCGCCGCGCGGTGTGGCGCACCGCTATCGAGCGCCCACTGCTTGCCATTCCAGCCAAGCCATTTGTCCCACGTCCGAACGAATCGCAAATCCTGGCCGTGTAGCGCGATGAGGCGCTCGGCGTTCCCCGAGTCGGTCAGAGGAAAGCCGCCCACGAGGTCGACGGGCTTTTCGCGCGTGCCTTCCTTCGCGGGCGCAGACTCGTCGCACTCATCCGAAGCGGCCCTGTCGTGGCGGCCATTCTGGCCATTGGTCGGCTCCCGAAGTGGCTCGAGACCGAACCGCTCGACGAGCGCCGCGACGGCAGCGTGCTTGTCGAGGGCGCGGACTTCCATCGTCAGGTCGACGTTTGTTCGGAATCCGCCTCTTCCCTTATTTGCGCAGCGGTTGTGCAGGCACTTGAGGCCGTGGTCGAGGACGTCGACCCCCGAGCTCTCGCCGCAACCGGGGCATCGAAGGTCGCCGCTCTCGTAAAGCTCGAGCCACTCGGCCACCTTCGTCGGGTCGAGATCGTTGGCTTGGTCAAAAGGCCGGGCGCTCCGCGAACTGCCGTTCAAGGCACCGGTGGTCTTTGCGCTCGGCTTGATTCCGAGGGCGAGGTCCATCGCGGCCCGCCCGGCCTCGTCGCACTCGTCGCGAAGTCGGGCGTGGAACTCTCGAAGGTCCGCCAGCGAGAGGCGCCGCGGCTCATCGGGGGTGACGATTGCGGTCCGGCGATGGGGGCGCGCGACGATCGCCGCGGCGCCTTTTCGTTTCATCGTGCCGCACGCGGGAAGGATTCGCTTGGCGTCGAACAGCTTGAGGTCGACCTTGACGGCAGCCGTCGAGAACACGCAATCCGCGCCCGCCAAGACGCTCGCGCAAAGGAGCTTGGTGGCATCGTCGGCGCCGAGCCCGTCGAGCGCGATCCATATCTGCCGTCCGTTGCCCGAATGAACGAGCGCGAGCGAGGCCGTTTCTGTCATCGCCGCGAGAGCAGGCCACGCGACACGCGCGACGGCGATTGACCGGCTAACCTCCTCGTCGGTCGCGGACGTGTTCGAGGGGCGGAGCACGTCGAAGTCGACGGCCAGCACGTGCCTCCTTGCCACGTCAAAAACCGTCGTCCCTCCGCGTTTCGGGAGGTCGTACCAGGCGCCCGGCGCGTGGTGCCGCGTCTCGGCCCCCTCGCAAAGGCGAGCGGGAAGCACGTAGACGCCCTGCGCGATCGATTCGTCGGCCTCCGCGCAGAGCCGGATGGCATCGCGGGTCGTCAGGGCATGCGCAGCACGAACGCGCTCAAAGCTGTCGCCGGCGTGGCGTCGAACGCCGAGCGCTTGAAACTCGACGGGACCGCCCATGGCGACGAAGCGCAGCATTCGCCGCAAATTCGGCTCGAGTCCCTCGGCCTGCGCCGCGGCGAGCTGCTCCTCGAGCGAGAGCGCGGGGCGGGGTGAGGAAACTTCGGTGGTGGTCATCAAGGGCAACCCCCCCGAAGGATGAGAGCCCCGGCGGGCGGCGAGCCGAGATCGATCCCAATTCGAAAATGAGATCGGCGCATCAGAAGATTCCTTCGTCGGGGTCGGACCCTTGGCCGTCCCACGGAAGTGTTGGCGCCGGGACCGGGTTCGACGCGGCTTCGCGAGACTGAGGAGCTCGCGCACCGGGTGGACGTTGAGCGGCCTGCGGCGTCCCCGGTGCGGGTTGCGCTGCACCGCTCACCGCCCGGGCGAAAGCCTGAGCCACCGCGTGCAATTCGCGTCCCCGGATCGTGACCCCCGACTTCCCAGGCTTCCACTCTCCGCCCGCGCTCTTCCAAAACACGCGAAGCGAATGCCATGCGATGTCCTTGCCGGCGGAAGTTCGCGCTCGCGTGAACGTGAGGCGCAATTCCTCGTCGCCGCGTGGGACGGCGACCATCGTGTGCTCCTCGAGGATGGTGAGGTCACCGCCCTGGGCCTGCCTATGGCCGGTCATGTGCGCGCCCTTGCGCGGGGCGCGACGTCGCGAGCCGCGTTTTCGTCCGCGTCCGCATGGGCCCGCGGCGGTAGCAGGGATAGAGGGAGCTGTTGCCCGACCGACGGTCGCAAGCCGAGAAGGCGTGCGAGGTCTCGCAACGGGAGCAACGCGAGCGGCTCGCCCCCAAGCTCGCTCAGGACCACGAGCGGCACCGCGGAGGGAAGATAGCGGCGAGCCTGCGCGATCGCGCCCACGAGCCAGCGGGGAAGTTTTGCGCGCGTCTTACTCTCGGCGACGAGCATCGTGCCGTCGGAAAGACGAACTGGCTCGACATCGGGCAACGCCTCGAACCGCTGGCGTCGCACGCGACGCGACCCGAGCTGCTTCGCGACCTCGAGCTCGCGCCTTGCGCCCCGCCGTTGAGCGCCGCTCATGGGCACCCCCGCCCGGCGCCGCGAAGCAGGAGCCACATCGCGCGGAGGCAAGTCATTTCGCGCCCCCGGCGGCGCGGGGTCGAACAACCCGAAGGCCTGCCTTTTCGATCGCGTCATATGGGTCCCACGCCCTCGCGGTGGGTGCGGGCGTGGGGTCTGTCCGGGCGCCGCCGCACCATGCCGCGTAGTTCGCGCGCGAGACGCTCCACCAGCGCCCGATCCGGACTGCGCCCGGGATCGTGGGCGCGACGGCACGCCACCGTTTGGCCTGTCCGCGAAACTCTTCCGGCTCACGCCCTTTGCGTGTGCTGTAGGGCTCCCCCGGTTCCTCGAGAACGCGCCCGAACATCGCGCGAAGTTCCGCGCGCACGATGGCGCGCACGGCCACGCTCTGGTCGGAGGTCAAACCGCGGGGCATGGCGGCCCCCCGACCAAACCCCGCTTACACGTGTAGTAGTTACACGTGTAATAGTAACTGAAGGCGCACGAAAGCGGATCGTCCCAACACCTCCGCCAGCGGGCGTGTCCAGGCTCCCGTGGTGGTGGTGGATCGCCGTCTCTTCGACTGCTACTCGCTGCCGGGCGAGCGCGCGCGGCCCGTCGGAATTTCCGAGCGCGTGTCGCTCGACGACGCGTTCCGGCCGCGGGGTTGCCAGCGACCATCGCGGGCGGCACCCGGGCGTAGAGCGCTACGGTCTCACGGGCCGCTCGCTCCCGATAGCTCCGCGCCGCCTCGCCCGGCCTGCGATTGACCGAGACGCTAAGGCGAGCCTCCCAGCGCTCCCGTTCCTTCGAGCGCCGCGTCGGCCGTAATCGCGCCGTGGCCGGTGCGTGTTGCCGGCAGTACCGCAAGAGGCCGCGCACATGTTCTGCTCGCGCGTGCCGGCCGTCGGGCC
>JALYHV010000280.1 GCA_030776205.1 Myxococcota bacterium | reverse complement strand
GCGTGGTGCCGCCGCAGCTGCCGCCGCCTCCGCCGGCGACCCTCAACGTCGCGCCCCCCGCGCGCAGCATCGAGAGGATCGAGAGGTAGCGCGACATGCCCTCCGAGCAGCGATTCCTCGGTGAGCTTCTGGTGCGTCGCGGCGTCGTGACGAGCGACAAGCTCGAGCCGCTCTTCGCCGTGCAGCGCGAGCGGGGGGCGGACCTTCTGGACCTCATCGTGAACACAGGCGTCGCCGACGAGATGGACATTGCGCG
Source organism: Myxococcota bacterium (assembly GCA_030776205.1). Taxonomy (GTDB): domain Bacteria; phylum Myxococcota_A; class Polyangia; order Polyangiales; family Polyangiaceae; genus Palsa-1150. The sequence continues at coordinate 11,610 of JALYHV010000280.1, read as the reverse complement.
TGTGCTCGCGGACGAGGCGCAGGTCCCGCTCGTCGAGCGGATTGAGCTCGCAGACATCGCAACCGCCATGGCGGTGCGTGTTCCTATCGCGTTCGCGAAGGCGCATCGCATCCTCGTCGTTCGTGAAGACGACGCGGCGGTACAGATCGTCTCCGGGGATCCGTTCGACACGCAGGCGTTCGATGACCTCCGCGTCATCTTCGGTAAGCCGGTGGAGGTCAGCGTCGGCGGCCGTGACCGCATCGAGGATGCAATCAACCGCGTCTACGAGAGGCAGGCAGGCGAAGAGCAGCTCAAGAGCGACGAGGAGAGCGTCGAGGACGAGGGTGCGAGCGACATCCTCGACTCCGACGAGGAGGCCCCGGTCATCCGCTGGGTAAACTCGCTTTTTCTTCAAGCGATGAAGGAGCGCGCGAGCGACATCCACATCGAACCGGAAGAGAAGGAGGTCATCGTCCGTTACCGAATCGACGGCGAGCTATACATCGCCAGGCGCGCGCCGCGTGCGTTCCTGAACAGCATCATCAGCCGCATCAAGATCGAGAGCTCGCTCAACATCGCCGAGAAACGCCTCCCGCAAGACGGCCGCATCACCAAGCGCATTGCGGGCAAGAGCTTCGACATACGCGTCAGCACCATTCCAACCAGCCGCGCCTACGAGCGCATCGTCATGCGCCTTCTCAATAAGTCGAGCGTGCTCCTCGACCTGCCGGATCTCGGTTTTAGTCCGCGGGACTATGCGCTCATGGACGCGCTCATCCGTCGACCGGACGGCATCATTCTCGTGACGGGTCCGACCGGCAGCGGAAAGACGACGACCCTCTACGCGTGCATCAACAGGATCAATCGACCCAACGTCAACATCCTGACCGCCGAGGACCCCGTCGAATACGAGATTCAGGGCATCCACCAGGTGCATGTGCAGCCCAAGATCGGTCTCACGTTCGCAAGCGCGTTGCGGGCGTTCCTTCGCCAGGATCCGGACGTAGTCATGGTAGGCGAGATTCGGGACCATGACACACTCGAAATCGCGATCAACGCCTCGTTGACGGGACACCTCGTTCTCTCGACGATCCACACGAACGATGCGGCGGGAGCCGTCACACGCACCATCGATATGGGCGCTGAGCCTTTCCTCCTTCGCTCCAGCGTCATCGGTATTCTGGCGCAGCGTCTCGTGCGCGTCCTGTGCACGCACTGCAAGTATTCTTATCCGGCAGAGGACTTCGAGCTCGAGGAGCTGGGGCTCACGGCGGAGCGGATGCGCGTGCGTCACGCACGCCGCGACAGCCCAACGACGCGTTATTTTCCGCGCGTCGTCGGGGAGGGAGACCTGCTGGAGTCCTTCGATCCCGGCGCGCGCCCGCTCTTCTTCAAGGCGCGGGGCTGCGATCGATGCACCAACACCGGATTCACCGGGCGCCGGGGCATCTACGAGCTGCTCCTGATCGACGACGCCGTCGGGCCGCTCATCTTGCGGCGGGCTGACTCGCAGACCATCAAACGCATCGCGTGGGAGCAAGGGATGGACACGCTACGAGACGACGGCGCCCGAAAGGTGCTGGCGGGTCTCACGTCGGTAGAGGAGGTTCTGGCCGCCACTCAGGAGGACATCGACGTGGAGCCCGCGGCGGCCGTGGTGCCTGCGATGGTGGCCGCCTCTGTCGCGCTGGGAGGCGCTGGTTGAGCCGTGGCTGTATTTCAGTACCGAGGTATTCTCGCGGCCACCGGCAAGCAGGTGCGTGGCGTTCGCGACGCGGACAACTCGAAGGCATTGCGAGGAGCCCTCAAGCGCGAGGGCGTGCTCCTGACGAGCGCGGACGAAGAAGTTGCGGCGCGAGTCGGCGCGCGGAAATCGAAGGACGCGGGATCGCTATTTCGTCGGGTCTCTCCGGGCGACGTGGCGATGATGACGCGTCAGCTCGCGACCCTCGTCAATGCAGGTATTCCGCTGGTCGAGGCCGTTGGAGCCTTGATCGAGCAAATGGACAAGCTCGAGCTCAAGCGCGTCTTGACCCAGGTGGTCGATCGCCTGAACGAAGGTGGATCGCTCTCCAAGGCGCTCGAGCCGCACGCGCACGTCTTTTCGAACCTGTACGTCAGCATGGTGGCGGCAGGTGAGGTGTCCGGCACTTTGGAGGCGGTTCTGGAGAGGCTGGCCGACTTCATGGAGTCACAGTCCAAGCTGCGCGGCAAAGTCGGGGCTGCGCTTGCATATCCGGCGCTGATGGTCGTGATCGGGTCCGCGCTTATCACGGTGATGATGGTCGTCGTCGTGCCAAAGGTGACCGCGATCTTCGAGAGTCTCGACCGCGCCCTGCCCTGGTACACGCAGCTCCTCATCGGGACGTCTCACCTCATTGCTTCCAATCAGATGCTGGGATTCGTTCTCTCTCTCTTGACGTTCACCTTCGCCAGATCGGCGCTGCGTGACTTCAAGCCGAGCGAGCGCGCCAAGCACACACTGTTCGTAGGTTTTGCGCTGGCTTCGGCCGCCCTGCTCGTGCTCTGCGCCTTCGCCGTGGATTCGCTGAGCGCCTACGCCGTGGGCACTGCCGTGGGTATCGTCGGCGGCCTGGGTGTGGCGTGGCTCATGGCCTGGGTGGCCACGCCCCAAGGACGCATTGCCAAGGACGGCTTCGTCCTTCGCATGCCGATCTTTGGACCGCTGGTCCGAATGCTGGCCGTCTCGCGCTTCGCACGCACCTTGGCGACGCTGCTCCGCGCCGGCGTACCCTTGCTGAAAGCCATGGAGATCGTCAAGAACGTGCTCGACAACGCCAAGCTCGAGAAGGTGATCGAGACGGCGGCGGGGAGCATCCGCGAAGGCGAGTCCATCGCTGGTCCGCTCAAGCGTAGCGGCGATTTTCCGCCCATCGTCACGCACATGATCGCGGTGGGCGAGCGCAGCGGTCAGCTCGAGCAGATGCTGGAGAACGTGGCGCGCGCCTACGACAGCCAGGTGGAGACGCGAGTGCAAGCGCTCACCAGCCTGCTCGAGCCGTTGATGATCGTGGTGATGGGTGGGGGTGTCGGCTTCATCGCCTTCGCGATCTTGATGCCGCTCATCCAGATGAACGAGTTCGTGCAGCAATAGGCAAAAAGGAGGAGCCCCATGCCCGCCAATCGCGACGCGCCGAAGGTCTTCTTCCCCTGGGAGAAGCGGCGCGGCCTGCGATCCCTCTTCGCTCGCTCGCGCGCTCGTCAGGCGATGCTCCTCGTCCTTGGCCTCGTCGCTGCGGTGCTTCTTCGCCGGCGTGACGAGCGCGCCGCCAACGTGAGGGCCACGCGAGCCACCATCACGCAGACCATCAACGCCATCGCAGCGTGGCGGGCCGATCACGACCGGGGATGCCCGGGCGGCCTGGCGGACCTCGTGTCGGGCGGCTATCTACACAACGTGCCGCGAGACGCGTGGGGCGGCGCCCTTCGCGTGACATGCCCGGGTCGCAGGGATCCGCAGGGATTCGACGTCGGCAGCGACGGTCCTGACGGCGAACGCGGCGGTCGCGACCGCGTGGAATGAGACGCGCGCCGCCTCGAGACGGCGAGCATGAACCGACGGAATAGCCACAGGAGTAGAGATGCAAATCAGTCGAACCACGCGAATCATGCGCTCTGCCGCGTCCCGCGGCTTGACCCTCGTCGAGCTGGTCATCGTGATCACGATCATCGGCGTGCTCACGGCGGCCATTTCGATTGGCGTCATGCAGGCGCAAAGGCGTGCCAATCTGGGCGCGGCAAAGACCGCTTGCAACACGGTGCGCCAGGCCACGATGCAGTGGAAGGCCGTGCACCCCAATGAAGACTGCCCGACGGTCGATCAGCTGAAGAAGGAGAAGGACCTCGACACGGGCTTCAGTCTCAAGGATCCGTGGGGCATGGCCTACAAGGTAGCGTGCGACTCGGACGAGATCACGTGCGCGAGCCCCGGGCCCGATCGCAAAGAGGGAACCGAGGACGACATCCTGGTGCCGCAGCCGGACACGACCAGCGGCAAATGAACGGAACGCCGTGAGTGTACCTGGGCGACGGAGCAGGCGGCGGTCGGCGTCGGGAGCCGCGCGCCGCAGTGGGCAGCGCGGCCTCACGCTAATCGAAATAATCGTCGTCATGGCGATCATCTCGTTGGTCACCGGTGCGGCTGTCGCTGGCTCGATGCAGCTCCCGTCCGCGCGGCTCCGTCGATCGGCGACGATGATCGCCAGCGCCGTCAAGGTCGCGTACACGCGCGCGACGGCGACTTCTCACGACCTTCGGCTGGTGATGGATATCGACGCCAAGGCGATCTGGCTGGAGGAGAGCGATCTCCCCATGCTCCTGCAGTCCAAGGACAAGACGGGAACGGCCGGCGCCGATCCCGTCACACAAGTGGAACGGCAGGCGTTTGAGGCCGGTGACAGGATCGTGAAGGGACCGCCGATCCCCAAGCCCCGGTTTCGTGCGATTGCGGCGTACGGCTTCGGAGATGTCGAGTCCGGAAAAGGTGGCAAACCGCTCCAGAGCGGAATCACCTTTGCCGCGGTGCAATCGATGCACGACGAGGCGCCGCGCACGTCGGGCCGCGCGTATCTCTATTTCTGGCCGGGAGGGCGAACGGAGGCGGCGGCCATTCAACTGGCGATCGGCGGCTCGACCGAGGCTGGGCGTACGCTGACGCTGCTCGTTTCGCCGCTCACCGGCAAGGTGACGATCAAGGGCGGGGCGGTCGAGCTCGCGGTCGCGACCGACGACGACCACTCGTCCGACCGGAAGGACAACGGCTTCTGAGCCATGCGCGGATCCGCCATCGCAGTGCGCCGGGGAGGCCGCCAGCGGGGGTTCTCCCTGCTCGAGGTGATGATGGCCGCGGCGTTGTTCGGCGCCGTGGTGACGACCATCCTCTCCGCACAGGCCGGGCTCATGGCCGGAAATCGCTCGGCCGCCAACATGAGTCAGGCCGTCGAGCTCGGTCGTTGCCGTATGACCGAGCTCGAAGAGAAGCAGCTGAAGCTCGGCTTCCCCGAAATCGAGGAAAAGGACACGAGCCCGATCTGCTGCGATGAAAGGGAGGTGCCTGGATTTTCGTGCGACTGGCAGGTGGATCGCGTCACCCTGCCCCAGTCGAATGGGCTGTCCGAAGCCGGAGCGGGCTCCATCCTCGGAGGTAGCCTGAGTCTAGACAATGCGGCGGGCTCGGCGGCCCCGGGGGTGCCCCCGTCGTTGGCAGGGCAAGTCGGCTCCATGCTGGTCAATCCTGCCGGTGGCGCCCAGCTCGACCTCGATGCGGGACTGCAGAACATAGGGCAGTCCCTCCAGCAGTCCTTCGGCGGCGCCGGCGGCGCGCAGGGTTTGCTCAACATGGTGTTCACACTCGTGTACCCCTCGCTCAAGCCGCTCCTCGAGAGCGCGATCCGCCGCATCACGGTGGTGGTTCGCTGGGACGAAGGGCCGATGCACCGCGATTTCACCCTCGTCCAGTACGTGACGAACCCGTCTCGTGCGGGACTGCTCGCCGGCATGGCCGACGCTGGTGCGTTCGGCGAGGGGGGTGGCCGTTGACCGGGTCGCTCGTCGAGCGATCTCGTCTCGTCACCCAGCGCGGCATGACGATGATCGAAGTCATGGTCGCCGTCGCGGTCCTCACGATGATCGCCGTGCTCATTCACGGGGTCATCAACTCTCTTTCGCGCGGCAAGAAAGGAGAGGCAATGCGTTCCGATCGAGCGCACCAGGGCCGCGAGTCGATGCAACGGCTCGTCCGCGATCTCTCCGGTGCGTACCTGTCGCTGCACGCCCCGACGACACAGGCGTTGATCACGCAAAAGACAGCCTTCGTAGGTCGCAGCTCGTCGCCGTTCGATAGGCTGGACTTCACCGCCTTTGCGCACCTCCGCACCGAACGCGAGTCGCACGAATCGGACCAGGCCGAGGTCGGCTATTTCGTCGTCGCGGATCCGGACGTCGCCGACAAGATGGACCTCGTGCGCCGTGAGCAAACCCCCATCGATCTCGAGCCGCTGAAGGGCGGAGTGGTCAGTGTCGTCGCCGAGGACGTGGACGAGTTCGACGTCCGCTTTCTCGATGCGCAGAGCGGACAATGGGTGGAGACCTGGGACTCGACGCAAGTGGCCGGACAGCCGAATCGACTGCCGCTGGAGGTCGAAATCACGCTCGAGCTGAAGGGGGTCGGGGGCAGCCTGCCATACCGTTACACGACCAAGGTCTTTCTTCCGATTCAGCGTCCCTTGTCCTTCGGGATTCAGCAACAATGACTGGCGCGGCATCGAGCCTTGCGACCAGACGGTCTCGCCGTCGTCGGCGGGAGGGGGGCGTCGCGCTCATCATGGTGCTGGGCGCGATCGCGATCATGGTGGTCATGCTCGCCGAGTTCCAGGACGACGCCGGCGCCGAGCTCGCGTCCGCCACGGCGACGCGCGACAGCGTGCAGGCCGAGTATTTTGCGCGGAGCGCCGTGAATCTTTCGCGGCTGCTCGTGGCGGCGGAGCCCACGATGCGTCAGGCCATTTCGCCGCTCTTCATGCTGATGAAACGCACGCCACCGCAGCTGCCTGTGTGGGCGTTCGCCGACCGCATTCTCGGGGCGTTCAACGATCAGGAAGGGACCAAGGATTTTGCCGGCATGGCCGGTCTGGACATGTCCCTCGGCAAAAACCTGGGCCTGAAGGGGGGCCGCTTCGAGGTCGCCATCATCGACGAGGACTCCAAGATCAACGTCAATATGGGGGCTTCGAACGAGATCGCCCACATTCGGCTCGCAAAACAGCTGATGAGCCGCATGGCGCCCATCCAGTACAACCCGCTCTTCGAGCAACGAGACGTGACGGGCAACTACAACGACCGACTCGGGACGTGCGCGGCCATCATCGATTGGGCCGACCCCGACGAGCAGATGTACTCTTGCGATCTCACCGCGGCGCCGTCATCGAACGCCGTGGAGGATGCCTGGTACCAACTTCTGGCGAAGCCGTACCGCCGCAAAAATGCGCCCTACGACTCGCTCGCGGAGCTGCACATGGTCCGTGGGGTCACCGACGATTTCTGGTCCACGTTCGTCGACCCGAGCCCCACCGATCCGGCCAAGCGCGAAATAACGGTGTGGGGGCAAGGCACTGTCAACGTGAACACGGCAAATGCGCTGACGCTATACGCGATTACCTGCTCGGGTGCCCCGACGTCGGAAATGTGCACCGACCCGGCCCAGATGCAGCTCTTCGTTATGGCCATGACGATGGCGCAAGGCATAACGATGGGCGCGCCCCTGTTCGGATCCGCTGGCGATTTCATCGCCATGATGAAGGGACAGGGCATGCTCGGACCGCTCCTCACCGGTTTCGGACTGAAGCCGGTGAAGTTCAGCTCGGAGAGCGATTTCAGCAAGAGCATCGCGGCCGAAAGCAAGGTCTTCTCCGTGTACGCCGTCGGAGCGGTGAAGGGTTACAAACGGGAGACACGCGTGAAGATCCACGCCGTCGTGGATTTTCGCTCCGCCCCGGTGATTTCAGGCTCTACGGCGCGCAATCAGAGCGGTACGCAGCCGACCACCGTGGCCGTTCAGAACGCGAACGGCATCAGCGCAGCTCTTCAGCCGAGCGTGGGTGGGCAGATCTTGTACTACAGCATCGAGTGATCGAGGAGAGCCGTCGACAATGCCTACGTGGCTGGGAATAGACGTCGGGAGCACGAGCGTGAAGACAGCCGTGGTGCGTTCGACGTACCGAAAGACCGCCCTCGTGCGTCTTGGAGCCGCGCAGGTGTCATCGCCGGACGGCGTCGCGCAGGCGGTACAGGCCGCCGTGCGCCAGGCTCTGGAGGGTGAGGCGCAGGGGATAGACGCGACCGCGGTCGCCATAGATGGGTCGCGTGCTGCGATCCACCGCCTGAGCTTACCGCTCACAGCGCAGAAGCAGCTCGCCGAGGTGCTGGCGTACGAGCTCGAAGCGCAGGTGCCATTCGACCTCGGCACTGCCGTGTTCGACTGGCGTCTGCTCGACCGCGCGGGCGACCAGGAGCAGCTTCCCATCGTCGCCGCAGTGGCTCGCGTGGACGACGTGCGGGCGCGGATTGAGCTGGTCAAGGGAGCAACGGCGCAGGAGCCTGAGCGCGTCGGTGTCGGGGCGCTCACGCTCGGGGCGCTCGTCCCCTACGTGCCGCTGCTCGGCGAAGAAGACACCGTCGCCATCCTCGACCTCGAGGCTGCGCTGAGCGAGCTGCTCATCCTCGAGAAGGGTGAGCCGGTCTACGCGCGCACGCTTTCGACTGGCACCGAGGGGTTGCCTGCGACGGCATCGCGTCTCGCGCGCGACATCGCGGTAAGCATCGCCGGCCATCGATCGCAGGGAGGCACCGCACCATCGCGTGTCTTTCTCTGCGGGGACGGCGCTTACGTCTCGGGAGCGGAGGGTTTTCTCTCCGGCGCCCTCGAGCTTCCCGTCCAGATGCTGCCCGACCTTGCGCTCGACGCCACCGCCCTCGGGGCGGAGTCGGGCAGCGAGCTGCCTCGTCACGCGAAGGCCATCGCTCTCGCGCTGTCGCTCGCAGGGCGCGGAGCGGGGCTGAATCTGCGGCGCGGCCCGCTCGCGTTCGAGCGGGGCTTCGCGTGGGTGCGAGAGCGCATCCCGGTCCTTGCCGGGCTCGGAGCCGTTATCCTGGTCAGCTTCGTCTTTAGCGCGTGGGCGCGTTTGCACGAGGTCCACGAGGAGCGCGCGACGCTGGAGGCGGCGCTCCACGCCGTGACGAAGGAGGTGCTCGGGGCGGAGGCGACAAGCGCGCAGGAGGCGCAAGAGCTCTTGGTCAAAGAGGCGGCGCTCACCGACGAGGACCCGATGCCGCACGCGGACGGCTTCGACGTGATGGTGCGCTTGTCGGAAGCCGTTCCCTCATCCATGAAGCACGATATCGAGGAGCTCGACGTGCAGAAGGGACATGTCACCATTCGCGGCGTCGTGGGGACGATTCCCGACGCGCAGTCCATTCAGGCGACGCTGGCGGACGAGAAATGCATGAGCGATGTGAAGCTCAAGAGCACGACGCAAGCAGTGGGAAGCGACCGCCAGAAATACGTGCTCGAGCTCGATCTGAAATGCCCGGAGGACGTGAGGCCGACCGCCAAGAAGAGGGGCGATTCTCCGCCGGGCACGACCGCGGCCGCCAGCGTCTCGGGAGGCAAGTGAGATGGCGGGCCCCCTCCTGCAGATGAACGCGCGCGAACGCAGGCTCGTTGCCGCCATCGCGCTCGTTGCCGCCATCGTCCTCCTCCTCTCCATACCGTTCGGGCTGGAGGCGGTCCTGCATTCGAACGCGGTCGACAACGACGAGCTCCGTCAGGCGCTGTCCGACGTGCAGGATGCGCGCGGCAGGGTGCGCGAGCGGCAGCTCAAGAAGGATGCGATCGCGCTTCGTTACGCGCGGACGGCGCCTGCCCTGGCCGGCTATCTGGAGCAGACGGCGCGGCAGCAGAAGCTCGAGGTGACCGACTCGACGCCGCTCCCCGACGTACCCCATGGCAAGCGTTACGTGGAGCACGGTTCGGATATCCACTTGAAGAAAACGGGAATGCTCTCCTTCGCGCGTTTCCTCGAATCGCTCGAAAAGAGCGGTTTTCCGCTAGCCGTCACGCGACTCGAGATACGCAAACGGAGCGGGGAGAATGACTCCTACGACGTAGAGGTCGCCGTCTCGTCTTACGACCGGACAGAGGTGCCCGTTGGCTCCGGGACGGCCGGGAGCGGACGGCCGTGAGGGAGCTTCTGCACAAGTACGCGCGGTTCGCCGGATACGTCGGATACCCGGCGTTCTACCTGGCGTGCTTGCTCCTCTTCGCATCGATCACTTTCCCGTACGAGCGATTGAGGGAGCGCATCGTGGCGTCCTTCAACTCCCAGCAGCTGGAGACGGGCGGCCAACAGGAGCTCCAGATCGACAGCCTGAGCGGATACTGGCTCACGGGCGTGCGAATGCATGGCGTACGGCTGCTGAGCGCGCCGGCGGAGCCGGGCAAGGCGCCACAAAGAATCGAAAGCGAGGAGGCCACCCTTCGCTACGGCATTCTCCCCGCCTTCGTTGGAAACAGCGAATTGAGCTTCGATGTCCTCGCCTTCGGGGGCGAGGCGAGCGGCTCGTATGCGACGCACGGCAAGGACGTCACGGTGGAGGTCACGCTCGACGCAATCGATGTCGGGCGAATCGAACCGCTCGTGCAGGTCCTTGGCGTCCCCCTCCAGGGCAAGCTGGCTGGGACGGTGCATCTCGAGATGCCGGAGGGCAAGGCGTCGAAGGGGGTCGGCTCCGTATCGATGGAGCTGAAGGACGTGGCTGTAGGCGACGGCAAGGCGAAGATCAAAGGCGCGCTCGCCCTGCCAAAGGTCGACGTGGGAACGCTCACCGTCGCTGGCGATGCCAAGGACGGTCTGCTCAAGCTGACGAAGCTCGTGGCCGGGGGCAAGGACGTCGAGGTCCAAGGCGATGGTAGGATCGCGATGCGCGAGCTCGCCACGGAGTCCCTTTGCGACGCGCAGATCCGGTTCAAGATTAACGATGCGTACCGCGCCAAGAACGATGTGACGCGGAGTCTCTTCGGCTCGCCGGGGTCGAACGCTCCTGCGCTCTTCGAGCTCGCCGACGCGAAGATCAAACAGTCCAAGCGCGCCGACGGTTTCTACGTCTGGACCGTCCATGGTCCGCTCGGCCGGCCCGAGTTCACACCGGCAGGTGCGGGCGGCGCCGCGCTCTCCGGCCCTTTCGGTGCGCCGCTCCGTTGAGCGTGTCGCGAGCTTCTCACCCCGCGATCTACGCCTTGCGGCGGGCTTCGAGTATGTTCTCCACGGTCCGGGGATCGAGCCGCTGAGCGCGCACGCGGAGCCGTTCGAGTAGGGCGTCTCGCCCCGACGGCGCCGGCGCGGAACACGCGGGCGGCTCGCTCAACGCCGCCGAATCGGGCGGCCCGCTCAGCGGGGAGACATCGAACCCGGGCGGAGCGAAGGAACCTTGCGAGCTCGCCGAGGCTTGCGGGGCAAAGGAAGCGGATGGCGGGAAGGGAGCCGGCGGCGACGTGATCCCCGATTCGAGCATGGCGATCGGCGACCCCGATCGACGGCGGTCGCGGAGCAAGGCTGCTTTGTCGACGAAGACTTTCGAGCGGGTGTCGAGGCGCGAAAAGCGGAGTGTCAGCGCCCCGACGCCCTCCTCGTTGCTCGACCGGTAGCCGACGACGCGGCCCTCTCCGCGCACGAGGACCTGACCCGAAGCCAGCACGAGCTCGAAGCGGAGGACGACGCCTTGCGGACGAGACGGCGCGCCGAGCAGCGTGATGCTTGTTCGGCTCAGGGTCTCCGGTTCGTTTGCCAGGAGGTCGTCTTCGGTGTCGAACGGGCGCGTGACGCGGATGGCGACGCGAATCGGCACCGGCGGGCGAGGGTCGTCAGCCACCATGGCAGGATACGCCCGCGCGGCTCCGCTTGGCGAGGCGGCCCTAGCCGTGGTACGCGCGTCGCCCGGCGATGAGAAGCGTCACGAGCGCGGCGGGCACGAGGAGCGACGCCAGCGTCTTGATCGTCGGCGGGGGCGCCCGCGAGCACGCCCTAGCCGCCGCGCTTGCGGCCGAGGGGCACG
>JALYHV010000279.1 GCA_030776205.1 Myxococcota bacterium | reverse complement strand
CCCTCGGTCATCACCGCTGCCGTGTAAGGCACGAGAGCGGGATGAAGCGCGACGGCGAGGCCGGCGGCGAGCGGCCTCCACCGTGCGATGCCGGCACGATCGACCAGTCGATGCGCAGCGCACGCGCTCGCGGCGCCGAGAAGCGCGTTCAGCGTCATCGCGGCCCCGCACGTCGGGCCGAAGGCGACGTACACGAGCGCCATGAGGGCGGGGTAACCCACGGGGTAATGCGCGACGTAGGTCACCGCGCCGTCGGGCCAGAGCCAGGTGTATCCCGCGCCCGACGCGAGGCGGCGAGCCAGCAAGTCGTAGTAGTGACCGTCTTCGACTGCGGGGAAACGCCACGCCCACGCCACGACTGCCAGCCGAGCCGCCAGTGCGACGGCGAAGATCAACAGCGGGTCGCGCCGGCAATGCCGACGCAGGCGTTCGAGCACGCTCGGTCACATCCATCGCAGCGCTCGAAGCGCCACGACGACCTCGCAGAGCGGCAAGCCGATGACCCCGGTGTAGCTCCCGTCGATGCGCGTCACGAAGGCCGACGCCGCACCTTGCAGCGCATACCCACCCGCCTTGTCGGCCCCCTCGCCGCTCGCGGCGTAGGCGTCGGCCTCGCCCGCCGACAGCGCACGGAACGTCACGCGCGTCGTCACAGTCTCGATGTGCTCGACCTCGGAGCCGGGCAGCGGGCCGGCGAGCACGAAACAGGTGCTCACCTCGTGTATGGAACCGGCGAGCCGCCCGATCATGGCAGCGCCTTCGGCTTCGTTGGCTGGTTTGCCCAGAAGCGCTCCGTCCCCAGCGACGACGATGGTGTCGGCAGCCAGCACGCCCGCCGCGGTGCCTGTCCACCCCGCTTGGACGGCCGCGAGCTTCGCCTCGGTGATGCGCCGCAGATACGCAGAAGGGGCTTCCCCAGGCGCGGGACGCTCGTCGATGTCCGCGGTTCGGACGACGAAGGGCAATCGGAGCATGGCGATCATTTCGCGGCGTCGCGGCGACGCGCTCCCGAGAACGAGCGGAGCCATGGATGTGATGCGCACAGGCGCCGCTTCTACCACGAGAGCGCTGGCGGCAAACGCGACAGGGAAGCGGGTCGTGATAGTGTCGCCGCCGATGCGCCCCCACGCCGCGCGCGTAGCGCTCTTCGCCGCACTCGCATGCGTGGTCCACACGGACGTCGCGCGCAGCGCGGACTGCTCCGGGATCGTCAGCCCGTGTGTCAACTCCGACACGCTCTGGGTACACGCGGGGCCCGCTCGTTTCGTGGCCGTCGGGTCCAGTGAGACCCTCGCGCCCGGGCAGCTCGGGTTTGGCCTCGTGACGACCTACTTGTCTCGTCCGATCGTGCTTCACGTGGCAGCACCCGGCGGAGCGGGCACCGACGAGAACGCGATCAACGACCAGGTGAACGGCACATTCCTTTGGTCGTACGGCGTCACCGACCGACTCGCGCTCGACCTCGCCCTTCCGATCACCTTTGGCCAAGGCGGTACGGGGCTCTCACCGGTCACGGGCGGACCCGGATTGAGGGACACGGCGGTTCGAGACCTGCGCTTCGGCTTCGCGCTGGTCATCGCGCCACATCCTCGGGTGGCAGCGGGATCACCTGCCGATGCGCAGTTCGGCGGGAGCCCTTCGTTCGGCATGGTGGGCCGCCTGGAGGTCAGCGCCCCGACGGGGGACGCGGATCAGCTCGCAGGCGAGCGCAGCGCCGTATTCGCGCCGAGCCTCGCTGTCGACACGCGCGCCGGCCGATGGTTCGCCGGCGCGGAGGCCGGCGTCCGCTTGCGTCCGACGACCCAGCTCCTCAGCGCGCGGGTCGGCACCGAGATCGTGATGGCGGCGGGCGCTGGTTTCGACATTCTGCGGCACGAGCTCCTCAGCGCGGTCCTCGAAGCATGGGCCTTACCGAACCTCGCCGCGCAGGCCGATGTCTCGATCGGCAACAGCGCGCTCGCGAGCACGTCGAACGGCAAGCACATCGTCCCCGCCGAGTGGCAGCTGTCCGCTCGATCGGCCCCGCTGCGAGGCGGCGATTTGTCCATCCAGCTGGGTGGGGGCGGGAGCATCCCGTTCGGAAGCGAGCCCGCGGTGACCACGCCCCGCTTCCGGTTCACCCTGGGCGTGCGGTGGGCTCCGCTCGCGCGTCGCCGGGACGGCGACGGAGGGCGGCCATGAGCTGGTCGGTTTCGCGAAGCCAGAGGGCGAGGCATCTCGTGCTGCGCGCATCGGGCGGAGAGGTAATCCCAGACGCTCTCACGGCGCTCCTCCGTGAGGAGCGCGTCGTCGCTGGCTGGCTGCGTGGCAACGGGTTGGTGGAAGACGTGCAACTGCGTGCCTTCGACGCGGCGCTCGGCGCATCGAGCGTGGTGTCGAGGATCGCGGGGCCCGTTCCGTTGCTGTGCCTCGAGGGAAGCATTGGCACCTCGGCAGGCGAAGCAGGGACATCGTTGCGAGCTCTCCTCGTTCGCCCAACGGATCGGGGCCCGGAGACGATCGCAGGCGAAATCGCCACCGCCCGTGCGATCGCCCTCGACCTTTTCATCACTTCGCTCGAGGACGTCACGTTCGGGCAGGCTGCCCCCTGGGCGGCGGCGGTGCGCGCAAGCGACCCCTCCGAACGCGGCCCGCGTATGCGCTCCACGGCGGCCGCTCCTCCAGCGAACGCGCCGATGCCAACGCGCCCTGCCCGCGCCAGAGGAGCCCAGGCCGACGAACCCATGCCCGAGACCGGCGACTTCGTCGATCATTTCGCGTTCGGTCTCTGCCAGGTGCTCAAGACCGATGGCGACCGCATCCATTTGCGCGTCGGCAAGGAGGGTCGTGTTCGCGAAATCGCCATGGAGATGCTCCGTGTGTCTCGCCTCCCCGACGCGGAGGACGGCACACACCAATTCAAGCTCGAGCGCCGGATGTGAGCGGTCGATCGCCTGTCGACGGGTTGGCGCCCCGCGCGTTGCGCAGCGAACCCGCCCACTCGCTTTCCTTGACGCTGTCCGTCCGAAAAGAATAAGTCCTCTGCGGCGGTTGTTCCGTCCACCGGAGGAAGCCATGACCTTATCGCTCGCTCGTCTCACCGCCCCCATCGTCGTCCTCGCCGCGCTCGCTCCGCTCGGATTCGGATGCGGAGGGGACCAGCCACCGCCGAAGACCAGTGCCAACGCCAAGACGGCTCCGTCCGCAGCGCCGGCGGCCAACAACAGACTTCCGGCGCAGGCGCCGGACTCCCCCACGGCGAGCGCCGTCCGGATCTCGGACGAGATCGTGAAGGCCTGCGGGATCAACGAGCCCGATGCGTTTTTCGCGTTCGACTCCGCTCACCTCCGCGCCGACGACGCAAAGGTGCTCGATCAGGTCAGCCGCTGCTTCACGGGCGGCCCGCTTAAGGGGCGTCAGCTCAAATTCGTGGGCCACGCCGACCCGCGCGGCGGAAGCGACTACAACATGTCGCTCGGCCAGTCGCGCGCCGACGCCGTCGTCGCCTATGTGGTCGGCAAAGGCATGGATCGAGCGAAGACGGAATCGACCACGCGCGGAGCGATGGACGCGATGGGCAGCGACGAGCCCGGCTGGGCAAGAGACCGTCGCGTGGACCTGATGCTCGGGCAATGAGCTCGTCGCGAGCCCTGGCCGACGTAGCCCCGGCGGCCGAGACGCCGACGGTGAAGCTCGACGTGATCGGGCTCTTCTTGCATGCCGCCTGGCCGGTGAAGTTGACCATCGGCCTGCTGATCGGGTGTTCGCTCCTCGTGTGGATGATCGCGATGCTCAAGCTGATGCAGCTGGGGCGGCTTCGGGCCGAGGAGGGCGCGCTCGATCGGGACGCGCGCGACGCGGCGTCGCCGAACGAGCTCTTCGAGCTCGCCGCGAGCTCACGTCGGACGGCCCCGGGAGCCCGCGTTCTCCGGGCGCTACGTCTTCGGGCAGAAGGCGCCGGCATCGAGCGACTGCGGGCCGTCGCGGACCGGGCCATTCTGTCCGAGGTGGAGCGAGCGCGCGCGCTCATGTGGCTGCTCGCGTTCGTCGCGGCCGGGGCGCCGTTCATCGGACTCTTCGGCACGGTTTATGGGATCATGGACGCCTTCATTCGGATCGGAGCGGCGAAGACCGCGAGCTTGCCGGTCGTCGCCCCCGCCATCGGCGAGGCCCTCATCACCACGGCCATCGGGCTCGCCGCCGCAATCCCGGCCGTCTTCTTCTACAACTGGATCGATAAGCGCATCGGCGATTTCGTCGCCGAGCTGGAGACAGCCTCCGCAGAGTGGGTCTCCGTCATCGCCGAGCGCTCCGGCCTCTCCGACTCGGCCATACCGCTCGTGGCAGCGCCTCGCCCCGTCGGCGCACGCCCACGGCCCTGACGCGGACACGACGCGTGGCGCTCTCGACAGGAAACCGCAGCAGCGGCGCGTTGCGCGAGATCAACGTGACTCCGCTCGTGGATGTCATGCTCGTGCTGCTCATCGTGTTCATGGTGACGGCCCCGCTGCTCACGAGCGGCCTGCACATAGACCTGCCCGAGGTTCAGGCGTCGAACACGCCGGTCAAGGACGCGAAGCTGGTCGTCTCCATCACGCGCGACGAGCACATTCTCTTTGGCGAGGACGACGTCACGAAGGACGTGGAGAAAGTTCTCCTCGACAACCCGCGCGTCCAGAAAGAGCACGAGCTCTATATTCGCGCTGACAGGGACGCGCGGTACGGAGTGGTCGCGCGCGCCGTCGCTGCGGCCCGATCCGCCGGGGTGACGTCACTCAACTTGCTCGTCGATCCGGAGGAGGGCAAACCGTGACGGCGGACGCGCGCCGCACGTTCGACGCGCCGGACATCCTCATCGCCGGCGCCGTGGCGCTCCTTGCGCAGCTGGGGCTCGTCGTCGCGCTGTCGCTTCCGCCACCGGAGCTCGTGAACGCGGACATCTCGAACGAGAACGCGCAGCCCATCGCGGTGGCAATCATTCCCGTGCTCAAGCTCGGCACGAAGACACCCAGTCGCGTTCCAACGCAGTGGCAGCGCCGCGCTGCGCCGGCACCAAAGCCCCAGAACCCCCTCCCCTCGCCGCTAGCCGAAAAGACGGCGGAGGCC
>JALYHV010000278.1 GCA_030776205.1 Myxococcota bacterium | reverse complement strand
AAACGGGGGCGCTCGAACCGAGCCGCTCATCCGCTTGGGCCTCCGCACGGGCGCCCTCGGAGCGGGCGCCGCGGATCGAAGTGGATCGCGGCTTCATCTCATCGTAGCCGGCGAGGTCCGCGGCGAGCGTCCCGCCGGTGAACCGTGACTTAGGCCGAACGCACGCGGGGTTTGGCCGACGGTGCGCTTGAAGTCGCGTCCGAAGTGGGCCTGATCGGCGTAGCCGAGGGACGCCGCGAGCTCGGCGAGCGAAGGCGGATGCGGCGAGCCGAGTTGGATGGCCGCTTCGTGGAGGCGGTAGCGGTGGATGACGGACTTCGGCGAAACGCCGACGTACGTGCGGAAGCAGCGTTGAAGCGCGCGTGTGTCGAGGTCGCTCGCGCGGGCAATGTCGTCGACGCGCAGGATCGAGCGATCGAAGGCGATGCGCTCGACGAGATCGCGGAGACGTTCGAGGTGCCGCGATGGCGTGGCGAGGAGCGGCGAGAGCAGCGCTTCGGTGAGCGAGACCTTCTCTTCCGGTGCGCGCGCTGCGTCGATGGCGCGCCCCCAGGGTCGGGCGGATTCGCCGAGGACATGCTCGAGCGGCACGACGCGATCGGTGATGCTCGCCATCGACGCGCCGAGGAGCGCCTGGAACATCACCGGCCGGAAGCTGACGCCGAAGGTCTCGCCTTTGTCGGTGAGCGTTCGCGCGATGGCTCCCGAAGGAACGCCGAGGACGCAGGCCCTTCGTTCGGCGGAGGATGCGATGCGGAGGATCTGTGCCGCGGGATGCGGGAGCGACTCGCCTTTGAAGGGGGACCGCAACGACCAGCGGATCGACCAGTAGTGGTGAATGTGCGGCGCGAGCTCAAGTGACGGGACGAGTCGCCGAGCGTCGAGGAAGCCGTCGGGTCTGGGAGCGCGCAGTATTCCCCGCGGCGGCGGTAGCGACGGCATCACTCGCGAAGCCTACGACGCGCAGTCGCGTTTCTTCAATACGAGGCTGCATGCGTCGCGTACCGGTAAACCATGCTGAAAGCGTTCGATGTTTCTGCCGGCGTGTTCGTGCGCGGGCTCACCAACCTGAAGACGACCCTCACGAAAGGCGAGGCGCACGGGACGAAGGTCACGGCCTCCCTCGCACATGGGATGCAAGACCTGGCTGCGCAGGTGCATTGGGCAAGCGAGGGCTCGAAGCTCGCGCTCGACCGCGTGCTCGGCGTCTCCCAGGCACCCGCGCCCGCGAGTGCGACGACCTTCGCCGATCTCCACGTGAGCATCGACACTGCGATCGCGTATCTCGAAGCCATCGACCCTGCAGCCCTTGAAGCCGGCCTCGACCGTGCGGTCGAGCTTCCAGTGCGCGGTCGCACGAAGACATTTCGCGGCGATCGCTTCTTGATCGAGTTCGCCCTCCCGAACTTCTTCTTTCACCTGACGATCGCGTACGCAATCCTCCGCAAGGAAGGCGTGCCGCTGGAGAAGGGCGACTTTATGGGGCAATAGGGCTTCGTCGAGCTGATGCGGACCAGCCTCCGGTCAGCCGGCCAGCTAGCGGCGCTTGCCGTGCTTGTCGTCGAGGTACTCGCCCAGTGCGTCCAGACGCTCGCCGAAAAACGACGCGAACTCGTCGATCCAGGTTATGACACTGCGCAGAGGCCTCGGACGCAACCGGTACAGCCGTTGTCGTCCATCGCGGCGCACCGAGACAAGCTTCGCCTCCTCGAGCACGCGCAGGTGTTGGGAGACTGCGGCAAACGTCATCCGGAACGGTTCTGCGAGCTCGCTCGCCGGCCGCTCGCCCTCTCGGAGCGTGACGAGGATCGCGCGTCGCGCCGGATGCGCGATCGCATGAAACACATCATTCTCCTGGATCGGACGCATGACCGCTCCACTCTGGGTACTCCGCCCTGAGCTCGCCGAACCGATGCATCCAGTCGGGCAAAACCTCCCCGTCGAGCTGGGCCTCGAGCCGGTCGAGGAACGCGTGCAACCCCGGCAAGAACCCGCGCGCCGTCTGCTTCGTGACGCGCCGGTAGGTCACGAGCACGTGCGTCGACTCGCCGTCGGGCGTCAGCTCATACCGGAAGATCGCGTGCTCACCTCTCGGCATCTCCGGCACCGGCGCGACGATCCACTCGTACTCGAGCATCCGTGGCGGCTCCCACGCGAGGATGTTCCCGGTCGACGAATAGCCCGCCGGCCCCGATACCATCTCGATGCGCCCGCCGACCCGGCCTTCGATCCTCGCGTGCTTGCACAACAGCCATCCGCGCAGACCCTCCGCGGTCGCGATGGCGTTCCACACGTGCTCGGGCGAGTGTCGATACACGCGCTGGAAGATCAACGTGGCGCGCTCGCCGTCGTCGAGGAGGAGCGTGCCCTTACGTTGCATAGGTCACCACGACGTTGCCGCAGCGGAACGCGCGCTGGTCGACGAGTCGCAGCGTGCGCCCCTTCGTGAAGACCGTGCGCCCTCCGCCGAGCGCGACTGGGATGATGACGAATTGATACTCGTCGACCAGGCCCGCTTCTCCGAGCTGCGCGACCACGCTGCCGCTGCCGAGCACCGTGACCCCCATCCCGTCACCAGCCTTTAGAGCACGAACGGCGTCGACGAGATCGCCCTTCAGCAGGCGCGTGTTGTTCCACGTCGGCTGGATGGTGCTCGACGCGACGTGCTTGGTGGCCGCGTTCATGCCCTTCGCCACAGCCGGCATCTGCTGCGCAGCCATCGGCGTCGGCCAGAACGACTCCATCATCTCGTACGTCTTGCGCCCAAACAGCAGCTCGCCGCCCGAGCTTGCGTTCGCGCTGACCCAGTCGGCGAACTCCGCGTCGCCGCGCCCAGCGTGCGCCCAGCTCATGTCGCTCTTTGCGTCCGTGAAGTAGCCATCGACGGAAATCGATTCGAAGACGCGCAGCTTTCTCATGGGAACCTCCAAGGGCTGTGATCGAGGCTCATAACTATCAAGTTATATCTTGAATAACAACGGGCGCGCGCACCTCCGATGATGCGGGACTGCTTCCCTCCCTCGATCTCCGCTATTTTCTCAGCGACTGCCAACGCGACGCGCGGTCGGGATCTTGTCATGCGCGCGGTGAGTTCCGGCGTCCATCACCCGTCCCATCAAGCCTCCCGCACTGCTTTGCCCTCCCGTGAAGCCCGGCGACCGCGGCGCACCCGTTGTCCGCCTGACGCACTTCAAGGACGAGAAGGTGACGACCGGCACGCCCCTCCACTTCGGCACGCGCCTTCTCTCGTTCGCGCTCGAGGATTGCGAGGAGAAGACCGACAAGCTCTCGCTCACGATGGACAACTTCGAGATCGCCCTCTTCGAACGCGAGGAGCTAAGGGCGGGCGCGCTGCTCGAGGTGTCGTGGGGCTGCCCAGGTGCGATGGCGCCGCCTCGGGCGAGGTCGTGAAGTCGATGAAGGGATTCCAGACGCTCACGCTCGAGGGGCAAGCGCTCGCAGCGCTGATGAACCAGCAGGCGAGGACGCGCCCTCGGCACCGCGGGGGTCGCGCGAGCGCTTCCGACTTCGAGCAATACG
Source organism: Myxococcota bacterium (assembly GCA_030776205.1). Lineage (GTDB taxonomy): Bacteria > Myxococcota_A > Polyangia > Polyangiales > Polyangiaceae > Palsa-1150. The sequence goes on along the minus strand of JALYHV010000278.1, from coordinate 719 downwards.
AAGGGACGCAGCACCCCTGAGAGATCGGCGAGGTGCTTGCCCGGATACGTGACTTGGATGTTGGCCCCTCGCCAGGACTGGTCGACCGGCTTGAGCAAGAGAGTCGCGCCCGGTACTTTGATCGCAGAGGTGAGCCGCTCGAAGTAGTCCTTTCGCTCCGCGGTCGCCTTCGTGCCGTCGCTCTTCCAGTTGCTGCCCGCGGGAACGCCAGCCACGTGACCGGCCTCCATCTTCAAGTCGAGGTCCTCCGAGAAGCGCTCCATGAGTCCGAAACCTTTCGACAGCGACGTTCCTCCTTTGAACCAGATCTCGAACCCCTGGGCGTGCGGAAAGGCGTGCACCGGCACGACGCCCATGTGCAGGGCGGGCGGGTGCGTCGCGTGCATCCCGCAGTCGACCCGGTGCACGGGCGCAGTTCCACAGACCTGCGACGCGAGCGGAGCGTGGCAGAGCAACCCGGTGACCGCGGGTCAATGCGGGGCCGTGTGCACGCCCGGCGCGAAGCAGTGCTCGAGCAATCCGACGGTCAGGATTACGAACGCTTGCAGCGCGATGTCCGCGGGCTTCACGGTGACGCAAACCGCGGGAACGGGGTCGAAGACGTTCTCGTTTACGGCTGCCCCCCAGTTCTGGTCGGTTCCGGCGTGCGCCACATCGGCCACAATAACGATCGCAGGTGGCGCCGGCGGAGCGGGAACGGGGCCGGGAGGGTCTACGGC
>JALYHV010000277.1 GCA_030776205.1 Myxococcota bacterium | reverse complement strand
ATAGTATTCACGGGGCCTGAAGGGGGGGCGGGAGGCACGACTGTCTACGTCGTTGTAGCGACGAAGGCTCTACGCGCTTGGTTATTCACCGCAATCACCCGAATCCTTCAGTCGAAAAAATCGAAACCATCGAATCGGCGGCGAGCGCGTCTCAATGTGTGCGCTCGTCCTCGCTTTCGCGAGCCAGGCTTTCCGCCTCTCGCCGACGAAACCCTCGCGGAAAATCGCGCAGGTACGCGCGAGCGAGCGACAGCGCACCCTTCGGATCGTTCATGCGCGAATGGGCAACGGCACGCAGAAAGGAGGCGTCCTCCGAGCGAGCATCCCCAGGAAATGCCGTCCCGAAAGACTCGAGGAGCGCGTCGGCTTCGGCGTAACTGCCAGCGCCAAACGCTGCGATCGCCGCTGCGAACCGCTGGTTCGCCAAGGCATGCGCATCGGAACGCGGCTCGGCCGAAGGCAAGGCCGGAGCCACCGCGTCGGGGGCTCCGGAAGGTTTTGGCGAAGAAGGGGCCGTCGAAGGAGCTCTGCGTCGCGGTGGCGAACTAACCGGTCCCTCAGGTGCGGCGACCCCAACGCTGCCAGACGACGACCCCTCCCGGGCGAGAAGCGATTCCGTCCAGCGATCCCCCGCTCCAAGCCGCCGCTCGTCGTCGCCACGCAGGCGGAGCACGACGACACCCTCGGACACATCGACGCTGCGGGTGTGCCCGTCCTGAACACGGACGACGAAGCGCGTGCCACGGACCTCGAGCTCGCCATCCGGCAGCCCCACGAGGAAACGCAATCCCGCACCAACGTGCTCGACGTGGAATGCGGCGATGCCGTCACCCATCGCGGCACGCGTGATGCCGCCTTCCGACCGACTCGTTACGGCGGCGCCGGCGATGCGGACGACATCGAACGCCAGCGGGACAGCGACGACTTCCGGGGCGGGCACGCGCGCCAAGGGCACCGGACGACGGTGACCGATTGCGGCGAACGCGACGACGATCATGGCGACCCCCAGAAGTGTCCATGCGCGTCGCGTCCGCGCATCGGCGCGCGTCCCCCTCCCGTGAGCCTTCCGGAGCAGCGCAAGCCGGGTTCGGCGAAGCTCGAGCGCCGTCGGAGGCGGTGGGGCGACTCTCTGCATCAGCTCCCGCAGCCGCGCGAGCTCCCCCACCTCACGCGCACAAACCGAGCACGTGGCGGCGTGGCGCTCGAACGAGAATCGTTCGGCGCCGGAGAGCCGATCGTCTTCGACAGCCGTAGCCTCCCAGGACCGTGGACACCTCCGCGCGTTCACGACGACGCTTCCTCGAGATACTCTCGCAGCGCGCGTCGCGCATGGTGCAGCCGAGTCCACACCGTTCCGATGGGCACGGCGAGTGATTCGGCGGCGGCCTCCGCAGGCACGCCCTCCATCACGACCAAAACGAACACTTCGCGTTTCTTGGGTGACAGTCGCGCGAGGGCACGAGCACCCCGCTCGAGCCGCTCCAGGTTTTCGAGCGAATCGTGCGGAGTGGGCGGCCCATCCCCGATCCATTCGCGCGCCCACGCGGTCGCGCGTGCCGTCATTCGCGCGAGCGAGCGCCGATGCCGGCGTACGGCGTTCGTCGCGAGACCGAACAGCCACGCTCGCGCCGGCCCACTCCCCCGGAAGCTCCGCGCTGCGTTTACGACCAGGAGGAACGTTGCCTGCACGATGTCGTCGACATCGCCGGGCGCGACCCCGAGGCGTGCAACGAACCGTCTTACGTCGAGCGCATAACGGTCGAACAACAAGGCGAGTCCGGTGAGACTGCCCGACGCGATGCTCGCGAGGATGTCGGCATCCGGCGGTTGCGCGGCCTGCGCGCCGCCGAACGAAATGGCGTGATTCATGGAAGCTCCCATTCGGCCCCGATGGACGCTGTCCCGCTCCATAGGGGCAATAGCGGCAGCTCTGGGTCGATGGCGGGCGCGCGATAGACGACCAGATCGGTCGACAGCTCGGTTCGAACGCGAACCATGGATCGGCGGGGATACGAAAAGCCCGCGTAAACCCCGACCATCGGCTCGCCGTTCGACTGACCACCGTTCGAGCCGGTGGCGCTCGTTGCGTCCTCGAAGGCGATCGCCATGCTCGTGCTCGTGCCGAGATCGACCGTGCCGCCGCCCACAGCCAAGAGCCGCCCGAACGCGACGCCCACGGCGTAACGCGACAACGTGAAACCCGGCACGTGTCGACTGAGCAGCGCATGCACGGGGTCAGAAACTCCGAATACCGACAGCTCCCACGGTCCCACGAGCACACCGGCGCCCGCCGAGATGGATGGCGAGACGAACGCGCTCGGGAACCCGAGGCTCACGCGTCCCCCTCCGCCACCGCGAAGCACGACCCGGGCGAGGCGCTGCGGAGGAGCCAGAACGGCGGGCTCGGTCGGCTTCGCGTTGATGGACGACGGACCTGGTGGTGCGACGGCGACCGCTGCTGGGGCGCGAGGAGACTCGGCTATCGTTACGAGAAGCGCGTCGACCAACGGGCCGATTTCATCGGGGGTGTCGAGCGGCCTCACGGTGCTTCGACCGTCACGGGTGGTAAACACCACGAACGCTCTGTCAGCCGACACTCGGATATCCAGCGTGGCGCAGTCACCGTCGTGCGGCGCACGCCGAAGCCGGACCTCCGCGACGCGAGCGGACGCCAACCACTCCGCGGACGAATTCGAGGGCGTCACCGTCACTGTGCAGCCCTGCTCTTCGGCGCCGGCTACCCCCGCGCATGCGACGGACGCCATTGACGTGACGGCGACGGCCACGGCGACTGCAGCGGCCGAGCGGCGCCGCGAAAGAGAGGAGCGACGACGCATTGCCAAACCATGTTCGCACACGAACGCGCTTTCCTTCATTCGATGGAGCGTTCGACTGCGGAGCGAGCAACACGCGCGGACGTCACGCGCGGACGTGCGGAGGTGACCGTACGCGAGCCGGGCATCGGCGCCAGGCCGCTCTTTGCGGGGATCCGTCCGGCTGCGGCTCTCAAATTCGGCATGCGCGGAATTTTCAGTTGGTGCGAACCGCCTCTTTTATGTGAAGAAAAGCGGACGTCAGAGCGAATACACTCGATCCCGAGTATCTGCCGCCGGACGCCGCATACCGACGCCCGACGCAGCGAGCCCAACGCCCGACGCCATGTCGACCCGTTGTCTGCCTCGCACGGGTGACTCCGACAGTGGTCTCTCGCGAGGAGGAAAACAGGATGAGCTCGGCAAAGAAGGTTCGCTCTCTGGGGCAAGTGCTCGCGGCAAGCTTGGTGGTGGCCATTCTCGTCGTGTCGTGTGGTGGGGCGACGCATTCCGAGTTGGGGCCGACTCCTGCCGAAGGCGGCACCATGGGGGGCGGCGGTGGCTCGGATGCGCCTGCCTTCGTGGTGCCGGGGGATGATTCCTCTACGGGTACGTTCGGCAACGGCTCCGGCGGGACGGGCGGCCAGGACGCGAGGCCATTCGTGGCTTCCGATAGTGGGAGCCCGGGGTGTCAACTTTACAGCAAACTGTGCGGGGGCGTTTGCACGCCCATCACCACGGATCCAAACAATTGCGGCGGCTGCGGACAGTCCTGCGGCAACACGCAAATCTGTTCCGGGGGCACGTGCGTGCCGGCCTCGAAAGGGTGCATTCCCGCACCGCAGGGGGGTGACCCCGCGCTCAAGGTGTGCGGACGGTCCTGCGTAGACTCCCTCAACGACAACAAGAACTGCGGCTCCCCAACCGGTACCGGTGCGTGCGGGCATGCGTGCGCGGCAACCGAAGGCTGCGTCAATGGCGCGTGCGTTCCGGCGCTCCCGCTGACGGGTACCCATCCGGAGTGTGGCAAGGAGTGTTATCGCGATCTCGCGAAGACGACCTTCCGCTGGGCGCTTTGCTCCTGCGGAAACGTCGCGCTCCAGCAGCAACTCTTTACGGACGCCTATGACAGTACCAAGGGGCCGTATCCGCCGGCGCCGCTGCAATCGGGCGGCGGGGTTGGCGTCAATGGGGATTTTACGGGTGGCGGCGGGGCCGTCAGCATCCGAGGCGCGCTCTGGTGCTCCGGTCCGGGCGGCGTAACGACCGCTTCGGCCACGAACGTGAGCCAGGAAGTCCATGTGGCGAACGGGCTCGATGGGCGCGGTCCGACTACGCTGCTCGACAACGCCTGGGTCGGCGGCAACGTCGCAGGGACAGTGGCGGTCACTAAGACGCTTTACGCATCGCCTAATGCGACCGTGGCGAGAACCGTTACCAGCGCGGCGACGGTGCGGCAGCCCGTCAGCGTAATGCCACCCTGCGACTGCAGCGATACTGCGCTTCTGGGCGGCACGATTGACGCGATCGTCGCAGCGCACGCATCGTCCAATGACAACGCGCTCCTGGGCCTGAACGCGAACGCGCTGGCCACCCCTTCAACGACCTCGATCCGCCTCGATTTGCCGTGCGGCCGGTACTACCTGACGGGCATCAACCAACCGGGTACTTCGGTCACCATCTTTGCTCACGGGCAGACGTCGCTCTTCATTCAGGGTGACGTGGTGGGTGCCACCGTTTCGTTCGTGCTCGACCCGACAGCCGAGTTCGATACATTCATTACCGGCACGGTCAAGACGAGCGGGCAGTTCATCGTCGGATCGCCCAATTACCCGGCGCTCAGCCGAACGTACATCGGCGGGACCGCTCCGCTGGACCTCTTGGGCGAGGCCGGGCGAACTGCGGGAAACTTGTACATGGGCAAGACACCGCTCAACGTTTCTTCGCATCTCGTTCTTTACGGTGGGCTCATCGTCGGCAGCCTCGCGAACCAAGAGAACATCGAGATTCATTACGACCGTGCAGTCCTCGACGTGCCCCCGTGCGCGCCCCCGCCCCCCATGTGCGGGAGCTGCAAGGACTGCGGCAATCAGGCTTGTATCAATGGCAGTTGCAACGCAGGATGCACGTCCAACGACCAGTGCTGCGCGCCGCTGCTTTGCGTACAGGGAAGCTGCGTCGCCGTCGCAGCCAAGTAGGAGGGACTGGCAGCGAACTGCCAGGACCTGTGTACGAAGCGTCGGGGTCGCCGGTGTCCCCGGTCTGAGCCTTTGCGCCTGTCGACAATCGTAGGCGACCACGGGGCGCGGTGGTCTTGCGAGCGATTCTTGCCGGTCGGTCAGGCAAGATCTCCTCATCGCCGGGCAGCATTCTCTCGTGCTTCTCTCGTGATCGTTGCACGAACGCGACAGGCTTCGTGCACCTGACTCGTGAGGACCGCGTGCCATTGACGCAGTACGGGCGCGCCGGTCTCGTGCTCTCGTGGTGATACGAGACGGCAGCGGCGCCCCCGCTTCGCGCGCCGGTGCCTGTCTCTAGCGCGCTTCATGGAGGTATCTCGCGGGATGGGGACATGATCAAAGCGGGCTCGCGCACGAATCCCGCGGGTGGGGGGCATGTTGCCGATAGGACGCATGGAGGAACGAGACCCGATGGCTGCATCGACGCGATGAGACGGGTCCACGAATCACGCGAGTAGGGCGCACGAAGCAGGCGATCAACGTGCATCGACGCCATCAGACGGTTCCACGAATCACGCGAGCAGGCGCACGAAGCAGGCGATCAACATGCCTCGACGCCATGAGAGGGATCCACGAATCACGCGAGCGGGTGCACGAAGCAGGCGATCAAGATGCACCGACGCCATGAGACGGGTCTACAAGTCATGCGTGCTGGCGCACGAAGCAGGCGATCAAGATGCACCGCCGCCATGAGACGGGTCCACGAATCACGCGAGCGGGTGCACGAAGCAGGCGATCAAGATGCACCGACGCCATGAGACGGGTCCACGAGTCATGCGTGCTGGCGCACGAATCGCCGTCCATCCGAGCCAGGCGCTTCGCCTGGTGCACACGCTCAAGACCCCTGCTCCGACGAGCACCGCCGTGAACACCTCTCCGTAATAGGCTTGAACGTGGTACGTGAACATCGAACCGGCCGAGAGAATCAGCAGAAAACGGCGCGTCGCCTCCGGAGGAAGCAAGCCCCTCAGCAAGCGCGCGAAGACGCCGAGACCAATGCCGAATAGGACCCAGTTGTAATAAGCACAACCGAGGCGAGGATCCGCGAGCCACCTCTTGCCGAGGTACCAGAGCG
>JALYHV010000276.1 GCA_030776205.1 Myxococcota bacterium | reverse complement strand
CCTCAGCGAGACGTACGTGCGCCAGGCGCTCTACGAGGACAAGAACGGTCAATGGGACGGAGCGGCGAGCTAGTGGACGCGCGCATGCAAGATGCGACCGAACGACGCCCACCCACATGAGCGCGCGGCGCACGCAATCCTGAAGACGAATGGAGACCTACATGAAGCCAGCCGCCTGGCGCAGCACGCATGCAAGCTCGAGCCGAAGAACGCGAGGTACCGTGTGACCCTGGCGAACGTCTATCTCGCGGCGGGTCTCTCGCTCAACGCCCGTCGCGAGCTCGAAGCCGCAGCCCAGCTTTCGCCGCATGATGATACCATCACGTCGATGCTCGGCCGATTGGCCAAATGAGCAGCGAAGGGCACACGTCGCCAATCGAGGAGGACGCGAGCGGATGGAGAAGGTGATCGGCATCGACCTGGGAACGACGAACTCGTGCGTCGCGATCGTGGAGAACGGCGTGCCCACGGTCATACCGAACCGCGGCGGCTACAAGACGACGCCGTCGATGGTCGCCGTGACTGAGGCGGGAAAGCGCCTCGTCGGCCACATCGGCAAGCGACAGGCGATCACCAACGCCGAAAACACCGTGTACGCGGCCAAGCGACTGATCGGCCGCAAGTGGAACTCGGCACAGGTCAAGAACGCCGTGGCGACCTCGAGTTACCGGATCGTGCAAGGACCGCACAACGACGTTCGAATCCTCCTTCGGGACAAGGAATACAGCGTCTCCGAGATCAGCGCGATGGTGCTCCAAGAAATGAAAGTCATCGCCGAAGATTATCTCGGTGAGCCAGTGAGCAAATCGGTCATAACCGTGCCCGCTTACTTCAACGACAACCAGCGCCAGGCCACCAAGGACGCCGGCGAAATCGCAGGCCTCGATGTCATTCGCATCATCAACGAGCCGACGGCGGCGGCGCTCTCTTACGGCTTCGGCAAGAACGTCGAGAAAACCATTGCCGTGTACGACTTCGGCGGCGGCACCTTCGACATCTCCATCCTGGAGATCGGATCGAGCGGCGTGTTCAAGGTGATCGCAACGGCGGGCGATACCTTCCTCGGCGGCGAGGACGTCGACGCGCGAATCATCGACTGGCTGGTGCACGGCTTCAAGCAGGAGCACGCCATCGACCTGCGCCAGGACCGCATGGCGCTGCAGCGGCTCAAGGACGCGGCGGAGAAAGCCAAGTGCGAGCTGTCGAGCGTCCGTGAGACCGAGGTAAACCTTCCGTTCATCATCTCCAGCGGCCGGAACGAGGCGCTGCATCTGCAACGCACGATCGACCGCGCGACGCTGGAGGACCTCTCGGCGGATCTCATCGAGCGCACGGTAGACATCTGCCGCCAGACACTCGCCGACGCCCGACTTGAGAAGGAGGACATCGAGGAGGTGATTCTGGTCGGCGGCATGACACGCATGCCGAAGATCCAGCAGGCAGTCGCCGAGTTCTTCGAGCGCGAGCCGTGCAAGGGCGTCCATCCGGACGAGAGCGTCGCGCTCGGCGCCGGCATCCAGGGGTCCGCTCTCATCGACGACAAACACGACATGGTGCTCCTCGACGTCACGCCGCACGCCCTCGGCATCATGACGCAGGGTGGCTACTTCGAAGAGCTCATCCCGCAGAACACCACCGTTCCCACGCACCGCACAAAGATTTTCACGACCAGTCGCGAGAACCAGACCGCGGTGAAGATCGTGGTCATGCAGGGCGAGAGCGAGCGCGCGGAGGAGAACGAGCTCCTCGGTGAGTTCATCTTGACGGGCCTGAGGCGCGCGCCCAAGGGCACGGTCGAAATCGAGGTGACGTTCGAAATCAACGCGGACGGCATCGTCAGCGTTCACGCGAAGGACCTCGAAACCGGCAAGGAGCAGTCAATCGATGTGACGGCTTCCAGCGGGCTGACGCGCGACGAGATCACGGACATGATGGAGGGTGCCAAGGATTACATGGTCGAGCGACGCTCGACGGAGGAGCTCGAGGCGGCCAAGCAGGAGGCCGAGCGCGTCATTGGTGAAATCGAACGGCTATTCCCACAGGTGGAGCAGATCGTCGCCACGAGCGATTTTGGGCGCGACGCGATTGAGAAGGCGCGCGGAATCGTGACCAAGACACGAGCGGCCATCGCGAAGCGCGACGTCCCCGCCATCAAGGCAGAGATCGAAGGCCTCTCGCGGACACACCGGATGTTCAAGGGTGTCGTGGCGAAGACTCATTGAGATTGAGACATCCTCGCTGAGACACCAGTGACCAAGCAACGCGGCAAGAAGAGCGGGAGACCGCCGAAACCCGTGGGTGTGAGCGACGAGTCGAGCGAGAACGACCGTCCAACGGTGAACCCCCCCTTCGACGTAGAAGCGTTCGCCCGCGCGTCGGACGAAGCCGGGAGGTCCGCCGCAGAGACCGCCGCGACACAGCGCCCGCCGCCGCGCTCTGCGGCCTCCGAGCCGGTCGGCCGCAGTCTGTTGTCGATCGCGAACGAGCATGCGCCGAGCCAACCGAACTTCCCGGCGACGGTGCTGCCGTATAACGGCTCGGCGGAGGGGACTCTCCTCGAAACCCGCCGCGGCCCGGCAGGCATCGGCGGCAGATCGTCGCCCGAGATCAGCGGGCGTCCAATCGAGGACGCCTCGGCGGAGATGCGCCAGCGCTTGTCGCTCGGCGACTACACCGGCGCGCTAGAGATAGCCGATTTGCTGGTGGCCGAAGAGCCGGGGAACGCCGACGCTGCGGCGTGCGCCGAGAGCTGCCGCTCCGTGCTCGAGAAGATGTACACGGCGCGGCTCGGCCCGTTCGATCGCGTCGCGCTCGTGACGGTGCCCCGCGCCCAGATGCGATGGCTGTCCATGGACCATCGCGCCGGGTTCGTGTTGTCGCTCATCGACGGCTCGTCGACCGTCGAGATGATTTTGGACGTGTGCGGGATGCCTCGCCTCGACGCTCTTCGAATTCTGCAGGAGCTCGTCCAACACAAGATCGTTGCGTTCCGCTGATCGCCCGAACACATGGCGACGTCATGACGACCGGGTCGCCGCGCGGACGGCATGTGCCGGCGCCGGGGCGGCTCCAAACACGCGCGATCCGCGGGACGAAACCGGGCAGGAATGCAAGGGGCGGCTGGGCCGGGGACCAAGGTTTTTGCGCGTTGCGCATGCCATTCCGCGACGCTACACCGTGACAAGAGTCATGGACGCGCGTCGGCAACAAGCGGAGGAGCTGCGTCGCCACATCGAGTGGACGCTCGCGCGCACCGTGGATCCGAGCAACCTGCTGCCGATGTTGCACCGCCTGGCGCGGCTCGCGGACGACGGATCGGAAGACGCCGTGTTTGCCAACCTGCACCTCGCAGAGCTTCTGGTGGAGAGGGACCCCTGGCGAGCGGCCCTTCACGCGCGTCGGGTGGTAGCGCAACGCGTCGAAGACGATCGCGGGTGGGCAACTCTGGCGCTCTGCCAGACGTTCTTGGGACATTTCAAGTTCGCGGTGAGCGCCTATCATCGCGCGCTCGCGAGCTCACCCAATAACCCGTGGTATGCCCACAACCTGGGCCATTTGCTGGACGTCGCGCTTGATCGCGCCCCCGAGTCGATAGGGTGGCTGAAGCGGGCGTACGAGAGCGCGCCGGCGAGCGCCGAGGTCGCAGCCAGCTACGCTCATGCGCTGGCGCGCGACGGGAAACTGGCCGAAGCCCGCAGGGTGCTCACGCGCGCCACGAAGCGGACGCCGTCGCGCGAGCACGCCGCGCTCCTGCGGTGGCTCGAGCAGGGAGCACCGCCCGAAAAGGACCACCCTCTCCCACGGCCGGCCCCGGTCCGGGCGATCACGATGCGCGACGCCGCTGATCTCGAAACGCGCTCGCCGCAACCGAACGCGCTCCGCGTCTCGCGTTCGCGGAGCAAGCCGCGCGAGGGCGCTCGCGAACAGGCGCGTTACGTTGGGGGAGACGGACGCAGCGAACCCGAAGACGACGCGGCCCGCGGCGGTCCATCGTTTCGACAGCCGCTCCAGACGGAGCTCGACGCCGTTCTCACGCGTGGGCTCGTCAGGCTACCGCTCGATGCCAGACAGCGCACGCGAGCCAAGGCGCTCGCGCGGGACGTCCTCACGTACTTCTCCGGGCCAGTCGGCGGGCGCACCGGTGTCTCCGCTCCTCGTTCCGCCGTGCACGCGGTCGCCGCCGCCGTCGCTTACGCGATCGTGTATGTGGATCACATCCCGCTGACGCAGGCCGATGTGGCTGCATGTTTCAGGGTTCGGGTCGCGAGTCTACGCGGTCGGTTCGGCGAGTTGCGTACCCGCCTCGATCTGACGCCGGGCGACGCGCGGTACGCGACCGTTCGCCGGCGATGAGGACTCGAGCGACCGTCGGCGCGCGCGAAAGGCGGCATGGCGCGAGTGCCACCAGCGGCGACCTGGGCTAAAGCCAGTTCGGGATGCGCAAGGCCCTGCTCTCGTTCGTACTTCCGCTGCTCATGCCGGTGCCGGTCCTCGCGCAGGCGCCGCCGCGTTCCCCTGCCCCCCTCGGCACGGACCAGGCGCTCCCGTCGGCCCCGCACGTCGAGGATCCATTGCTTACGCCGGTGCCCCCCGCGCCGCGGCTGATCGCCTCGTGGAACGAGGCGATCGCCTACTTGCGCGCGCGCTCGACGGACCTCCGCATTGCCGTCGATCAGGCGCTGCAGGCCGAAGCGCAGACCCGGATCGCGCTGGCCGCCTATCTCCCGTCGATCAACGGGGCCAGCACCTACACGCACAACATTTTGACGACGAGCGTCCCGTCGGGCGCGGTGGTGATCCAGGCGAACGGTGCCACAGCGACGAGCACTCGCGTCCCCGTGCCCGATGCGCTCAGCGGAACCGTCGTGCTCCAGCAGGCACTCATCAATGCGCCGGCGTTCGATCAGATCAGCATCGACGAGCTGAGCGAGGACGCAGCCAACTTATCGGTGGAGGACCAGAAGCGCACACTCGCGCTGAGCGTCGCGAATCAGATCGTCTCGGTCGTGACTGCCGAGCGCGAAGCCGAGATCAACCGGGTCGGGCTTCAGGTGGCCCTCGAGCAACTCGCTATCTCGACGCGCAAACAGGCGCTCGGCGCCGCCAACGGGCTGGACGTCGTCCGGGCGCAGCAAAACGCGGCCAACGCACGGGCAACCTTGGTGCGCGGCGACGAGACCCTGCGGGAAGCGCGCGAGTCGCTCGGCCTGGCTCTAGGTATCCCCGAAGAGACAGGCGTCGCCCCGGACGTGAACATCGACGGCATTGCCCAGAGCGCGCTGGGCACGTGCCGTGTGGTGCCAGACATCGACCAGCGATCCGACGTGGCAGCCGCGCACGTGCGCTTGGAGGTGGCTAAGCGGGGCCTGCGAAACGTATACCTTCAGTTTCTGCCCACCCTCGGGACGGCGAGCACGCTCGCGGCGAGCACCACGACTTCCGGCGGTTATCCGAATCCCACATGGAACGTGCAAGCCGTGCTGCAGGTCCCGATCTGGGACGGCGGCGCGCGGTACGGGCAACTCCGAAACGCGCGCGCCGCCGAAGACATCGCCGCGCAACAGCTGGAGTCGCTGCGGCGTCAAGCGCTCATCCAGGTGCAGCAGGCGCAGCGTCAGCTCGTCGTCGCCGAGCTCTCCGACAAGGTCGCGCGCGAGCAACGCGACCTTGCGGCCACCAACGATCAGATGACCCAGCGCGCGTACATGGCCGGACAGGGGACGAGCCTCGAGCTAGTGACGGCATCGGAGGCGCACCGGTCGGCGGAGCTGAACCTGGCCCTCCAAGAATTCGCGGTAGTCAGAGCACGCATCCTGGCCGTACTCGCTCTGGCGACCTGTCCCTGGTGACCGTCGCGGGACGTTCGCCCTCAGGATCTTCTCAGGTCCCACTCGGGGCGGCGCTGTCCCACCCGCTCGCGAGCGCGAGGTTGCTCATCGCCACGTTGAGGTCCATCAGCGCATAGAGGTGCTGGACCCGAGCGTTCCCGTAGGCCTTCAGCGGCTCGAGGAGCGTGCGCTCGTCCCAGGTGCCGAGCTCGATGTGGTCTTGCGTGATCGAGATCCACTCCTTGGTCTTGTGTTCGGCGTCATCCCAAGCCTCCTCTCGCCCCTTCGCTTCGACCGCATCGGCGTAGGCCTTCTCCACCTCGTACATCGCGTTCCCGAGGGCGAGCCGCTCGAGCGCGCGAGTCTCCTCGAGCTGGGACTCCGCCTGCTGCACGCGCGCGGCCTGCGGCAGGAGATCCAGGTTCCACCGCGCCCCGAAGGCGAAATAGTAGAAGAAATGATTGAACGGGTCGCTTGCGAACAAGTTGAGCTGCTGGGTCGCGCCGGGCGTGGAGAGAAAGTCCGCCCCAAGGGCGAGACCAAAGTCCGGTAGAAGGCGGGCGCGGTTGTAGTCGACGAGCTTGTGCCGAGCGACGACCCCGGCGCGCGCCATGTTGACATCGGGCCGCAAAAGACGCGCGGCTTCGAGGTACTGCACGACGCCCGCCAGCGGACGATCGGGGCGCTTCAGCGGCTCGTCGACGACATCGAAATTCGTCGCGACGCCAGTCATCAGCCGAAGGGCCGCGATGCCGTAGGCTTCTCCCTTGGGGGCCTGCAGCGCCTGCGCCGCGATCTCCTGGCGGTATGTCTCGAGGCGAAGCCGATCTACGTCGCCAAGGTTGGCGTCGCCCTTGGTGATGCGCTCCCGAACTCCTTGGATGGCCTTGTCGAGTCGTTGCAGCGCCTCGTCGACGACGTAACGAGCGTCGCGCGCTAGCTCCAGGCCATAGAACGCGCGGCGAACGTCCATGCGCATGGCCTGGCGCCACTTCTCCATATCCCACTCGGACACGCGAACGTTCGCTTCGGCGGCCTGCATCGCGCTCGATATTTTCCCGAACGTGTAGAGCGGCACGGTCCCGCTGATGCCGAAGCCGAAGAACGGCTGCAGCCCGCCGAGGGTGCTGATGTTGCGCGTGCCGAGAGTGCTCTGCGGGTACAGCACGGTGCCGAGCCCGGGGGGCGCCACGCCGAAGTTGGACTGGGCGGTCCACTGAAACCAGGGGGTCCACCGAGCCTCTTCGAGCTGGGCGTGCGTGTACGCGAGGCGTGCGCGGGCTGCCCATAAGTTCGGGAAATTGCGGTCAGCGAGATCGAGGCACTCCAGGAGCGAGTACTGATGTGGCCGGATCGTCACCGGCGCACTCGGCGTGTACTCCCGAAAGGCGTCGTCTTCGTCGAGCGAACCCGTCCCGTTGGACGGTGCGGAGCTGGAAGCGGCGTTCGGCGGGGCCTGCGGAGCGATATGACCTGCGGCGCGCGCCGGCGACAGCCACGGGGCAAACCCCGTCAGGGCGAGCAGCGGCGGGACCCACTTCGGAGGCATGGCAACGATGCGACCTTATAGCCCAGCGGCGCAGCCCGCCAAAGACAGCCGTCCTCCCTCGGGCAAAGCGTCGCCCCAAGCTCCCCATCATCCGCGAGGCGCCATCGCCCTCACTCGTAGTCTTTCTGTCGCTTGAGCAGCCGTCTGAAATTGGACCGATCGAGCCCCGCGCGTCGCGCCGCCTCCGACATGTTCCCGCCGCTTCTACGCAGCAGCTCGCCGGTGTACGTCTCGTCGAACAGAGCCATGATCCGCCGTTTTGCGTCGGCGTACGGCATTTCCGAGACCTCGAGGAGCGCGGCTTGCGTCGCGTGCACGACGTCTTCACGCGTCCCCTCGGCGACGCCCGCCCGCGAGCGTTCGGGCACGAGCGCGCGCATCGTCGACGATTCTCGCAGCGAAGCGGGGTGCCCTGCGTTGCGCACGAACGGCCAGTCAGACGCCACGATGACGTCCTTCTGTGAGAGCACCATCGCACGCTCGATCGCGTGCTCGAGCTCGCGGACGTTCCCCGGCCAGTCGTAGTCGCGCAACGCGCGCACCGCGTCCGGGGCGAGGCGTTTCTGGGCCCGTTGCATGCTGCGCGCGAATTTTTGCAAATAGTGATTGGCGAGGAGGAGCGCGTCGTCGCCACGCTCGCGAAGCGCGGGCAGCTCGATGGCGATGACGTTAAGACGGTAGTACAGATCGCGTCGAAACTCGCCGGCCTGGATGCGGCTGATGAGGTCCAGGTTCGTCGCCGCCAGGACGCGCACGTCGATGGTGCGATGCTCGTCCGCGCCAACGCGTTTGATCTCACCTTCCTGCAGCACGCGCAGAAGCTTGACCTGAGCGGCCAGCGGCAGGTCGCCGACCTCGTCGAGCAAAATGGTTCCCCCATCGGCGGTCTCGAACAACCCCGCCCGTGAGGTCTGCGCACCAGTGAACGCCCCCCGCACGTGGCCGAAGAGCTCCGACTCGACGAGCTCTTTGGGAATGGCGCCACAGTTGACGGCCATGAAGGGCTTCTTGGCGCGGGGACTTTGCTGGTGAATGGCGCGAGCGACGAGCTCTTTGCCTGTGCCCGATTCACCGGTGATGAGCA
>JALYHV010000275.1 GCA_030776205.1 Myxococcota bacterium | reverse complement strand
CACCAGGGCGGCCACACGCCTCCGCGTCACTGCGGCGGGCGCCAGGATGGCCGGCGTCATGACGGCCGGGGCTGCGGCAGGCGCAGCTTGAAGACGGCGCCCCGGCTCGACGTGTGCGCCGTGATCGTGCCCCCATGCTCTTCGGCAATCTTCTTGACGATGGCGAGCCCCAGCCCCGTCCCGCCCTTCTTGCCGCTCGTGACGAACGACTGAAACAGGCGATGCTCGATTTCACGCGGAATGCCAGGGCCCGTGTCGGAGAACGTCACGACGAGGGCACCGTCGGTCTTGTCGCGCGTCACCTTGATGACGAACTTGCCGCCCTTCGTGCCTATTGCCTCCGCCGCGTTGCGAGCGATGTTGTGCACGAGGCGGAGGACCTTTCCTTCATCGAAGCGTGCGGTACCGCGCTCCTGCACGAGGACCACGAGCTCGATGCCGCGACGCGCGAAGTCGGCTTCCAGCTGCTCGCGCACGTCATCGAAGAACTTCTGGACGTACACCTTTCGAACGAGCACGCTCTTCTCGCCGCGCGCGAACTCGAGCACCTCGCGTTGCATCGCGCCGATGAGGTCGAACTGGCGCAACACGAGCTCGGCGTAGCTCTCGCGCTGCTCGCGCTCCTTGGCCGCTTGCATCAACTGCACGTACCCGCTGATGACGGTGAGCGGGGTCTTCAGATCGTGGATGACGCTGGAGAGCAGCCGGCCGATGGTCGTGAGGCGCTCCTCGCGCTCTCGGGCCTCACGCGAGAGCTGGAGGCGAATGGCGGTGGAGGCGTTGGCGGCGATGAGCGCCAGGAGCTCGCGGTCCTCGTCGTTGAACGGCCTGCCAGCGCGCTTGTTGTAGATCGCCACCGCGCCGATCGGCGCTTCCTGCTCGCCTTCGAGCGGGACGACCAGCGCCGTCTTGGCCACCGCGCCACCGATTCGCTCGTCGAGCGCGCGATCGCGGCGCGGGTCCTTGCGCGCGTCGGTCGTGACCAGCACCTCCTGCCTGCGAATGGCCCAACCGATCAGCCCCGCGTCCTCCGGATACGGCACGCGCTTCATCTTCTTTGCGCGCTCGTCGATGATGTACAAGGTGCCCCTGCCGGCTTCCGGGTCGCGAAGAGCGACGGCCCCCATCTTCGCTTCGCACGCGCGCATCGCCTCCCCGAGCACCGCCATGAACATTTCATCGAGGGACGTGGCCCGTCCCATCGCGTGCTCGAGGTCGAAGAGCAGCTTGAGATCACGGACGCGGTGCTCGAGCTGCTCCTTGGTGTCGACGAGCTGGATGTTCTTCTGCGTGACGGACATGAAGAGGCGAGAGTTGTCGATGCTCACCGCGGCTTGCGTGGCGAGCGCGGCCAAGATCTCCGCGTCGTCGTCGGTGAACTCGCCGTTCTTCTTGTTCAGCACCTGCACGACGCCGATGGTCTTGCCGAGGTGATTCTTCATCGGCGCGCCGAGAATGGAGCGCGTGCGGTAGCCCGTCAGCATGTCCCACTCGGGGCTGAACCGAGCGTCCTTGTACGCGTCGCGCACGTGGAGCGGCTTGCCCGTGCGCGCGATGTGACCGGCGATGCCGTGGCCGACGCGGAGGCGAATGGACCGGACGTCCTGCTCCTGCGCAATTCGAGAGACGAGCTCGTCTTTCGCCTCGTCCAGAAGGTAGAGGGTTGCGCGATCGGCCTCCACCGCCTCGGTGATCTTGGACAGAATCAGCTCGAGCAGCCTATCGAGGTCCAGCGTCGTCCCGAGCGCCACGCCCACCTCGCGCAGCGCCTTGCTCACGCGCATCTCGCGCGCGAGGGCCGCCTCCGTGCCCGCCGCGCGGACGTGGAGGTCGTGGGCAGGGTCCGGCTTAGGGGCCATCGCTCCCCATCCTATCAGGGCGGCGCGCCGCGCGGTCAGCGGCGACGTCCGGCGACGAGCGGCCGCAAACGGGCCGGAACGCTTTGCCCGCAAGAGCGTTTCCGCGCTAGGTTCGCGCCTCTCCGCCAATGCCGCGCACGCTCATCGTCACCCCGACGTACAACGAAAAGGAAAACCTACCGCGCTTCGTCGAAGCCGTTCGCGCGACGCTCCCCACAGCGGACCTGGTTGTCGTCGACGACAATTCACCCGACGGGACGGGCAAAGTCGCCGATGCGCTCGCCGCCGCAGACAGCCAGGTGCGCGTCGTCCACCGCCCGGCGAAGCGCGGCCTGGGCACGGCCTACATCGAGGCGTTCACCACCGGGCTCCGCGAAGGCTACGAGCGATTCTTCGAGATGGACGCGGACCTCTCGCACGACGTGCGTTACTTGCCGGCCTTCGTGCGCGCCCTCGACGACGGGTTCGACGCGGTGATCGGCTCGCGCAACATTCCGGGTGGTGGCGTCGAAGGGTGGGGCCCCACTCGCCACTTCATTTCAAAGGGTGGCAGCCTCTATTCGCGCACCATCCTGGGGTTGCCCATCATGGACCTGACGAGCGGGTTCAAGGCGTTTTCGCGCCGCGCGCTGGAGTCCATCGATCTCGCGAGCATCCGCTCGAACGGCTACTCGTTCCAGATCGAGATGACCTTTCGCCTCGTGCGAAAGGGAATGCGCGTCAAAGAGGTCCCGATCGTCTTCGTCGACCGGCGGGCGGGGCACTCCAAGATGAGTCGCACGATCTTCGCCGAGGCGATGGGCATGGTGTGGAAGCTCCGCCTCGAGGCGCTGCGCGGGCGCTTGTAGACCCCCGGCGTCTTGCCGCCGCCGACTCACGCCTTCGTTGCCGCTATCACCACGTGTGGGTAGGGCAGCACGTCGGGCACGCGGACCATCCTGACGCGAAACCCGAGCTCGCGTAGCATCTCCCCCCACTCCTGGTGGTGGCGGTAGCTGAGAGGCTCTCGCGGCCCGACCATGGCTCGGTCGAGCGCCCGCGTGAAATGAAGGCCGAAGCGGGACTCGGTCGTGATGTCCTTGATGAGCAGCATGCCGCCCGGCGCGAGGAGGTCCCTCAACGTGGCGAGAACCGGTTGCTGATCGGCGCGCGGGAGGTGGTGCATCACGTCGAGCACGTACGCCGCATCGAAGGGTCCCGACGCCGGCGTGTCCCTCACGTCCCCCACGGCGAACGTGTGATCGCGCAGACCGAGGCGCGCCGACACGTCGCGTGCAATCTGGACACGGCGCGCGTCGGGGTCGATGCCCACGATTCGCCGGCGCGGGTGCGTCTGTCCGAAATACGCGGCAAAGAGACCGAATCCGCAGCCGACGTCCAGGATACGGCCCTCGTCCGTGAGGAGCAGGTCCATCACGCTGAGGAGCTTGGGTCGCAGGATCGAGAAGCGGACGAGCGAGTACGCGCGCTCCAGGGCAGGCAAGCTGCGCACGATCCGCGAGATCGCCCTGCCGCCGTACACCTCGGCCGCCTCGGTGATGGCGGGAGAGCGGCAGGCGGGCACGCGTGGCACCGTAGCGCGTCTAGGCCCCATGCTCGCCGAGCGTCAAGCACCGACCAGGTTCGTGGCAGCAGTCATGAGCGCCGCGAAGGCGGACCCGCGCGGCAACTTCACGCGCCGGCGAGGATTCGTAAAGAGAACGCGGCGCCCTTCAGACGCGCATCTCTTCGAGATCGGCGTCGATCGCGCCGGCCGAGACGCGTGGCTCGTCGAGATCGGCGTCGATCACGCCGGCCCAGACGCGTAGCTCGTCGAGATCGGCGTCGATCACGCCGGCCCAGACGCGTAG
>JALYHV010000274.1 GCA_030776205.1 Myxococcota bacterium | reverse complement strand
CATCGAGCGTTATGGCCAGCCCGCGCTCGTCGAGGAATACATCGCGGGGCGAGAGTTCACCGTCGGACTGCTCGGCGAGCGCCGCCCGCGCGTGCTGCCTCCGATGGAGGTTGTCTTTCTCACCCAGTCGGAGCGGCCGGTCTACGACTACCAGTGCAAGCAGGAGTGGCGGCGCCATGTCCGCTACGAGTGCCCCGCCAAGTTGACCAAGGACGAGTTACGAGCCATCGAGCGCGTCTGCAGAACGACTTACATGACCCTCGGTTGCCGCGACGTCGCGCGAATCGACCTCCGCTTGACCGATGAAGGGCGTGTGTTCGTCATCGAGATCAACCCGCTCCCCGGACTGACCCCGGACTACAGTGACCTCTGCCTGATCGCCAACGGCGCCAAGCTCGATTACCGCACGCTGATCGGGCAGATCTTGAGTGGCGCCATCAAACGATGGCAAGCGAAGCAGCGCACGACACCCCACGATCAGCGCGTCGACGAAGCCCCGATCCCAAGCGTCCCGGAGGCGGATGCCACGGCTCCGGAGACTTCACCGACCAACTGATCGCCGCGCCGACGCGTGCGCGCCGAGACCGCGGAACGCGAGCTCGCGGCCTGGGCGTCCACGACCCTTGTCGTCCTCCGCGCCGCCTGTGGTCCGTGCCGCACTGGCCGAAAGGTGGACATACGACGACGAACCTCGAGAGCGCGCACTCAGTTCGAGCCGATTCCGCGCTTGATCGGCCCTTGCCGGCTTTTTCTCTCAAGCAACCGCTCCCCCGGGAAACGGGTTCTCGTTCAGGCATTCGAAGACGACCCACATCACGGACTCTTCGAGCTCGGACAACAGCCACTACGCGACCGTCACCAGCGCGGCCCGGTGCGGAACCGAGATCGTGACCATCACCGAGACGGTGGACAAGAGCTGGCAGTTCGCGCCCCTCGAGTTCGATGATACCGGCATGTGGGGCAGGTCGCGGCCGCCGCAGTTCACCGGCAAGCGCCACGTCGACACGAAGACCCCCTTCAACGGGCCGAACGGAGCCAATCCATACCTCGTCGTCTCAATCAACGGCCACACGCAGGCGTTCTACAGCTATCCCTACGTGAACTGCTGGAACAACCCGGGCTTCGCCTGCTCTTCCACGATCCAGATCGACCCCGTCCCGTATTCGGAGCCGGGAACGTACTACAACAGCGTGGGCGTCGTGGGAACGCAGGCCAACCCGTTCACCCTCTCGAACACCGTCCTCTACGCGGACCCTTCGCATGCGGGCGAGTGGGCGAGCCGCGTCGCCAACGGCGTCCAGGAGTGGGGCACGTTCAGCAACGCCCTCACCCTCTTTGGAACCACGAAGTACAAATACCTAAAGCAGTACGAGAGCGCCAAACTCGGTTTGCCTCGCGCCACGAGGGCGGCGCCCACCCGGCCGGAGCCCACACCGCGGACGCGCGGGTCGTCTACGTGTTCGGAGTCACGGTCACCGTCGTTGGCCTCGTCATGGTCGTGTTGCTCGTGTGCGCCATCAGCGACTGACGCGACCGAACCGTCGTCAGGCGGTCTGCGCGGTCGGCTCCCTACCCCGCCCTGGGCAAGCCGACGTCCAGGTTCGCGCCCCGTAGGCGAAGGGCGTTGAATATCACCGAGATCGAGCTGAAGCTCATCGCCCCGGCGGCAATCATCGGACTGAGGACGATGCCGAAGATCGGATAGAGGAGCCCAGCGGCTACTGGGACGCCAAGCAGGTTGTAGACGAACGATAGTGCGAGGTTCTGCCGAATGTTCCGCATCGTGAGCGCACTCAGACGACGCGCGCGCACGACCCCGCGGAGGTCGCCTTTCACGAGGGTGATGCCAGCCGATTCGATGGCGACGTCCGCGCCTGCGCCCATGGCGATGCCGACATCGGCCCGCGCGAGGGCGGGCGCGTCGTTGATCCCGTCGCCGGCCATCGCGACGCAGCGACCCTCGGCCTGGAGGCGCTCGACGACCTGGATCTTCTCCGTGGGCAGGACGTCCGATCGCACTTCGTCTATCCCGATCTTGCGCGCCACGACGTTCGCCGTGATGGCGTTGTCGCCGGTAAGCATAAGGACCCGGAGCCCCGCCGCGCGGAGCGCCTGTATCGCCTCCGCGGAGCCGGGCTTGATGGGGTCGGCAATGCCGACGAAACCGGCCAGCTCACCGTCGATGACCACATAGACGACCGTCTGCCCTTCGCCGCGAAGCCGATCCACTGTGCCGTCTTCGCTCGGAGGCAACTCAATGCCCTGCCGCGCCACCAGCTTGGCGTTGCCGATCGCGACCCTCTTGCCGTCGACCGTACCCACCACGCCCTCGCCGCTGATCGTCTCCACCGCAGTGACCTGCCTCGCCGCCACTTCGGGCGGGGCGGCCTTCACGATGGCACCGCCGAGCGGGTGCTCACTGCGGAGCTCCAGCGCGGCGGCGATGGCCAGCAGCTCGTCGCGAGGGATCGCGCTTATGATCTCGACTGTCACGACCTCGGGCCTGCCCTCTGTGAGCGTACCGGTCTTGTCAACCACGATCGTGTCGACCTTTTCCATGCGATCGAGCGCCTCCGCGTTCTTGATGAGCACCCCGGTGGCCGCGCCACGGCCCGTGCCCACCATGATGGACATCGGGGTGGCCAGACCAAGCGCGCAGGGGCACGCGATGATCAGCACTGCCACGGCGCGGACGATCGCGTGCGCGAAGCGAGGCTCGGGACCGAAGACCATCCAGAGGGTGCCCGTGAGCACCGAGACGCCGATGACCAGCGGGACGAACACCGCCGAGACCCGGTCGGCGAGCTTTTGAATCGGCGCCTTGCTCCTCTGCGCCGAGGCGACCATTCTGACGATCTGCGCAAGCAGCGTGCCTTCGCTGGTGCGATCGACCTCTACGAGGAGGGGTCCCTTGCCGTTGAGGGTGGCGACCGTGACGCGATCGCCCGCCGTCTTCTCGACCGGCATCGACTCGCCGGTGATCATCGATTCGTCGGACGACGAGTTCCCCTCGAGGATGGTGCCGTCGATGGGCACGCGTTCGCCAGCGCGCACACGAATGCGGTCTCCGACGCGAAGCTCGTCGACGTTCACCTCCTCTTCACCGCCAGCGGACACGCGCCGCGCCGTCTTCGGGGCAAGGCGGAGGAGCGCCCGCACAGCTCCGTTGGTCTGCCTCCGTGCGCGGAGCTCGAGCGCTTGACCTAATAGGACGAGCGTGACGATGACGGACGCCGCCTCGAAGTAGGCGCCGACCTCGCCGTGGTCATCGCGAAACGCCGCCGGGAACAGGGCAGGCGACAGGGTCGCGACGACGCTGTACACGAACGCCGCCCCGCTCCCCAGGCCAATGAGCGTGAACATGTTGAGGCTTCGGCGCCTGAGCGAAGTCCACGCACGCTGAAAAAACGGCCAGCCGCCCCACACGACGACGGGAGCGGAGAGCACGAGCTCGACCGGGTTTCGCCACCCGCGTGGAAGGAGGGATCCGACAGGATCGCCAGGGATCGTCTCGGCCATTCCCAGCAAGAGGACAGGGAGCGTGAAGAGGGCGCTGATCCAAAAACGCCTTTGCGTGTCCGCAAGCTCGGGCGACTCCTCGTCCTCCTGCGAGACGACGCGCCGCTCCAGCGCCATTCCGCAAATCGGGCACGACCCCGGCGCATCCCGGACGATCTCCGGATGCATCGGGCAGACGTACTCAGTCCTCGACCGTACCCCCGTCTTCAGCGCCGGCTCGAGGGCCATTCCGCATTTCGGGCAGGGGCCGGGGCGGCCTTCGTGAACCTCGGGGTCCATTGGGCAGACGTAGTCAGCGGCTTGGGGGGGCACAGCGGACGCGGCCCTCGCGATCGTGGAGGCGCCGGCCGCAGCCAAGCTCGCCTGGTGAGCCGACTCCGTCGACCCGCCGGCGTATCGCGCGGGGTCCGCCCGAAACTTCTCGCGGCATCTCGGGTTGCAGAAAAAGTACGTCGAACCGGCATGCTCCGCCGACCAGTTCGTAGTCGCACAACTCACCGTCATCCCGCAGACGGGATCGGTCGACTTGGCCGGCGCCACGTTGGGGGTGGTCATCGTCTCCGGGCTCGAATCATTGGAGCACTGTGGCGTGTGATTCTTCATGTTGGCGGCGATCATCGGCGCGTCCGTCCTCGTGACGCGCAGACGCGGAAGACGCGCTCAAGCATTACACGCTGGGGTTGCGGTTCGTTGACTCTTACCCCGTCCTGCCCGCCTCCCCCTTGTTGTTGCGGATGCCCCCGCACGCCACGACGCGGCGGAACGCCACGCGCCGACACACCCCGAACCGGTTAAACGGCTGACGCGCGAGATCCACGGTGCGCGGCGTCGCGGTGCGCAGGTTGCATTGGGCCCCTGCCGGGCGAAAGAGACCATGCTGGCCCTCACCTATCGCGGCAAAGGCCGTGTCCGCGTTGAGAACAAGCCTGAACCTGCCATCGAGCACCCAAACGACGTCATCCTCAAAGTCACCCGGACGGCCATTTGTGGTTCGGACCTTCACCTCTTCCACGGGCTGGTGCCGGACACCCGCGTCGGTTGCACGTTTGGTCACGAGTTCGCGGGAGTCGTGGAGGAGGTGGGGCCCAGCGTCGCGTCTCTCCAGCGCGGCGATCGCGTGGTCGTCCCGTTCAATATCGCGTGCGGCACTTGCTTCTTTTGTCAGCGCGGCTTTAGCAGCGCGTGTGAGAACACGAACCCGTGCTCCTCCTTGACGGGAGGTTGCTTCGGTTACTCCCATACGACGGGCGGCTACGAGGGGGGGCAGGCGGAGCTCGTGCGTGTCCCCTTCGGCGACGTGGGCCCGATGAAGATCCCTTCGGACATGTCGGAAGAAGACGTCCTGTTCTTGAGCGACATCCTGCCCACGGGCTACCAAGCCGCCGAAATGGGGAGCATCAAGCCGGGCGAGACCGTGGTCGTCTTCGGCTGCGGTCCTGTCGGCATTTTCACTCAGAAGGCGGCGACGCTTATGGGGGCTGGCCGCGTAATCGCCGTAGACCACCTGGCTTATCGCCTCGAGTTCGCGAAGCAATTCACCCGTGGGATCGAGACTATCGATTTCGGCGAAACCAAAGACGTCGTAGGTACCATTCGCCGCATGACGGACGGTCGCGGCGCGGACGTGTGCATCGACGCCGTCGGTTGCGAAGCGGCTGGGAGCCTCACGCAGTCCCTGCTTGGCGCGATGAAGCTTGAGTCAGGCGCGCCCACTGCTATCGGCTGGGCAATCGAAGCCACCCGCCGCTGCGGACACGTCGTCCTCATCGGGGTCTACGGCCCACCGTACAACGTGGTCAACATCGGCACCGCGATGAACAAGGGACTCACTCTCCGGATGGGGCAATGCAACGTGAAGCGGTACATGCCGCATTTGCTGGAGCACATCCGACAGGGCCGCATCGACGCCCGGGCAGTCATCTCACACCGTTTTCCCCTCGAAGAGGCCGCTGAGGCGTACCGCATTTTCGAGAAAAAGGAGGACGGTTGCGTCAAATGCGTCCTCATACCCCCCCAAGCGCGAGCCGCGTGAAGGACATGCCATGAACCTCATAGACACAACATCCTGGAATGGCGTCGATGCCGACCCGCAGCGGCGACCCGGAGTACCGGCCGAGCGCGCACCGGAGCCGATGGGCAACGCCCACTGGGTCGAGCCAGAGAGGCAATCGCCGCGCGCGGACGTCGTGAAGGACCCGCAGCGCGCAGAGCTCACGGCAACGTTCGGCACCGGGCAGCCACCGCACGGGCTCAGCGGCCTGATGCGACGTGCCGCGTATGAGATACCGGATTACCGGGCAAGACGGTGGTTGCTCCTCATGCTTGCCGATCGAGTGGACTCCTTCGGGGGCAGACTCGCGGGCATCGCCGGGCGTCCGGCGATTTGGGCCGCAGCAGCCGGTGTCGTCATCTTCTTGCGCGCAATGCGACCCGAAATGCGCGAGCCTGGCACGGTTTGCGCTTCCGCTGAGGTCGCTCCGCTGAGCTCAGGTGTTGCCAAAATCCCTTGCCACTCCCTGACTAGTTGCCACGGTCCCCGGCCGTGTGTCGCCGCCGGCGCACGACGAAAACGAGCGCTAACAAAGCGATAGCGGCCGCGCCACCCGTCGTCGGTGGCGGGCCGGGGCGGCACGAGCAATTCGACGACGCGGCAGACCCTGCAGGATGCGGGTCGACCGCCGATGAGTCGGCTACCGTTGCGTCGCCAGCTGGCCCGAGTGGAGCGTCGTCGGGCGGCGCGTCGTCCACCGTCGCGTTGGCATTACGCGCAGCCCCCCCCGCATCACACGCGTCAAAGAGCGCGCAAAAACCAGTCCAGTCGCATGTTGCACGCGTGGAAGCGCAGAACGGCGACGGGCCTGCCACATCATGAAACCCAAAGAAGGGCGCCGGTGACGGCGGGTCTACGCCCAGTGTGCCCGTCGGAAAAAATACGACGGGAGCAACAACTGGCGGTGTCTGGATGCCCGTGCATACGTATGTCCCCGCCGCCGTCCACGTGATGCAGGTGACGGGGTGACCGGGATAGACCGGAAGAAATTGCCAGTCGCTGGTGCTGGCTCGGAAAACGCCCAGCTGCGAGGTATCGGCGAGACGAGCGGTGTCGTCGTTGCCGTACCCGGCAAGAACGGCGGTGCCATCGGGCGACAACGCGAACCCGAGTAGCTTGGCCGACTTCCGGAGCACCTGGGTCCATGTCATGCCGCCATCGCTCGTGTAGAGCAGAGCGTCCCCGCCCACGCCGACGCTGCCGCCTTCCCCGTCGCTGACGACGACCGTCGAATCCGTGCGCACGAAGAGGCTCCCAGCGACACCCGCGCGAACCGCTGCGATGTACGGCAGCTCGCCCTGGCCGACGCCGGTGATGAGCCGGGAGGTCCACGTGGCCGCGTGATCCGCGGATGTCACGAGCGCCGGCGTGCCGTCGGGCGCGAGACCGCTCGCGTAAAGGTGCGTCGGATCCGAGGGGTCGAGATCGACGGTCAGCGCAACCGAGAGCGGCAGCGCGACCCCTAGGACGGCCCAAGTCATTCCGCCGTCCGAGGACTCCTTCAGGTGGAACGTGGTCGTCGCGCCAATATCGCTCTCTACAAGTGCCACGACGATCTTGCGCTGGGCTCGCTCGACGGAAAAATCGTGGATCAGCTCATGACCGACGACCGGAACATTGGTGTCGAGGACCGGCGTCCACGCGCAGTCGTCCGTCGATCGATTGATTTCGTACTGCACGTCGACGAGGCTGGCGCCACCCGCGACGAGATCTAGGATGGGATCGCCGTTATACGAGTCGAGCCCCGCGAAGACGCCCTCACACGTGTGATACCAAGTCTTCCCGCGATCGTGCGTCGTCAGCAGGCCATAGGTCGCCGCGAGGAGGACTCGGTCCGGGTTGGCGGGATCTTCGAGGAGCCGTTCGGCCCGCGGGAACCGCCCATTGCCGCTCGCGTTCGGCGAAACGAGGCCGATCGCGAGTGCGGTCATCGCAAAGAACGCAGGGGCACCCGTGCGCCGGGGACAATGGCTCCGCAACGGGATCATGGCACGATGTTCAGCCGATTCGGCGGCGAGGGCTCGTTTGCCGGAATCCGGGCGCCGTCGAAGACTGGATTGCCCGCGAGCCAGCGTTCCATCGCATCGGGCGAATCGAGGGCGATGCTTAGCGCCACGGCGAAGTCGACCGTCGAGCCATCGAGCCTTCGGTCGCGCGCGGCGTCTTCGAGACCGCCCAAGAGTGCCCGGTAGACCATGATCAGGCGCGCGTCCACGTCGGCCGACGCCTCGGGGTTTCCCTCCGCGTAGGCCCGACAGGGAGTCACGTCGAAGGAGTGCCACCCACGGCACATGAGGGGCCGAGCCTGGTAAGCGCGGCAACGGTCACCAACGAGCACCGGGCACGCGCGCGGCGGACGCTCGCGCAAGGTCATTCCCAACGTCTCCGCAGCGAGCACACGCGCACGATCGCGTAGGGACGCGAGCTCGTCCGGCGTCAACTGGCCGCGGAGCCAAGCGGCGATCCCAAGCACCTCGAGCGGCGTGCTGGAGACACGCAGGTAACAACACCACGAGCAGCCCTCCTTGCACGCGATGCGCGGCTGGCTGCGCACTAACGGCTGCCCCAACGCATCCGAATACACGTGCGACCGTGCGCACGCCTGCACTGCCCTAAGGGGGGCGCTCGTGTCGAGGAGCTCTCCCGTCATCTTCGCTTGCGTGGCCCGCGCGCGTGCTATCCCGGCCAGGACGCGATCGTCGGCCAAAGGCGCAGGCGGCGCGACGCGTGCGCTGCCGGCGGTTCCTGAGGCTCGTCCCATCGTTGCCGCGGCGCGTCGGTCCCGGCGATTCATCACGCCGCCTCTCCCGATGGCGCGGAAATGCTCAGCGCGGAGTTGAACATCGCCTCGCCCACTGGCACCATCTCGCTTACGTTCCTCGTCGGCGACAGTTGCATCTGTCCCGCACGGCCGGACTATACCAGAGAAATTTCATTGCGCCGGGGGCGGCACTGCGACGGCCGCAACATGGATCCGCGCAGCTCGTGCAGGTGATGCCGCCAGGTGCGCGGCGTAGAATGAGGGCGACGATGCGATTCGTGAAGGGCATGCGTGCAGCGAGTTCGACGGCCTCATGGCCCCTACGCGCGGGCTTCGGCGCGCTGACCCTCGGACCTTTGGTTCTGACGGCGGGCGGTTGCGGCTCAAGCCCGGCGGTCAACGACGCTATTGACGGGTCGACGAGCGGGAGCACGTCATCAGGGTCGAGCGTATCGTCCGGCGCGCCGTCGTCGGGGACCACCTCGTCTTCCAGAACGGACGGCGGAGGCGCGCCCGGCAGCGGCAGCGGCTCGGGCAGCGCTGGCCCCGCTGCTGACAGCTCGCTACCAGGCGACGAGGGGACGACCGCAAGCTCGGGCGACGCCGGCAGCGCACCACCCGATTCGACGGCGGGCAGCGGAAGTGACGGCGCCGCACCGACGGGCTTCGGGGTTGTCACGAACCGCTACGACAACTCACGCCTGGGGGCGAACACGTCAGAGACGACGCTGAACGTGGCGAACGTTGGAGGCGGCAAGTTCGGGCTTCTCTTCTCACGGCAGGTCGACGGACACCTCTACGCGCAACCCTTGTACCTGCCGGGGCTGACGATCAACGGTGCCGTGCACAACGTCGTCTTCGTCGCGACGGAGCACGACAGCGTCTATGCCTTCGACGCCGACAACGCCGCCGTCGCGACGCCGCTTTGGCAGGTGTCGCTCGGGACGCCCATGGATGCCGTCCCTGGCGCCGGGACCGGCCATCCTCTCGTGCCGCCGCAGACGGTCACCTGCAGGGACATGTTCCCCAAGACCGGCATCACGTCGACGCCTGTCATCGATCGCGCGACGGGCCGGATGTTCGTCGTCGCCAAGACGTACGATGTGGCGAGCGCAACATACCACCAGAGTCTGCATGCGCTCGACGTGCTCACCGGGAAGGACGTCGCGGGCAGCCCGGTGGAGATCACCGGCTCGGTTAAGGGCACCGGCGTCGGCGGCGATGACGCGGGGGCCATTCCTTTCAGCGCCTACCACCACCTCAACCGTCCGGGCTTGCTCCTTACCGGTGGCAATGTCTACATCGCGTTCGCCAGTCACTGTGACGACCCGCCGTACCATGGCTGGGTGTTCGCTTACGGCGCCGACACGCTGACGCAAAAGGGCATTTACAATACGACGCCGAACGGGACGCAGGGTGGCATTTGGCAATCGGGGATGGGCCTCGTCGGCGACACCAATGACGTGTATTTCGTGTCCGGCAACGGCGATTTCGACCCGACCAACAGCGGTTCGGCGCTTGGGCTCAGCGTGGGGCACCTGAAGCTCGGCGCGGCAGGGTTCAACGTCGCCGACTGGTGGACCGCACCCAACGCGGGTGCGCTGAACGCACATGACGTCGATCTGACCTCCGCTCCGGTCTTGCTGCCAAACCCAAAGGTGATGGTCGCCGGTGGGAAAGACGGGAATTTCTACGTGTTTGACCCAGCCAACCTTGGCAAATACCAGGCCGCTGGGACGAACATCCTTCAGACCTTCCCCACGGCTTCAGCCAGCGCGCAGGCGCACATCCACAGCGGCCCCGTGTATTGGAACGGGCCGAAGGGACCGACCCTTTATGTCTGGCCGCAAGGGCTGACACTCCGGTCGTACGCGTTCACCGGGAACCAAATCGCGACGGCAATCGTTTCCGAGCACCTCGCCCATACCGCCACGCACCCCGGCGGCAACGTGAGCCTCTCGGCGAACGGCTCGATGGCCGGTACGGGCGTCGTATGGGCGACGTTCACGTCGACTGTCATCGATACGGTGAGTCCGACCAACAAAGGAGACTCGTGGCACAACCTCGTGCCTGGCGCGTTCTTCGCGTTCGACGCGGCGAACCTGACCACGCCGATCTGGACCAGCCTGGCCAATAAGGCGCGTGACGACAGCGGCATCTTTGCCAAATTCAACCCACCCATCGTCGCCAACGGACGGGTGTATGTGGCATCGCAGATGTCGCCCGATGGCGGCAAGCTGCTCGTGTACGGCCTCTTGCCCTGACAGCGCGGCTTCCGCGTCCGCGACCGGCCGATCGCTCGCGTCGTGTACAGAGACGAGATGCCGCCTTCTGGACTCTTTCTAGCGAAGATTGGCGGCTGGTCTATCGCCCTCGCCTCTTTCGCGGGCCTCTCCGCTACGATGGCCGCGGCGCAGACGCTACCTTCCGTCGACGTGCGATCCTGGCGACCTTCGAGCGACGCCGAAGCCGGAATGGTCCTCGAGCCAACAACCACCGCTGGTCCATGGCAGTGGAACATCGGGTTGTGGACGCACTACGCTCACGCGCCGGTCACCTTGAAGGACTTCGGCGTGGGCCGGGTCAACCTCCGACCCCTCGACCACGCGCTCGGTGCGGACGTAGTCGCAGGTGTCGGCCTGGGCCGGCACGCCGCAGTCGGGATCGATGTGCCGGTGTTGCTATGGCAAGACAGCTCCGGCACGGTGCCAGAATCGGTGGTGACGGGAGGCAGGGTGCCGGTGACCGGCTTCGGAGACGTGGCCCTCGACGGTAAGGCGACTCTCATCTCGGACGACAGGCAAGGGGTCCGCGGTGGATTTGGGCTGGCCTTGCTGGGGGGTCTCAGCATGCCCACGGGAAACCGAAAGAGCTTCGCGGGCGAAGGCGCGGCCACTGTTTCGCTGGGAGCAAACGCCGAGTACGCCGCCGGCGTCGGTGCGGTCCGGGCCGGGATG
Organism: Myxococcota bacterium; assembly: GCA_030776205.1. Classification (GTDB taxonomy): domain Bacteria; phylum Myxococcota_A; class Polyangia; order Polyangiales; family Polyangiaceae; genus Palsa-1150. Next base: position 3,079 of record JALYHV010000274.1, on the reverse strand, counting down.
GCTTACGAGCTTCGAACGGCGCAACGCACGTGGCCGCCAGCGACCGCCGGCGGCATCCCTTTTGGCGACGAGATAGCGTGGTGGCTCGGTGTGGTCATGCAACCCAGGGCCATCGCGCAGTCCCTCGATTTGGCCGATCGCCAGCTCTGGGAAGTCGCGCTCCACGGGGCGCTTCCGGCCAGCCCCATCGTTCCCTTCGGCTTGGGCGCCCCGGGCGCTTCGGCGCTCTCTCCCGTCCTCGTAGCGGCTGACGATCGCATTTCGCTCGGGCGAACGCGCGACTTCTACGTTCTCGTCGGCGCAGAGGTGGGCCTCGACGACGCCGTCGGAGTTCCGGCCTTGCGTGGAGTTGCGTCCTTTGGTTGGGCCCCGCGCGCGCACGATCGCGACGGCGACGGCATCCCGGATGACCTCGACGAGTGCCCCGATCTTGCCGAGGACAAGGACGGCATCCAGGACGCAGACGGGTGCCCCGAGGATGACGCGGACAGCGACGGAATCCTCGACATTGAAGACGCGTGTCCCCTAGTGCCAGGCGTCCACTGGGACGACGTCCACAAGAATGGCTGCCCGGCGCCTGACACTGACTCGGACGGAGTGCCCGACCCCATGGACGCCTGTCCTGCCGTGAAGGGGACGGCAACCGACAATCCCAAGACGAACGGCTGCCCAATCGGCTTCGAAGATCGCGATCACGACGGGATCCCCGACGACGCTGACAAATGCCCCGACGAGCCCGAGGATAGGGATGGCTATCAGGACTTCGACGGCTGCCCCGACCTCGACGACGATGGCGACGGCGTTCCGGACAAAGAAGATGCTTGTCCGCGCGAAAAGGGATTGAGCTCCCCGGACGCTGCGCAAAACGGCTGTCCGCGGGCGGATCGCGACGGGGACACGTACGATGATGCGGTCGATCGCTGCCCAGCGGCGCCGGAAACGTTCAATGGCATCGATGACGAGGACGGCTGCCCGGACGTGGGAGGGCACGCGCTGGCGACAATCGAGGCGCGGAGAGACGGCTGGAGCGTGTCAGCGGGACCAATTTCGTGCGCGGCGACGGGCCCCTCGCCGGCCATAGACGTCAGGAGCGTCACCACCCTGCGCGCACTCGCCCAGCAGCTCAATCGACACCCCGAATGGACCCTCGCGGTGGGCGTTCATCCGTCGTCCTCGACGGCAGCCGCGGTAGTCGAATCGCGTGCGCGGGCCCAAGCCATCGCCGCCGCGATCGTGCGCTACACACACCGCGCGTCCGCGGCGCAGCCAGTGGACTGGCGCGCCGTCGCGCGGCCGACCCTCGCGCAGGTCCCCACAGCCGCGCCATTGAATGCCGTAGCGGACGAAGTGGCGTTCACGGTGCTCATCACGGCGCCGCAGCCGGCGAAGGGGGACAAATAGCTTGCCGCCGACCGCCAGGCCGGTCTTCGCCTTGACTACTGCCCTGGCCTTTGGGCTCACCGCAGGAGCCGGCGCGCAATCTCGTGGATCGGGTGCGCCCAGGGCGACCAACGCTCCGCTGGCCGGAACGGCCGCTCGCTCGTCCGTAACGGAGGGGGTCCACCAGGAGGGGCGAACGTTACGAAGCCGCGTCGGCATGGAGGTCGCGGCCCGGCTGTTGCGCTCGAGCGATCCCGACGACCGCCTACGCGGTGTCGATCGCGCGGCGCACATGCATTCACTAGAGGCATTCGCGCTCCTCGAGCGCGCGGCCGCGCCCGGCAGCGCTACGGTGCTCGACCCGCACACGCCGCTGGACGGCCTGGCACGAACGGACCCTCGCGCGTTGCTGACTGTGGTGCGGGGTCTGTCGTCATGGACTGAGACCGATCGCGCGCGCGCTTCACTCAGCTCGATCGTCGGTGCCCCGGTGCCGTCGTTTGCAACGCACGCGACGCTTCGCGCCGACGGTCCCGACGACGGACAGGGCGCCGCGCGCATTCAGCTCGCAAGAGAGGAAGCGGCGATCGCGCTGGCAAGGTCGGGCAACGGGCTCGCGCTCGAGACCCTCATCGCCCTTTCTCGCTCGGGCGGTCCGGGACAAGCCGCAGCGCTCGGCGCCCTGACACTCTATCCTCCAGAAGCACCCGTCCTCGGCGGGGTTACGCTTACCACGCCGGCGATGGCGGTGCTTGCCGCTTCAGTCGGCGATCTGCGCTCTTTCGATGCGCTCGAAGGCGCGACACGCACGAGCGATCCTGCCCTGCGGGCGAGCGCCCTGGTGGCGCTAGGACAAGGCGGCGACGCTCGCGCCGCCCGGACAGCGAGAGACGCGGCGAACGATCCCGACGCGCGTGTTCGCCTCGCCGCGGGCGAAGCCCTGGTCCTGTTGGGGGCACCCGATGCCGCGGAAATCGTTTCGCGGCTGATCGCCGATGACACGACGGCTCTGGGGGGACTGCGGCTCGCCCAGCGCACCCAAGGCGAGTCTGTCATCAAGGCGGCGGCGGCCGTGGCGGTTGCCTCCGCAAATCCCGAACGGCGCGCTGCCGCTGTCGCTGCGTTGGGGCGGCAGGTCGCCACGCCGGCCGTCGCCGCTCTCGTCGAGATCATCGCGGACCCGCTCCTTGAGGGAGACGCGGCTTGCGCGCTCGGACGATCGCCCAGCCGCGCCGCGATGCGTGCGCTTGAAACCATGAGCGGCGAGCACCCACGCCTCGCCGGGCGCGCGTACCTGGTGAGGCGACTCGTTCTCGGCCAGCGCAGCGTCCGGCTAGACGAGCTCCTGAGGAAACTCGCGGACGCGGAGAGCGCAATTGACCGCGGGGTAGGCCTTGAGGCGCTGGTAGCGACGGGCGAGCGTGCGGTCGCCGTCGCCCTGACCGACAGCGATGCGCGTGTCCGGCGCGTGGCGGCGATGGGTGCGCTTGCGAGGTGGGACGCGCAAGCGCGGGATGCGCTGCTCGATCGGATGGCCGTCGAGCGTGACCCTGCGACGCGACAAGTGCTCGCGCTCGGCCTGCTCGAAGGGGATGCAGAGGCGCGCGTGCCCTCCGACGATCTCGGCGCGCGCGCACACGGGGGCGGCCCAGACGCGCCGCTAGCCGGCCTATCGCTCGCGCGTCGGGTGCGCGACGAT
>JALYHV010000273.1 GCA_030776205.1 Myxococcota bacterium | reverse complement strand
CGGCGGAGGCGGCGGCGTGGCGAACGGTGCGGGCGGCGCTCCGTGCGCGTGGGCTGCCGCGCTGCCGGGCTGCGAACTAGGGCGCGGGACGGGGGTGCCGCACACGTTGCAAAATCTGTCGGTCGGTCTTGCCACCGTGCCGCAATGCGGGCATGCGCTCATGCTTATCGCCCTCGTCGCCTTCTGCGCGGTGACCCCAGGCGGATGTCTACCGTGCAGCGCGTAGCATATCGAATTCGAGCAGCGAATTGATAGCCCGGCCGCAGCCGAGCGGGCTCGCCTTCAGCTTTGGCCACGGCCGTCGCGATCGAGGCTGCTCATCACCACGCGAAGCACTTCCCGAACGGGAACCCCGTACGCCTGCGCGGCAGCGACGCACGCATCGAATTCGGGCTTCGCTTGGGCTGGGCCAAACGGCCCTTCCGCGATCTTCACCGGCAGCGCTCCAAAGGGCGTGGCGACGAGCAGGACACGGCGGGGTCGTTCGGACCGCCTGACGTCATAACGGCGCACGCCGAGGCTCGTCGTCTCGCGCAGCATGGCGTGCGCGATCACGTCCGCTCGATCGAGCGGGACCAGGGCCGAAATCGTGAGTGCGGGACGCCCCTTTTTCATGACGATGGGAGTTGCCCACGTGTCGAGCGCGCCAAGGCTCATGAGCGTCTCGATCCAGCTGCCTGCGAGCTCACCCGTAGCGTCGTCCACGTTCGCCTCGAGTACGACGTGCTCGGCGGAGCTGTGGGCGGTCGACGACGAGACAGGCGCCCCCAGCACGGCCCGAAGCAGGTTCGGTCGGTCGGGGAGCTCGGCGCTTCCGGCGCCCCATCCGATGCGCTCGGGCGCCATCGAGGGCCATCGCTGCGAGGCTGTGGCGTGCGCGCCGACGATGGCAGCGCCCGTCGGCGTGACGAGCTCGAAGTCGAGCTCGGCGTCGTAAGTCGCCAGTCCGACGAGGCACTCCACGGTAGCCGGCGCAGGGAGCGGCAGCGTCCCGTGCGCAGCTCGAACGAATCCTCGCCCCATCGGCAGCGGCGATACCACCAGCTCCGCTCCGAGATAAGAGAGGGCCGCTGCGCTCCCGACCACATCGGCGATCGCGTCGACCGCGCCCACTTCGTGGAAGTGGACGTCGTCGATGTGCGTACGGTGAACCTTGGCTTCGGCGACGGCGAGGCGGTGAAACGTTCGTAGCGCACGCGCCTTCGTCCCATCCGGCAGCGCCGCGTGCTCGACCATCGAGCGCACGGTCGCATACGTGCGTGACGGCTGCGGTGCGTCCACGTGAACCTCGAACGAGCACGCCACGACTCCGCTTCGAACCCGGGTCCCGAAGTGGACGTGGAAGCCGCTCACCGGCAGCGCGGCAAGGGAATCGGCGATGGTCTCGCGCGGTACTCCCAAGTCCACCAGCGAGGCCACGATCATGTCTCCGGCGAGCCCGCTGGGAGCATCGAGGAAGAGCACCTTGCCCGCGCCCGCACCGGGGGCCAAGCCCTCGCGGCGGCCGTCCGGATCGCGAGAGCCGGCGGTATGTCGCCCCGAAGGATTGAGCTCGTCCTCCCCCTGTCCATGAGGGGAATGCGCATGGGCGTGCTCGTGCTCGTGCTCGTGCTCGTGTCCCTCGTGCCCCATCGGCCCCTCAGTACTGCTCGCGCGCCCGCACGATTCTCGCGGCGGCGTACGCCGCACCGAATCCGTTGTCGACATTGCACACGACGACTCCCGAGGCGCAGCTCGAAAGCATTCCGCACAGGGCTGCTAGGCCCCCGAAGCTGACGCCGTAGCCAATGGAAGTGGGCACGGCGATCACCGGCCCGGGCACCAGCCCGCCCACCACACTCGGCAACGCGCCTTCCATTCCTGCGACCACCACGACGACGCTCGTCCGCTCGAAGACCTCGCGCTTGTAAAGCAACCGATGAATCCCGGCGACGCCTACGTCGAAGACTCGCTCGACCGCCACCCCAAGCATTCGCAACGTCTCGGCGCATTCTTCCGCGACGGGCATGTCGCCCGTCCCGGCGCTGACGAGCGCCACCGGGCGCGTGCCGAGCGCTGGGATCGCGGCCTGTTCGAGCGTTGCCGTCCGGGCGACCGCCGAGAATTTCAGCTCCGGCATCGCGGCGCGAACCTCGGCGGCCTTGTCGCTCTCCAACCGGGTGACGAGCACGTTTTGCCCGGTTCGTGCGAGCTCGCGCGCGATGCCGACGATCTGCGCTGCCGTCTTGCCCTGTCCGAAAATGACCTCCGGCGCGCCATGCCGGAGCGCGCGGTGATGATCGACCGCCGCGTACCCGAGGTCGGCGTAGGGCAGGTCTTTCAGCTCGGTGGCGGCTTCGTCGACGCTGGTCGCGCCACGCTGCACGCGCTCGAGCAGCTCGCGAAGCCGTCTCGGATCCATCGTTGGCCGCCGGAGCCTAGCACCGGTTGGCCGTGTGCAACGCGTTTGGAATGCGCTCCTAACGAAGCAGCATTCGGGCGCTCGGCCACGCGCCACGCGTCTCGACGCAGGGGTGCTTCTTCTGCTCGCTCGCGTACCATGAGAAGCGTGCCTATCCTTTTCGCACCCTTGTTCGGCCTTGCGCTCGGCGCGGTGCTGGCCTGGATAGCCGCGCCCGAGCTCGCTCGGGACGACGGCCCCATCGTGACCTCCCGGCCATTCGCGGTGATCACTGCATTTGCGTCGTTGGTATGGCTGCCCGCGACCGGCTATTTCCTCGCTTTCCACGGCGACTGGTCCTACGCGTACCTGTTGCCGTGGCGTCGGGTTCCGAGCGCCATCGACCTCGGCCTGGTTTTGGTTGCAGCCGGCGCCGTCGTGGCGGGGTTTGCGCTCGGCGTCGGACCGGCACGCCAGCGAAGGCCGGGGCCGGTGGTCGCGCTGGCCGTCGTGCCTTCGGCGGTGGCCCTCGCCGGGTTGGGGCTCGCCGCGAAGCGCCTGCTTGTCAGCGGCACCTATGCTCAGTTTCATGGCGATTTCGGGACGGAGCCGCTCGCGGCCAGCACCCTGGGCAAAGGCATCGTTTGGATGGGGTTCGTGGTTGCGCTCGGGCTGGCCTGGACGGTGCGTGCGATGGTTCGCATGTCCGCGGAGTCGGGAAGCTGATCCGCGTCGACCCGCCCGCGCACGTGGACGGCCCTCCGTCGCTTCGTTCACACGGCTTCTCCGTGGCGCCGTCTGCTAGCATGGTGGTCATGTGGGTAAGAGGCGCGGCGATTAGGCCCGTGCCGCGCTACGCCATCGTCGGCGCGGCGACGCTCGAGCAGATTGAGGCCCAGCTCGCGGACGACTCGCCACGCGCGCGCGAGCAACTCGATAGCGCGTTCTCCCGGTTCGAATCGACCCAGCCTCATCTTGCCGATGCCATCTCGCAGGTGCTTTCCAAGCCGTTCGACGAAACGGCGCTCGCGCTGGGCTACTTCCTGTCCATCGCCGTCTGGCTGTCGTTCGAGCGGACCTTCGGCGAGGCTCGCCTGCGGGAGGTTTCGCCCGATGCCCTCAAGGCGACCGACCAAGCAATCGAGCTCGAAGAGGAGCTCCGCGCCGCGCACGGCGACGAGCCGCTCGACCTCGACGACGTCGTCTCCATCGAACAGCCCAACGTGCTCGCGTTCGTGCACGAGCACGTGGACGCCGCGCTCGACCCGAGTACACGCACCGCGCGCAACGGTCTCGCGGCAAAGGACATCGACGTCGATCACGTTCGGTCCGTTTACCGTGCCATCGTCCTCCTCACGCTTTGCCTTTCGCACGCCGTCGTACCCGTCGACGGAGCGGCGCGTGGCAACGCGGAGCTCATGGCGTAGCGTGCCCTCGAACGGGGAAGACGGCGGATGTCGTGAAGACTGAAGCGATGGTTCTGCGAGCTCACGGCGGCCCGGAGGTCCTGGCGCGCGAGGTCATCGAGCTGCCTGAGCCGGGTCCGCGCGAGGTCCGGGTGCGCGTGCGCGCGGTGGCGCTGAACCACCTCGACCTGTGGGTCCGTCGCGGGCTCCCGAATCTCAGGCTCGAATACCCTCACCGGCTAGGCAGCGACGTCGTGGGCGAGGTGGAGGCGCTCGGCCCAGGAGCGCGCGCCGTCGAGCCGGGCGATAGGGTGGTGGTAAACCCGGGAATCTCTTGCGGCGTCTGCGAGGCCTGCCTGATGGGCCGTGACCCGCTCTGCCGCCGCTATGCGATCCTCGGCGAGCACACGCAGGGTGGCTATTCGCGTCACCTGAACGTCCCGGACACGAACCTCGTCGCTTACCCCGGCGCCCTGCCGTTTACCGACGTGGCGGCCGTTCCACTCGTCTTCCTGACCGCGTGGCAGATGCTGGTGGGCAAGGCGGCCATCCAGCCCGGGGAGACGGTCCTCGTGCAGGCGGCCAGCAGCGGAGTGTCGACCGCGGCCATCCAGATCGCGAAGCTCCACGGCGCGCGCGTCCTGGCCACGACCAGCACCGACGACAAAGCCGAGCGAGCCCGCGCGCTCGGCGCGGACGAAATCATCAACTATGTAACCCAGGACCTCGTTGCGGAGGTCAAGCGGTTGACGGGCAAGCGTGGCGCGGACGTCGTCATCGAGCACGTAGGGGGGGAGGTCATGACGAAGAGCGTTCTTGCGGCGGCCAGCGGGGCCCGCATCGTCACGTGCGGCGCCACGGCGGGGTTCGAGCCAAAGATCGATTTCCGGCACGTGTTCTTTCGCCAGATAGCGATACTGGGGTCGACCATGGCACCCAAAGGGATGCTCTTCCCGATCCTACAGCACGTCAGAGCGGGAAGACTGCGGCCTGTCGTCGATCGCGTGCTCCCGCTATGGGACGCCCAAGAGGCCCACCGCGTCCTCGAGTCGCGGCAGGCGTTCGGCAAGGTCGTGCTCGAGGTGGAGTAGCGATCGTTGTATCCGCTCGCGCATTCCGCCTCGAAGTCGGCTCTCTTCGTGTCCGCCGCGATCGCGGTCGTCGGCGTGCTCGCCGGAGCGGTGAGGCTGCTCCCATGGGTGCTCGACCCCGCCGTGCCGTGGCGCGTCGCCGCTCCCTTTGCGCGGGGACTGCTCGCGGTCGCTCTCGAGTCTGCGCTCCTCGTCGGGTGGCCGATCGGTTGGGCGCTCGCCTGCTTCGGGCTGGTGGAAGGCGGCGAGGCGCGTGTGCTCCAGACCCTCGGTGAGCCGCCGATCGCCACCGTCGTTCGCCTCGTGCCTCACGGCGCCGCGCTGGGTTTGGCGCTGGCCGCGCTGGCGCTGGTTTATGGCAATGACGCCAACGCCCCGGGCCGGGTGGCCACAGAGCTCGTCGCGAGCGGCCGGGCGGCCTGCGGGTCGGCGAAGGAGCCCACGACGTACTCCATTCCGTTCACCGAGCTGACGTGGCTCTGCGTGCCCGGACGCGAGCCGCGGCTCGTCGGACCGGCGCCCGGCGTCCTTTCGGGCGCGGCGCTGACCGCGCGAAACGCACGGTTCGCCGGTGACTTTCGCAGCGTCGAGCTCGATGACGCAAGGGTTGCTCTGGGCGGATCCGCTCCGGTCGCATTGCGCGTCGCCACGCTCTCCATCCGCGGAATGTCTCCCTGGGCGCGTGCCTCGAATGTCCCCCCCGCGATGCGCGCCTTTCTCCTCGCGCTGAGCGCATGGTCCGCCGCATCCATTGGCGCGCTCGCCGTGCTGCAGCGCGTCGTGCGGGCCCGGCTGAGCGCGTTGCTCCTCGGGGGGAGCGGTCCCCTGACGGCGCTCGGCGTGCTCCGCCTGCTCGAGCGTGCGGGCGCTCCGGTTTCGGCGTTCTTGGTCATTCCGGTGGTGGCCTGCGCGGCATCGGTCGCCGTGGCGCTCGTGCTCGCGCGCTTGCCGCGCACAGGCGGCGCTGCTAGCACTCCATAGTAGCGGCGTGAGGCTTGTTCCTCATGCCCACAACCCCCATGGGCAACGTCGGCGTTACCGAAATTCTTCTCATCGCTCTCGTCGCGCTTCTCTTGTTCGGTGCCGGGCGTATCGCGGACATCGGCAAGGGCCTCGGGCAAGGGATAAAAAACTTCAAGCAAGGCCTGAAAGAGGCCGAAGAGCTGGATTCCGACAAGAAGACGGTCGAGCCGCAGCTCACGGACGGCAAAGACAAAGAGACGAAGGTCCCCAGCGTCAAGCAGGCCTGATCCGACGCTGCGCCGTCCGCCCGATCAGGGTCGGAGCTACCCATGACGCGGGTGCGACCGCCATGGTAGAAGGCCGGTCGCTCGTGCCGGCGCGAGCGCTAGGGTCCAGTGAGAGCACCCCGTATCCAGAGGAGAGGGCTGTGGGACGACTATTCGCAAAGAGGTTGAGCGTGGTCGCGCCGAGCGTCACGCTGGCAATGAACGCGCGGGCGTTGGAGATGAAATCACGGGGCATCGACGTCTTCGCCTTCGGGGTAGGCGAGCCGGATTTCGAGCCGCCGCAGGCCGTGCTCGACGCGGCAAAGCGCGCGATCGACGCCGGCTGTTCGAAGTACACGGCCGTGACGGGAATCCCCGCCCTGAAGGAAGCCATTTGCGACGCGACAGAGCGGATGCGCGGCTGGCGACCCAAGACGGAGAACGTCTGCGTGAGCGTCGGCGCCAAGCACGCGCTCTTCAACCTCGCGCTCGCGCTCTACGAGCCGGGGGACGAAGTCGTCATTCCCAAGCCGTTTTGGGTCAGCTACCCGGAACAGGTGCGCCTCGTCGGCGCGACACCGGTGCTCGTCGATACGCGCGAGGAGGACGGCTGGCGGCTTTCCCCCGAGCGCCTCGAAGCGGCTCTGTCGCCGCGCACGAAGGCCGTCATTCTTTGCACGCCCTCCAATCCCACCGGCGCCGCGTATAGCGAGGACGAGACGCGTGCCCTCATCGACGTGCTGCGCAAGCACGACTGCTGGATCGTCGCCGACGAGATCTACGCGCAGCTCGTCTACGACGGGTTCCGCTTCGTGTCGCCCGCCAAGATTGCGCCCGACCTGCGCGAGCGCATCATCGTCGTCGACGGAGTGGCGAAGACATTCGCCATGACCGGTTGGCGCATAGGCTGGGCGCTCGCGCCCGCGCCGCTCATCAAGGCGCTAGACGTCGTGCAGGGACAGAGCACGACCAACGCGACGGCGGTGGCGCAGCACGCTGCAGTGGCCGCCCTCCGCGGGCCGCTCGAAGACTTCGCCCGCATCCGGGCCATGTTCGAGAAACGCCGTGACGCGATGGTGGCCGGTTTGGGATCCATCCCTGGGGTGCGCTGCCGCAAGCCGGAGGGCGCGTTCTATGCGTTCGCGGACTGCAGTGGTCTCTATGGCCTCGACTGGAACGGCAAGCCTCTCGCCACCGACGAAGACGTCGCGTTCTGGTTACTGGATCGCGCGCACGTGGCCGCTGTTCCGGGCGGCGCTTTCGGTGCTCCGGGATACGTGCGGTTCAGCTACGCCGCGAGCGAGGAGAGGATAGCCGGCGGGATTGCGGCGATCCGTCGTGCGGTGGAGGAGGCGCGTGGCGGGCGAGCCGCACGCGCAGCCGCTCCGAATAGCAGCCTCGCTTGAGCCTGGGCGTCTCCTGCAGCGCGCCCCTTTGGCCAGGCGTGGCGCTACTGGGAGGACCACATTAGGTTTTCGCGATGGGCCGATTTGCCGCTGCCTTCTGCCTCGTGCTTCTTGCGTGCGGAGGAAAGATGGATCGCGACGACCTGGACGCGCGGTCCCCCGTCGCCGTTCCGGCCGTCGTCACGCCCATCGGCTCGGCCGCCCGTCCTTCCTTCGCCGCTAGCGATGCGGAGGGAAGCCCGGTTCGGCAATGCGTGCCGTGCGCTGCAAACGCCGACTGCGCAAACAACGGCGCGTGCGCCACGGAGGCTGACGCCGGGGGAGTTGGGCGCTGCGCGATAGGCTGCACCAAGGAGGGCTTTTGCCTGCCGGGCCAGGTGTGCAAGTGGGTCAGCGATCCACTCGGAGCGACCTTTCGCGCCTGCTTTCCGCAGGCAGGTTGCTCGCCGAATTAGTCTCTCATCGCTCGTCGAGGCGCATCACGTCAGCGACTAGGGTATCCACGTCGGACGGCTGGTCGGTGGGGTAATAACCGCGGATATCTCCGGATCGGTCGACGAGCACGAACCACTCCCCGTGCGTGACCTCGTAGTCGTCGGCTCCTTTTGCGATCTTTGCCGCGGCCACTTTGAATCCGAGCACGACCGCGCGCTGGATGCCATCGAGCGGGCCCGTGACGAAATGCCATCGGGCCGGGTCGGCGTGCGCCCTGGCGGCGTAGTCCGCGAGGACGGAGGGGGTGTCGTTCTCCGGATCGACGGAAAAGGAAACGAAGCGCACGTCGGGAGCGCGTCGCGCGAGACGGCTCTGCATCTCCGTCATGCGCAGCGTGAGTCGCGGGCAAGACGAAGTGCAGCGAGTGAAGATAAAGTCGACGACATGGACGTGCCCGCGCATCGACTCGGACGCGAAGACAGCCCCACGTTCGTCCAGTAGCTGAAACGCAGGCAAGTGGCCGTACACCGGCATGGCGTGAGTGGGGCGTAGCGATCGCGCCAGCAACGCGAGAGCGATGGCAAGGGC
>JALYHV010000272.1 GCA_030776205.1 Myxococcota bacterium | reverse complement strand
CCCGAGCCCCGGCGCGCTGTTGGCCGCCTCGGGGGCAGGGCGTCACCTCGGTTGCTGCGCAGCGCTCCGGGTGGCGTCGTCGCCGGCCTCGGTGACGATCCGTCGCGCTTCGTCATGCGCAAAGCCGTTCGGGTAGAGCGAGAGGTAGACACGCCCCGCGCGCACGGCGGCGCCGCGCGACCCCATGGCGGCGAGCAAGCGGAATTGCTCCACACGAGCGTCCTGCGCAAGCGGAGCATCGGGGAAACGTCGAAAAAAATCGCCGAGTAGCCGAATCGCGCGCGCGGAATCGCCCCGCTCTTTGGCCTTCATCGCCTGCGCAAAAAGCCGGTTCTGCGTGGCTAGCTCGGTTTGTCCCGCAGATCCCGACCGCGCTGCCGTATCCGCTCCTTGCGGAAGCTCGACCACCGGCGATCCGGGCGCTACGGGCTCCGCGAGCGAGCTGCCGCCATTTGCGTCGGGCGGACCTTCGGAGGCCCACTCCATTCCGGCGCCGAGAAGCACGCTCCGGCTCCCCTGCTGAACGGTCACGATGCCCTCCGTGACGACGACCTTCGTTCGCGGCAAAGAGGCAGGTGACGCCTTGCTAACCTCCACGGAAAAGCTGGTGCCATGGACCACCACAAGTGTGTTCGGAGTGCGTATCGCAAACGAGGCGCCGCTCCGCAGCTTAGGTACCTCTACTCGAATGGCACCGCGTTCGATGGCCATCTCCTCCGAGGCGCTCGAAGCGCGCCGCGCGCCGGGCAACCGGAGCCGTGTTTCAGAGCCGACGGCCACCTCGACACCGCTCACGAGCTGCAGCCGAGACGTGCTCGCCGGCCCCGTCTCCACCTCGGCGTCGGCTGGCAGCGAGAGCGGCATGGACGCCGCAGGCGAGGGGAGCACGTGCCCTTCGACGAGCGCGCGCGAGGCGCCGACCAGCGCGTAGAGGCGTGCTACCGGCGCCTCGTCTGCGCGATGGGTTAGCCGGAGCGCGACCACGAGGACCAAGCCAGCGGCGGCTGCCAGCGCGAAAGCAACGCCGCCCGTCCGATAGCGGCTCGCGGTCTGGCCAGAAATGCCCGCGAGAGCCTTGCTCATCCAGCCTTTTGGGGAAGACCGGTGCCCGCCAGACTCATGAATGGTGCGGGCGATGGATTGTACGACGCGTTCGCGGCGGCCCGGCGCAGCGCTGCTTGGCGAGTCGCCGAGCGCGGCCCATGCCCCGAGGACATCGGGACGTCCGGGAAGGTTCTTGCTCATGGCCGTGTCCCCTTGGACTCATTTTCGCCTAGCCGGCGAAGCAGCTCACGCCTTGCTCGAACGAGGCGCGATTGCGCAGCAGCCACCGAGATCTTGAGAATGGCCGCCATCTCGACGAGATCGTGACCAAGCACGTCATGCAGCAGCAGCGTCATGGCGCGGTCGGGGCTCATGGCGGCCAGGTGGGTTTGTACAGCCGCAATCTGCTCTCGTACGGCGACCTCTCGCTCGGGATTGCCGCTCGCACGAGGCTCGGAGACGTCCGCGATCGACGCGGGATCGAACACGCAACGCGCGCGACGCTGCGCCCGCATCGCGTTGAATGCGACGTGCGCGGCGACCGAGGATGCCCACGTGCTCAAGCTGCACGCGCGGGCAAAGCGCCCCCGAATGAGGCTGACGACCAGCTGCTCGAACGTCGCCTGCACCAGATCGTCGAGATCGGGGGAGGGCCCCAGCAGGCGCTGCAGAGTGCCTTCCACCACGCGGACCAGCCGGTCGTGCAGCTCGCCCGCATGCCTCGCGTCTCCCGTCACGACGGCCTGGATGAGCGCCTCGTCGTCCAAAGGGGGCTTGGCCGCGGACGAGTTCGATCCCGGCGCCAGCCGCAACCACCTGTCCCGTCTGGATATGTCCATTGCTGGGATCAAGCCGCACTTACCCCTTCAGGAGTGGTTGGTACCCGGCCGCGCGATCGCCAGGCACTCGCCGGTGCAATTGCCGATTAAACGGCTTCGCCACGATAGAGCTCGATGACGCCTGCGCAGGTGGCTGCGGGTTGTGACGAGTCACGGAAATCCGAACCGCAGGCCGGCTTGCGCACCGATGTCGATGGAAGGTAACTGCGCCACGGGTTGACCACGGCTCCGGACTGTCGCGCTCGCAGCCTCACGCATTTCTGCTCCCAGGAACATGCCGAATTTCGAGGACCACATCCAGCCGCCCTCGGCGCCTTCGGCAGCTCCGGCCAACCAGCGGGATCCGTTGGAAGAAAGGCCGGTCTCAGGGTCTGTCGCCGTCGCTTCCACGACCTCGAGGAACGCCTCCACGTGGAGCGTTGCCTGAAAGCCACGCGAGCCGGTGAGGACGAGAACGCCCACTCCGGCCGCAGCGCTCGGGCGGACGATGGACAAGGAGTCGGGGTGCGCGGACTGGAAGGTGCATCTCAGCGCTCCGGTCAGGAACAACGGCCCGCGGTCGAGCAGGCGCGAGAAACGGACTTCGGCACCGATCGCGGGGTCCAGCGCGGGGGCGCCGCGTGTCAGCACGAAACGGGCATCCAGCCATGACTGCGCGACGGCGTCCGCGCCCGATCCCTGAAATGCGCTCGGCCAACCGGTCTGCGCGACCGCTCCATGGTGGTCGTCGTGCTCGTCCTCCGAGAGCGTCGCCGCCGGCGCCTGGCCGGCGCTCGCCAGGACCTCGCCGACGAGCGTCGCGATCGCAAACCCGGCGGTCCTCCAACGCTCGACCTCCGGGTCGTTCGGTGCGAAACGCAGCGTGCGGGATCGTCGAACCGAACCCGAGGGCCCGGCGACCTCCGCATCGAGGTACGCTTCGCCGCGGGCCGGGCCGTCCCACGTGAAGAGGACGACCGCGACGCCCTTTCGATTTGGCGCCGATTCGCGTCCGACTACGCAGCGTCCTCGCGAGTTCATCGCGACGTCGCACGCTTCGAGCATCGCGCGGGCGTTTGCGGACGGATCGTCGGCTTGCGGCAGCTCGATCACCACGGCCGAGATCATGAACCCGCTCGCACGCCGTCATCATACGCGTGTCTGCGTCGCAACGGGACCGACGCGCGGCAGCGAAAGAATCACCGAGCCGCGATCACCTGGCCTCCTGCGGCCACCGCAGCGCGGAATGCCGTGCGACGGCGGAAGTTACGCCTCGAGCCCCTGCTCCACCGGAGCGGTCGCCGGAGGGGCGGGCGCCCACCTGCAGCCGCAGCGCCGGCACTCGTAGCCCCACACGATCGGGGGCTTGCCCGCACCGGTTCGGTCGCGAAATGTCTTCGTGATGATGGTCGTCGAGACCTTGCAGCGCGCACAATCGTTGCTCCCCATGCCGAAAGTGTGGACTGGATGAGCCCGCTCGGCCAGCAAGAATCCCGTCGCCACTCTGCGGAATTCCCCAGCCTACGCCCCGACAAAAGCTCGGCGATGGCGTGAACCGATCAGGCCAGTAGCCTCTTTCCGAGGCGCCTCATCGAGGGAGGCGCAAGTCTGTGCACGTCCATTCTCATGATGGTCCTGCGTACGAACGACTTGGCGCCTCGCTGTGCTTCGTCGTTGATCGGCTCGCGCAGGGTCTCGGGCCACAGCTCTTCGATGAGCTTCCGGAACAAGATGTAGGACGGAGGTCGCCGGTACTTTTCTTCGACGGACAGCATCGTAACCAGGATCTCTCTGCAATTGAGCGGGGAGAACGCCTCCTGGACGAGATCGCACTCCGCCTGGATCATGGCCTCCTGGCTGCCCATGAGCTGCTCCCAACAGAACAGGTCCAGCACGTGCACGTTGAAAGGGTGCGCGTCGGCCAGCCACTCGTCGAACGCGTCGATCGCAAAGGGGTGCTCCCCCATCTCGGCGAGGCTGGCCAGAGTGCGAGCGGTGATCGACGAGCCAGCCGAGTCTTCCACGCGGAGATAACACTTCACGATTTCGGCGACGTCTCCCTTGGTGCAGACACGACCAGCGATTCGAGTATCCAGCATTCCTGCCGCGACTGGCGCATACGCGCGATGCGCCGTAACCACGTTCCGCCGAAAGACTTCGAGGAACTCCGGCGGGGGCTGGCGTTGGCAGGGGATCAGATGATTTTCGAGCCCGAGTGAAGAGAGCAGCCTGCACGGGGCGCGGGCGTCCCGATGCCCGGCGGACATGTTCCAGAATATCCCGGTAAAATAGACCATGTCGCGGGCCATCTCCCGGGTGGCAGCGAGGACTAACCTGCTGTCCCAGCCCGCGGTCATGGCCACGGACATGTCGAAGCGCCTCCGCGCGCTGGCCATCAAGCCCCGCAGCAGCGGCAGACACCTGGTTATCGCTTCGTCCAGCGGGAGAGTGACGAGGTTTTCCCTCGGCCAGTGTCTGCGCACCGTACCGCACGCCAGATCGATATAGTGGTTCGGGAGGAGGAGCTTGGCGCCGCTGAACGGCGTGCGGTCGCCCGGGAACCAAGTCGAGGCATTCTCGTCGTTTGCATAGCCATCGGTCTGCATGAACGAGGCGGCGACCTGGTCGATTTCGAGCTTCAGAACCTCCGCGACCGCCCCCGGCTGCGAGGCACACCAAACGGCGCGATCCGATGGGGATCGCACATGAAACAGCTGGCGCAAGCCGACGGCGTCGCCGAAGGCGATGGTCCGCGTGCCGTCGTTCACGACGAGGATCCAGCGCCCGCCGAGACCGTCGGTCGCATCGAACAGCGCGTCGCCGGTAGAGAAACGTTCCAGCAATCCGCAGAGAATGTCACGGTTGCCGGCTTGCGGGCGGCGCGGGTCGAGAGCGTAGCCGAGCAGGACCCCCCATTTTCCGTCAAGGCTGACCCGGTGAACCTCGAGGTCGGGATGAACGGTGAGCCTCAGGGACTTCGAGAGCTCGATTCGCTGCCACGACGGCGATCGATCGACGTAAGCCGGACCGAGCACGAACTGACGCCTGAATAGCATCGGCTCGAGCGTCTCCTCCCCAGTCTCGCCACTCATGCTCGGTGTCCCCCGCAAACGATGACGTCCTACCGCGATAGCCCAATCGGCGAATGATTGTAAGTTATCCACTCCCGCCCCGTGTGAAGCAATAAGCCCAATGTGTCACAACGAAAATGAATCTCCAACGGCTCGTTGCGCGCCACCCTCCTCGCCCGTTCGCGATGCTCGGGATGCAAGCCATGTGCGACCGTCGCGTGAAAGTGGTACCGCTCGTCCTCGAGTGGCTCGGGAAGCACGCCGAGGTCGTTCGCCAAGTCGCTCACGATGCGGCTCCGAAGTGAACAGAGCGGCTCCGTCTTCATGACATCGAGAAACACGATGCCCTCGTCGAAAAACCCGATGCCGCTTATATGGATATCGAAAGGCTCCAGCCCGCCGGCGAGTTGCTCGAGATAACTCTCGTACGGCTCGAGGGCGGCAACGGGAAAGGCCTGCTTCAACGTGATGTGAGGATGCGCTTCGAGCCGTAGATGCGCGCCGAGCTCCTTCAGGAGATGCACCTGGACTTTGCGTAATGTGTTGTGGGTTTCGCGGCTCAAGGGAATTACGTAACCGAGGAGGAACGGCCGAGCGCGCGGCGGACGCCGGAAGTCTGGAAGGAAAACGCCCCCCAGACGACGCCGGAGTGCGCCGACGAGGACGGAGGTCCTCCTCGGGTACCCGCCGCTGGCGCTGGTCTTAGCTGCCCGAGACATCCTGCCGGCCATCGCGCTCCACTCGCCAAGCGCCGCGTGAACGAGCTGGATGCATACGCTCGCCCCGGCCATTGAAGGGACATGGCGGAGACGTCGGCTGGTGTCTTCGCCCGTCGCGAGGTCGCGCCAGGTGACGCTCTCGACATGACCTTCGCCTTGCAGCCCGACGATCTGCGTGCGGCGGCGCCGCGTCACGTTGGGCAGCTCTTCGATTCTGCGCGCGCCGTAACGCGAGGACGCCGGCCGTGGGAATTCCCTGCATCCTGCCCCGGCCCGACCATAGCACCAATGCGCTGGCGGACGCAGTCTCGTCACGCGCGGCATCGCGGGTTAGGCTACCGGAATGGGTGCGGTCCTCCACATTGCCGTTCTGTCTTTGACGGTCGTCTTGCTCGCTCGATTTCTGCCCGACGTTCGGCTGCGGGGACTCGGGACGGCGATCGTCGTCGCGATCGTGTTCAGCGTCTTGAACTTCTTTCTCGGATGGCTGATCCGGGCGCTGCTCTTCGTCCCTGCCATCCTGACGCTCGGTCTCCTTTTCTTGTTCATCCCGTTCCTCGTCAACACGGTCCTGCTGTGGCTGACGGACAAGCTCCTCGCCAGTTTCCAAATCCGCAGCACACGCGCGCTGCTCGTGTCCTCGGCCGTCATCACCGCCGTCAACATCCTATTTTACGCGCCGGTGTTGCAGGCCGCGTCGCGCGGGCGGACCTACGACACGCTTTGGGTGTGATTCGCCGGCTTCGCGCGCTCCCGGACACATCGGCGCGGCGCTCAGCTCACTCGGCCGCCGCCTCTACGGCGTCGCCACAGGCTCTCCGTAGCTCGCCGCGAGGGCCGAGCGCCGCCGAGAGAGCGGCACCGGTGAGGGCGACGGCGGCGATGCCGACGAAACGCGCCGCTTCCTGTCCTTCGCGACCAATCGCGCCGAGCGCCGCGACGGCGAGGGATCCGCCGAGCATCCGGGCGGCGAAGACCGCGCTGGTAACGGCGCCGCGATCGCTCCAGCCCACGACGCTTTGTGGCGCGAGAACCGACGAGATCGCGACGGCACCCAGCCCACCTCCAAGGAGCCACAGCGACGCCAATGCCAAGGTCGTCGGGGCCGCTTCGGCCACGACCAGAGCGAGCCCCGCGGCGCCCACGAACGCTACGCCGAACCCGGCAACGGTCACCGCACGCATCCCGTGGGCGACAAGCATTCTGACGCTGAAGCCGGAGCCCATCGCCCATCCGACGAGCAAGGGCACCAGCATCGCGCCCGCCATCAAGCCGTTTCCGCGGCCGTGCGTGATGATCCAGAGCGGCACGTACGCGGTGCACCCGTAGAGGATGCCGCCGACGCATGCGCCCGCCGCGAGGCCGGCGTGCACGGCAGGCTCGGCAAGGGCCGTTCGCGAAAGGAGTGATGACCGACCTCTCCGCTCGTACCGAACGAGCAACGCGACGGCGACGCCCGCGGCGAGCGCGAGCGGGAGCTGCATGTGGCTCCGCGCCATCGCCCGTTCTAGTCCGTCCGGGGCGAGCGCCAGCGAAGCCAGGGCCGTCGCGAGCCCTGCCAAAAGGGCCCCCCCGGCACCGATCGGTCCACGAC
>JALYHV010000271.1 GCA_030776205.1 Myxococcota bacterium | reverse complement strand
GCCCAGGGTTCTGCTGCTTCTTCTCCGACATGATCTCGCCACCTCTCGCGGCCGGCCGCTCACCGAGCGACCTTGGAAGGCTCTCGCCTACGACTGCTTCCCAAAAGGAAAGATGCACGCTTCGACTGCCGCGTTCCTCGTTGATTCATTTGGCTCACGAGGCGCGCGACTGGGTCGATGTGCCACTGTAAGCACGCCGTCCGGAGCGCGCCACTTCCAAGCGCAGCAAGGAACGGACCTGCCGCGGGCCCTGATCACCACGCTTGATCGTCGACGTCGGTGGGAGAGCCTCTCCCCCCAAGCCGCCGAGTGCAGCCGCGCGCTGCGGCCCGCCATCGTTATTGACGAAAGGCGCTCAAAAAACGGCGCGCGTCCAATCGAGCGTGTGTACGGCGAGTCCGGTCGGCACCTTGGGATAAAAAAAGGTGCTCTTCTGGGGCATCACTTCGCCCGCTTCAGCCACATCGCGCACCTGGTGCACGGGCGTCGCATTCATCAGGAAGAGCACGTTTCCCTTCCCGCCGCGCAGCGCGGCGAGCGCGGTGCGCGCGTCTTGCGGGTAGGCGAGGTTCGTCTTGGCGGCTTGGGCGGCGGGCGTGATGCCGAGGAGGTTTTCGAGCACACCCGCGTGGAGCACGGCGACATCGGTCTTACGCAGCACCGCGGTCTGATGGCGTAGGGTCGGGTGAGCTTCGAGGTCCCGATCGCCGCGGAGTGTCAGCAACGCCACGCGCCCGTCGGCGGCGGCCGCGGCGAAGCTCGGACCGCTCTTGCCCGCGACCGCGAGCGCTGCGACGACCGCGTCGGCCTCGAGCCCGGACTGCAACATGCTTACGCGGAAATCGTCCTGCGCACGGCTCAAGAGGCCATCGAAGGAGAACGACGGCAGCGAATGCACGTGGCGATGCGTCGGAAAGACAACGAGGTTCCGATCGTCGCCGTTCACGAGGAATGTCATGAAAAACCGGTGCTCGCCACGCGGCGAAGCCTCGGGATGGGCGGCGGTCATCTCCTCGGAGTACCGGAGGGCCGTCTCGTATCGGTGATGGCCGTCGGCGATGAGCAGCGTGGAACGCGCGATACCCGCGGCCATTGCGTGAATCGCGTCGCGGCCTCTCACCTTGGCGAGGACGTGGTGAATGCCGTCAGGGGTCGCAAACTCCGCCAGCGTCTCGGCCGTGTCGAGGGGCGCGTCGAGCTCGCCTCGCGAATCGCGGTAGAGCATGAACCCAGGACTCAAGTTCGCGCCGGTTGCCCGAAAAAGCTTCAGCCTGTCTTCCTTTGGGCCGGAGAGCGTCCGTTCGTGCGGCAGGACCGTACGCTGCGCAAAGGGGACCAGCTTCACCAGCCCGAGAAAGCCGCGCCGACGAAGGGAGATCGCTTCCCCCGAAACAGGATCGGGCGCCGGGGAGAGAAACGTTTGGTCGTAGCGATAGAAGCCAGGCTCGGGGTCCCGCGTGAGCACGCCTTCTCGCCGCCACGCCGAGAGGAGGTCGCCTGCACGCGTGTACTTCGAGTCCCCTTCGCCGTCGGGCAAAATGAGACGGACGATGTTGTGCGGATCTCTCGCCGCGAGGGCCGCGCGGTCCTCCGGGGTGATGACGTCGTATGGAGGGGCGATGACGCTCGCGAGCCCGCCTCCGGATTGCGCGAGGTGTGCGAGGTCATAACGGAGCGGTGTGAGCGGTGCTATCTCGGCCATTACGACGGTCCCTTCGTTTGCTTCGTTTCCATCCTGCCCTCGGAAGCGGCTGCAGCCGCGCCCGGCGGGGTGTCGGGGCTCCGCAGCGCACGCCGACCGATGTCGCTCCTGTGGTGTTCGCCGTCCCAGTGGATGCGGTCGACGACGCCGTAGGCGACCCGCGCAGCGTCCTCGAGCGTCGCACCGCGCGCCCCGACGCAGAGCACTCTTCCCCCATGCGTGACGACGGTACCGTTGGGCATCCGCTTGGTGCCGGCGTGTCTCACGAACGCTCCGGCCGGCAGCGGCAGATCGAGGCCATCAATCGCGGCGCCGCTTCGCGGGGTCGCAGGGTAGCCGGCGCTGGCCATCACCACGGCAATAGCCGCCCCTTCGGCCGCACGCGGAGTCGCGCCGGCAAGGTCGCCCCGCGCCGCCGCGTCGAGAAGCCCGAACCATCCGTCGTACATCGGCGCCAGGACCGTCGCCTCGGGGTCTCCGAAGCGGACGTTGAACTCGAGGACGCGAGGAGTTCCGCGGTCGATCATCAGGCCGACGAAGAGCACACCCCGGAAGGGAGCCCCCTCCGCCGCCATGCCGGCCAGCGTCGGCTCGACGACTTCGCGCATGACGCGCGCTTCGACGTCCCGGCCGACCAGGGGCGCCGGCGCGTACGCACCCATGCCACCCGTATTCGGACCGCAGTCGCCGTCGTACACGCGCTTGTGATCTTGCGCCGCGAGCAGAGCCACGCCGCGCCTGCCATCGCAGATCACGTGAAAGCTGGCCTCTTCGCCGTCCAGGCACTCCTCGAGCACCACCTTTTGACCGGCGGCGCCGAAGACGCCCTTTCGCATCATTTGGTCGATGGCGACGCAAGACTCGTCGACGGTGGTTGCGACGACGACGCCCTTTCCGCCGGCGAGACCGTCCGCTTTTACGACGAGCGGTCGGCGCGCCCCGACGGTGCGCGCGTGACGCTCGGCCGCCACGGGGTCGTCGAAGACGGCGAACGGCGCGGTGGGAATGGCGTGCCGCTCACAGAAGCGCTTCATGAAGGCCTTCGACCCTTCGAGACGGGCGGCAGCCCGCGAGGGCCCGAACGCCCGGATACCTCGCGCCTCGAGCGCGTCGACGAGACCCAGCACGAGCGGCTGCTCGGGGCCGACCACCACGAGATGGGGGCGCTCTCGCGTCGCGAGATCGACGAGCCCCGGGACATCGTCGGCGGCGACCGCTGCGTTC
>JALYHV010000270.1 GCA_030776205.1 Myxococcota bacterium | reverse complement strand
GGCATCTGGCGTCCACGCGTGGAACGGCACCGCGCTCACCTTGAACACGATGCCCACGAGCACGAGCGCCGCGCCCAGCACGAGCAACGGGTCGTGGGCGGCCGCGGTGTGCGCCGCCGCGCCGATTCCGGCCAGATCCGTGTGCCCCGTCGCGCCGTAGAGGAGCGCGAACCCATAGAGCAGGATGGCTGCGGCAAAGGACCCGAGCAAAAAGTACTTGAGCGCGCCCTCCGCCGAGCGAACGTTGCTGCGACGGAAGGCCGTCATCGCGTAGGCACCGATGCTCATCGTCTCGAGCCCCAGGAAGAGCGTGAGCGCGTCGCCGGAGGCGGCGAGCATCATCGCGCCGAACGTCGCGAAGAGCAGCAGCGCGTGGAACTCTCCGCGGTCGATGCGGTGCTCGGGCAGGTAACCGCCCGCGAGCAGCGCCGCCAGCGCGCCCCCGAGGCAGAGCATCATGTCGAAGAAAATGGTGAATCCATCGAGGAGCAGCCACGGCGCGACGGAAGACACGTCGCCTATCTGATCGATGCCGACCATCCAGACGCACCCGGCGAAGCAGGCGGCGGTGAAGAGCACGAGCGCCGTGCCGAGCGCGAGGCCTTCCTTTCGCACGGAGAACGCGTCGACGAGCATCATGAGCAGCGCGCCGAAGCCGACCACGACCAGCGGCGAAAGAGCGAGAGCGATCGGCATTGGACTATGTCCTCAAGGCTGCTGTTTCGAGTCGAATGCGGCGACAGCCAGCGCCTGCGGTGCGTCGGGCCGCCGCGGTGTCAGCTTGATGGGCCCCGCGTAAAACGCCGGCGCGGGGTTCATGTCCAGGCGCCACTCGAAATCGTTCTGCACGCGCGTGGCCGCGTCCTTGATTTGCGAGAGGAAGACGTTCGGGAAGAGACCGATGACGAAGATCATCATGGCGAGCGGTGCGAGCACGACGAGCTCGCGCCGGTCGACGTCGGGCAGGGCCCTGTTCTCGTTTCGGGTGATCGGCCCGAAGAACATCTTCTGGACGACATGGAGCATGTACACGGCGCCGAGGATGACGCCCACAGCCGCGCCCGCGGCTTGTACGCCTGCGAAGTGTCCGAGCTTCGTGGACGCAAACGTCCCCGTGATGACCATGAACTCGCCGATGAAACCATTCGTTCCCGGCAGGCCGACGCTGGCCAGCGTGGCGATGACGAAGAGTGTCGCGTAGACCGGCATCGGCTTCGCGAGCCCGCCGAACTGGTCGATCTGACGTGTGTGGCGGCGGTCATAGATGACGCCGAAGAGCAAGAAGAGCATCCCGGTAGAGACGCCGTGGTTCACCATCTGGAGGACACTGCCTTGCAGCGACGCCGGGGTCAGCGCGAAGAGGCCGAGCATCACGTAGCCGAGGTGGGCCACCGACGAATACGCGATGAGCCGCTTCACGTCGTCCTGCTTCCAAGCGCAGAGCGCCCCGTAAACGATCCCCCCGAGCACCGCGACGCCCGCCATGTTGGCGGCGAACTCTGCGCTCGCTTCGGGGAAGAGCCCCATCGCAAAGCGCAGGTACCCGTAGGTACCCATCTTGAGCATGACGGCAGCCAGGATGACCGAGCCAGCCGTCGGCGCCTCCGTGTGCGCATCGGGAAGCCAGGTGTGCACGGGGAACATCGGCACTTTGATGACGAACGCCAACGTGAACGCCGCCCACAGCCAGATCTGCGTCTTCCGTGGGATCATCAAGCGCTGGAGCTCGAAGTAATCGAAGCTCGGCTGCCCGCCGTTGACCCTCGCGTAGGCGTACGCCACGTACAAGATGGCGCCGAGCATGAGAACCGAGCCGAACATCGTGTACAGAAAGAACTTGATCGCGCTGCGGATCCGGTTGCTGCCTCCCCACACGCCGATCATGACGTACATGGGGATCAGCATCAGCTCCCAGAAGACGTAGAACAGGAAGAGATCGACCGCGAAGAACGCGCCAAGCATCCCCCCTTCGAGCAGCAGGAGGGCAAAGCACCAGTCCTTGAGCCGCGTCTGAATGGGGCCGAACGAGGCGTAGGTCGCGATGGGGACGATGAACGCGGTCAGCACGACCAACCACAACGAGATGCCGTCGACCGCGACGTGATAGTGGATCCCGAACCGCGGCATCCACATGACGTCTTGCCCGAAGTGGTAGGTGCGCCCCATCGGCACGCGGAGGAGCGGAAGCGTGAGCGCAAGGGTGGCCAGCATGAGGCCGAGCGTTGCCCGCCTTATCACCGCATGCGCCTGGCGCGGCAGAAGCAGCACCGCCACCGCTCCAGCGATGGGGACGGCGACGATCGCGCTGAGGAGGTGGGGCGACTCGCCGGGGCGCGTCGCGCTGTCGATCGCCGCCGCCGCGTCGGGCCACATCCGCACGACGAAGAGCGCCCCGAGCCCCGCCATGATCGCGACGGGCGTGCGGACGCTCCAGCCGTACGGCCAGGTGATGAGCGCCCCGACGAAGACAGCCAGAACGACGGGGAGCGCGCCGTCGAGAAAAACTGCCGCGAGCACGGCGGCCGCGACGACCAAGGCCAGGGCGACGAGCTGCGGCACACCGAAGGTGAGCCGAGCGTCGACGCCGGGTGCGGAATGGGTCGGATGGGGTGTTTGGGCGGTGGCCATCGGTTCGGTGCCTTAGAGAGACGACGTCGGCTCCGGCGGCCGCGCCACGTGAATCTTCTTGGACCGCACGAGCCCCAAGGAGTTTCTGACCTGCAGTCCTACGGTGGCGCTCTTGCCGGGTTCGAGGTGGAGCTTTAGCGTCGTGTCATTTCCGAAGTCGGGCCGGTCCGGCGTGCCGTCGCCGTCCGTGTCCCAGCGGTAGCCGTAGCCGACCCCGGGGGCGGCGGTCACGATGTAGTCGTCGCCACTCTCCGCCACGGTCGCGTTGGCGTGAGGCACGGCAAAGAACCAGCCGACGGCCGCAAGGCCGACCACCATGAGCGCGGCGTACACGTGGACTACGCCGTTCTGAAAGGTGCGCAGCACGGTGCCCGATGCCGCGACGACCAGCGACGTCAGGCGAGCGAGCACGCCGTCCACGATGGTGCGGTCGAACACGGCGCTCGTCTCGGCGAGCGAGTCGACCCCGGCGATCACCGTGGCGTCGTAGAGCTCGTCGACCCGCCACTTGTCGTACACCAAGCGGTAGAGCCCCGGCATCGCCTCTGCGGCTCGGCGCGCAGGCGCTCCCTTTTGGGCGACGTACATCCACCATGCAAGCAACGTCCCGAACGCGAACGCAAGGACACCGGGAAGGGCGAGGAGGCCTTCCATGTGCTCGGCGCCAGCGCGCACCTTCACGGCGTCCTTCAGGGCCTCCGCGAAGACGGGGTGGAGCCAGTGCTCGAGCGGCGGCTCCTTCATGATGTGAAAACCCGGATTGAGCACGCCCGCGAAGAGAGAAAAGGTGGCGAGGATGATGAGCGGCACGGTCATCTGCCACGGCGACTCGTGCGGCGGATGGCCGGGGCGTTCGAGCTCGCCGTCGTGATCCGCGTGAGCCGCGAGCTCGTGCGCGTTCGACGCCTGCGCGCTCGCCGTCGCGTGCGCGTCGGAGCCATCGCCCACCGGAGTCTTGTCGTCGTCATGACCGGGCGCGGTGTGCTCGCGGCCCGTCGCGTTCGCGCTCGCGAACGAACGGCGGCCCACCTTCCACCCGCGAAACTCGCCCCAAAAAGTCAGGAAGTAAAGGCGGCACATGTAGAATGCGGTCATCGTCGCGGCGAGGACAGCCACCCAGTAGAGGACGGGGCCGAGCGCCTGCGGCGGCTCGTAGAGGCGAAACCGCCGGAGCATCGGCGAGCCGGCCATCGGATTGACGGTGTGGTCGACGTACGCCCGGTAAAGGATCTCGTCCTTCGAGAAGAAGCCGCTCGTGAGAGGGAGTCCGATGATAGCCGCGGTCGCGGCGGCAAATGTCCAGTGCGTGAGGGGCAGCCACTTCCGGAGGCCGCCCATTCGCCGGATGTCCTGCGCCTTGTCGTCGTCGTGGATGCGCGCGTGCATCGCATGGATGACCGAGCCCGCCCCGAGGAAGAGGCAGGCCTTGAAGAAGGCATGGGTGAACACGTGGAAAAAACCGGCCGTGAAGGCGCCCACACCCACGCCGAGGAACATGAACCCGAGCTGGCTCACCGTGGAGTAAGCGAGCACTTTCTTGATGTCGTTTTGCACGATCGCGATCGTCGCCGCGAAGAACGCCGTGGCCGCCCCGATGATGGCGATCACCATCATGGTGAACGGCGAGAGGACGAAGACGAAAGACAGGCGACACACGAGATAGACGCCGGCGGTGACCATCGTGGCGGCGTGGATGAGCGCGGAGACGGGCGTAGGGCCTGCCATCGCGTCCGGGAGCCAGACGTAGAGGGGGATCTGGGCGCTCTTGCCCGTGCAGCCGAGGAGCAGCATGAGCGACACGGCGGTCGCCGCGCTGATGGTGAACGGGTGCGATGGATTCAAGAACTTCAAGAGGGGGCCGTATACTCCGCCGCCGAGCGGCCAAACGTGCACCCGCCACGGCTCGCCGGGATGCACGAGGTTGACCGTCCCGTTGGCGATGCCGTTCCAGTCGAGCGCGCCGGTGTAATGCACGAGCAGGAACATCGCGCAGAGGAGGCCAAAGTCGCCGATGCGGTTGGCGATGAACGCCTTCTTGCCCGCCGCCGCATTGGCGGTGCTCTCGTACCAGAAGCCAATGAGGAGGTAGGAGCAGAGCCCCACGCCTTCCCAGCCCACGAAGAGAATCGGCAGGTTGTCCCCCAGAATGAGGACGAGCATCGAGAAGACGAAGAGGTTCAGGTACGCGAAGAAGCGCGCGTAACCATTGTCGTCCGCCATGTACGAGCTGGCGTAGAGGTGAATGAGGAAGCCCACGCCCGTGACGACGAGCATCATCACGCCGCTCAGCTGATCGATGCTGAACCGGACGTGGATAGGCACGTCCGCACCCTCTCGTCCGCCGGTCGTGCTCATCCACTGCCACGCGTCCCAGACGAGGCGCACGTGCGTGTCCTTCTGGTCTTCGGCGAGGCCTGCAAGGCTGCCGAACGCGGCGAGCGCGGCGGCGAAGCTGATTCCTACGGCGCAGAGGGCCATCAGCCGCACGGCTGGCTTTCCGAGCCGCTTGCCCCAGATGCCGTTCACGAAAGCGCCGAGGAGCGGCATCCCGAGGATGACCGCGATGAGCGCGTAATCGTTGGCGGGGAAGAGCGAGAGCATGGGCGTCTTTCAGTTCCTCAAGAGATTGGCGTCGTCCGATCGGAC
This sequence comes from Myxococcota bacterium, assembly GCA_030776205.1. Lineage (GTDB taxonomy): Bacteria > Myxococcota_A > Polyangia > Polyangiales > Polyangiaceae > Palsa-1150. Next base: position 3,341 of record JALYHV010000270.1, on the reverse strand, counting down.
GGAGGCCCGCAGGCGGTACATCGCGAGCACGATGGCGAGTCCCACCGCGACCTCGGCCGCCTCGGCGGCGATGATGAAGAAGACGAACACTTGTCCCGTGTGGCTCTGGCCCGGGTAGGTCTGGAGCGCTCCCGGCGCGAGGTGGGAGCGGTTGAACGCGACCAGCGCCAGGTTGGCCGCGTTCAGCATCACCTCGATGCTCATCAGCGTGACGAGCACGTTGCGCCGGACGAGGAAGCCCACGCCCCCGACGACGAAGAGGATCGCGCTGAGAACCACGTAATGCTCGACCGGGATCATGCGGAGTGCTCCTTAGGCCCCCCAGTCGGCAGGTGGGCGTCGATTTCGTGGCTGAAGACCCCCGAGTGGTCGCGGGGCAAGTCTTTCGTCAGCTCTCCGGCGTCGGCCATCGCCAGCCGTGACGTGCCTTGCTCGGAGCGCGACATCGACTTGGCGCCCTGACGCCCACGCGCGACCGCGATCGCGCCGACGACGGCGACCATCAGCAGCGCGCTCGAGAGCTCGAATGGCGCGAGAGCGTCCGAGAAGAGGACCGCGCCGAACGCGTCGATGCCACCGTACCCGTGCTCGGGCGGCGGCATGGGCATCGTCCGATGCGCCTCCGCCATTGCGCGAACGGTGGCGCCGAGCGCGCCCAGACTCGCCAGCCCAAAGAGGCCGCCGCCGAACACGCGGAGGATGATCCCGCGCCGGTCGCTGGGCGTCGCCGCGCTCGGCCCGAGGAGCATGATGACGAACAAGAAGAGGACGACGATCGCACCCGCGTACACGATGAGCTGAATCGCCGCGAGAAACTCCGCGTGGAGCGCCAGAAAGAGCCCCGCGACCGTCAAGATGAGAAGGAGCAGGCCCATCGCGCCGCGGATGGGGTTTTTCGCGGCGACGACGGCAACGGCGCCTGCGAGCGCCAGCGCTGCGCAGACGTAGAAGTAAATCATCCCGAGAGGGTTCACTTGGCTTCTCTCCGTCGTCGTCTGTTGCCGTGCAGTGGCGGAGCCCATCTCCGCGCGCACTCTCGTCTGCGTCGGGTCTCCCCGTCAGCTCCACCGCTCCACTGTCAAGGTCGCGTCGCCGCGACGGCGCTCGCCGCGAGCATAGGCCTCGAACTCCTTACGAAACTTCTGGACGAACGCCAGCGCCGGCATCGCGGTGCCTTCGCCGAACGCGCAGATCGTGTTGCCCATGATGCCATTGGCGATGTCGTGCAGGGTGTCGAGCTCCGCGAGCGATGCCTTGCCCTCCAAGATCTTCTCGGCAAAGTGCTGCAGCCACGCGCTGCCTTCGCGGCAGGGCGTGCACTGCCCGCAGGACTCGTGGCGATAGAATTGCATCAGGTTCTCCATGCACCACACGGGGTCGGTGCCCTCGGCGATCACCGTGACGCAGCACGTGCCCAGCATCGTCCCCACGCCCCGCATCGTCTCGACGCCCAGCGGGACATCCATGACGCTCTTCCCGTGCCACGGATTGAGCGGCGACTTGGGGTCCGGGGCGACCACCGTCTCCTCCGGGCGTAGGAGGGGCGTGGACGACCCGCCCGGAATGACGAAAAGCACCTTGCGACCGCCGAGCACCCCGCCGCCGACATCGTCGACGAGCTCGCGCAGCGTGGGGCCGACCGCGAGCTCCACGATGCACGGTTTCTTGACGTGGCCGTTGACGCCGTAGAGGCGAACGCCTCCGTCGTTGAGGTGATGAAGGGCCGAGAGCTTGCTGAACGCCTCGCATCCCATGCCGAACGCCGTGGGTACCGCCGCGATCGTCTCCAGGTTGTTCACAGTCGTGGGGCAGCCAAAGACGCCAGCGTTGGCGGGAAAAGGGGGCTTCATCCGGGGCTCGCCGCGGCGACCCTCGATTGAATTGAGCATCGACGTTTCTTCGCCGCAGATGTACGCGCCGGCTCCGGAGTGCACGTAGAGCTCCACGCCAAAGTCCTTGCCGAACGGCGATTTCCCGACGTACCCCTTTGCCCGCGCCTCGGCGATCGCCCCCTCGAGGCGGGACTTCGACAGGTGGAGCTCGTCTCTCACGTAGATGTATCCGACGTGCGCGCCGATCGCGTAGCAGGCGATGATGCACCCCTCGATGCACGCGTGGGGGTTCTGCTCCATCAACGTGCGGTCCTTGTGCGTGCCAGGCTCGCCCTCGTCGGCGTTTACGCACAGGTAGTGGGGCTTGGGGCCGGCGACCTTGGGCATGAAGCTCCACTTGACCCCCATCGGAAAGCCCGCGCCCCCACGGCCGCGTAGGTTCGCCTTTTTGGCCTCGTCGATCACTTGCTCGCGGGACATCGTCGTCAGCACGCGCCGCGCCACCTCGTAGCCGCCCATCTCCCGTTCGTAGGCGCCGAGCGTCCAGCCCTCGGCCTTGCCGTAGACGCGCGTCAGGTAATCGGTTCGTTTGACCATCGGACTCAGCCCTTGCTCGGCGGCTTGGAAGAGACGCGCGGGACCATCGCGGGCACGCCGATGGCGGCGGCCGGCGAAGGCGCGGACGGGGGCAAGCTGGACGTGGAACGCATGAGCGCGCCGAGGATGGCGTCCACGCGCTGGGGCGTCAGGTTCTCGTGGTACTCCTTGTCGACCTGCATCATGGGCGCGGTGCCGCAGCTCGCGAGGCACTCGGCCGTGCGCAGCGTGACCTTGCCATCGGGTGTCGTCTCTCCGCAGTGGATCCCCAGGCGCTTCTCGCAGTGCGCGATGACCTCGTAGGCTCCCCGCAGCGCGCAAGGCAGTGTGCGGCACACCCACACTTGGTGCTTGCCGACCGGGCGCTGGTTGAAGAGGGTGTAAAACGTGACGACGCCCTTGACGTGGGCGGGGGGTAGATCGAGTCGGCTCGAGACGAATTGCATGACGTCGTCGTTGATGTACCCGGCCTGCTCCTGGCAGAGATGGAGGAGCGGCAACGTGGCTGCCATCCTCGTCGGATACCGCTCGAGAATCTCTTGCAGCTTGCGCTCGCGTTCGGGTGTGAGGGCGAAGGGCATCGCGGGCGGTCCTTGGCGGCTGGCCATGGGGGCCATGGTGGCCGGTACGGCGGGCACTCAATAACGGCGCGGTCGAGTTGGCAAGCGCGCGGGGAGCGACGGCGCACGAAGTGAGTCGCGCGGCTCGGTAAAACGGGCCCGAGCACAGGCGAGCCGTGGCCAGCGGGCAAGCGTTATTAGACAGCGCCAATACGGCGGAAACCGCGCGAAAGCTAGTGGCGAGGATGCACGGGTGTCAAGCGCCCGTGCGGCTGCGTCGCGGCGCGTGGGCGCGCGCTCCAGGCGCTCACGGCGCTCAAGGACTCAATGCGCACGGACGGTGCCGGAGGCG
>JALYHV010000269.1 GCA_030776205.1 Myxococcota bacterium | reverse complement strand
GTCATCGCCCGCACCGTTGCCCGCCGCGGTATCGCTTCCGCCTTCTGCGATCGTCCCGCCGTCGCTCGTCACGACGGAGCCGCCCGGCGTGTCTCGGATGACGGTACCGTGCCGAAGGCTTCCCCATCCGGGCAGCACGATCGGCGCCGACCACGTGGTCAGGTCAGGGCTCGTCGCCGTGAGGAAGCGCGCCGTGATCGGGCGAGACTGGGAATCGACGAAGATCCGCCAGGTGCCGTCGTCGAGCGCAACGACGCAAGGCCCCTCCATCCCCGGCCCGAAGCCTGACCAGTTGCCTGTCCCCACGAACGTCCACGGGCCAGTCAAGCTCGGCGCCGTCGCGTGTTCCAGGTACCTCGTCGTCTCGTTCTTGGTGAACGCATGATAGACGCCGCGCGCCTTGAGCACGAACGTGTCGATGTAGTTCGGCCCGAAGCCGAGCGGAACGGGACCGCTCCAGGCGCTCAGCGTGCTGTCCAGCGCCGTGAAGACGTAGGGCTTGAAATCGGTGTCGTTGTTGAGGGTATCGATGTTGGCGATCACGTACACGGTGCTGCCGTCCACGAACCACTCCGGCGCCCAGGCATGCGCCACGCCGGCAACCCCCGCCATCACCGCGGTCAGGTTCGTCCAATGGACGAGGTCCGCGCTGGACGCGATGCTGAAGTGATCCACCTTGCCGCAACACTGGGGGCCGAGGGGATCCGTGTACGCGACGTAATACTTGCCATCGACGTGCTTCATGATGCTCGGGTCGCGCAGGTAGCCGCTCGGGCCCGCGAAGCCGGTGTCCGCGACCAGCGTGAACTGGAGAGCATCGGCCGACCGGAACGTAGACAGCTTCTCGCCGGCCGCAGTGTCGTTGTGGAACGTCGAAAAGACGTAGCCCGACGCGCGCGCGGCGGGGGCGGCGACGACGAGCAGCACGCAGAGGACCACGAAGACGAGAACGCGGGCAGCCCGCGGTCGTCCGACTTTCAACGCCATGAACGTCAATTTCTTCCCTGCGTTTTGCGCGGCTTGCAGTCGATCCGTCGAAAAACTAGCACGCTTTCGAGGAGCACCAGGCAAAGCGACGCCTTTTCCACCCACACGCGAGGCGTGGCTCACGCTGCCTTTCTCGATCTCCGAAGCAAACCGAGTCGCACGAGGCTCTCGGCCGTCGCGAGGATCGCCTCTTCGTTCGACCGAGGCGCCCAGCCGAGCACGCGCCGGGCCTTTTCGCCGGTCGCGTTCCTGATCCTCCCGAGCTCGGGAACGATCTGTGCGACCGAGGAGTCGACGAGCGAGGCGAGCCGCAAGAGCCAGTCGGGCAGCATCCTCGTCGGCACGCGCTGGGCGGCGTCACCCAAGCGTGCCTTCAGCAGCTCGGCGACTTCTCGCACGGTCATGCTGTCGCCCGCGACGGCCAGGAAGCGCTCGCCTTTTGCGTGGGGATGAACCATGGCGCGCAGGTGCAGGTCGGCGACGTCGCGCGCGTCGACGATTCCGAAGGCGACGCGCGGCAGGCCCGGGACGGCCCCGTCCAACAGACGCTGCACGATCTGGATCGACGTCGAATAGTCGCGGCCGAGCACTGGCCCGAACACAGCGACGGGATTGACGACCGCGAGCTCCAGCGCGCCCCCCTCGCGCGCCATGAAATCCCAGGCCGCCCGCTCCGCCAGGGTCTTCGATTTCGCATAGGCGCTCACCCCCGGGCCCCCGGGATCCGTCCAGCTCTCTTCCGAGAAAGGCCCCTCCTGGGCTCGGTGCCCGTAACCGATCGCCGCGAAAGAAGACGTCAGCACGAGGCGCCGGATCCCGGCGTCTCGCGCCGCGCGCAGCACCCGGAGGGTACCCTCGCGCGCCGGGAGGATCAGCTCGTCCTCGTGCCTTGGTGGCTTCAGGGGAAAAGGGGAGGCGACGTGCAGCACGAGGTCACAGTTTGCGACGGCCTCCGACCAGCCCGCGTCGGCCAGGAGATCGGCTGCGGCGAAGGAGAGAGCCTCCCCGGGCTGGGCGCCGGCCGCCTGGAGCATCGCGCGCACGTCGGGCTCGCGCCCCAGCGACCTCACGGTCGTCCGGACGCGGTAGCCCGCCTCCAGCAGCTGGACGATGCAGTGCGCGGCGATGAACCCCGAGCCGCCCGTGACGAGCACCCGCTCGCCACGCGCGCCGCCAACGTCCCACGTGCTCTTGCCGATCATCCAGTCCTCTTTCTTGCCGATGCGAAGCGAATGGAGACGAGAGCCTAGCGGATGACGCGGCTCGGCAAAGAGCCACGAGCCGTGAGCTGTTTCACCAGGGTAACGCGTCTGCATCTGCGTTCGACCTGTCAGATGAAACTCCTCCCGCTCGTCGCGTGGCCGCTGCTGCTCGTGGGTACGGTTTGGGCATGTTCGTCCGCAAACCCTCCGGCCGTCCCTACGTTGGCAAGCAGCGGGTCCGCCAGTTCAGGGGCTAGCGCCTCGGGGAGCTCTTCAGGCGGCAGCTACGCCGCGAGCGGCGCGGCAATGGGCGGCAGCTCCTCCGGTGGCGCCTCCTCCGGCGGCTCGTCTGGGACGGCGGGTTCCGGAGCCTTGTCGGACGTCGATTCCGGCAGCACGCCCTCGATGAGCGGCGCTTCGGGAGCTTCCTCCGGCAGCGTCATCCCGGTGGAGGCGGGAGCCGACGCGACGCCATCGAGCGACGAGGGCGGCCCGTTTGAAGCGGCGACTGTCGGCGGCGGAGAGGCGTCCACCGCCGTCTCGCAGTGGTACGAGGCCGAAGCCGTTCCCCCCAACCTGCTCACCGGCGGCGTCAACATCACCACCTGCGCGGGGAGCGCGCAGTACGGGAGAGGCGCCAGCTGCCCTGTCGACGCCCTCAAAGAGGGCGCTCTTTGCTGCTCGGCAGGCAAGGTGGCTGTGAACCTCCTCGGAAGACTTCCGGCGAGGCTCGAGTTCCACAACGTCACCGTGCCGAACGACGGCTCGTACGACGTGACCTGGTGGTACCACTGCGGAGCGAACGA
>JALYHV010000268.1 GCA_030776205.1 Myxococcota bacterium | reverse complement strand
GCGCCCGACGTCCGCACCGCAGCCAGGGCCGCGCGCTCGAGCGGCTCCGCGTAACGCAGCAAGGCGGCGTGCCGTCCCTCGTCCGAAATTTCAGCTGGCACGAGCGCGTCGAGCAACGCCTCGACGTCCAGCGGCCCATCGGGCACGGCCAGCGCCTCGACAGGAGGCGCCGCACCGTTTCCGCCTTCTGCGGCGCTCGTCGCGAGAGTCGCCATGGCCACTGCGGCCGTCGCCGCCACGGCTTTGGAAGCCGATCGGGCGCGGTCGGTGTCGGGTCCTCCGGCAAACACGGCGTCCGCCATGGCGTGGATCGCCTCGGCGGTCCAAGGTGGCTGCCGTCCGCGCGCGGAGGTCGACGCCATCCGCGCGAGGGCGATGAGCGCCATGCGCCTCGGGAGCGTGTCGCCGGTCTCCGCGATTTCGAGCAGCGCAGGCGCATCTGACCGCGCGTCGAGGTCACCGAGCGCATACGCCGCGGCAGCGCGGGGAAGGTTGCCTGCCTCCGGCGAGGACGCGAGGGCGACGATGTCGGCGGTCGCGTCTCTGTCGCGCGCGATCCCGAGGCCGAGCACCGCCAGCGCGCGCATCGCTGGGGTCCCGGTGCGCGCGATGCGTCGCAAGAGCGGCCACGCCGCGCGCTCGTGGGTGCGCGCGATACCCCAGACGGCAGCGAGGGCAACCGCGTCCGAGAGCCCAGCCTGATCGCCGTTCCCATCCTTCGGAAAGAGCAGCTCGCCGTACCGGGGGGTGAGCGACGCGTCGGCCAGTGCACCGCAAGCGATCATGGCGCGCGTCCGGAGGGACACCTCCGCAGGGCCCACGGCGTAGGCGAAGAGCGGCAGCGCTGCGTTCCGGTTCTGGACGTAGGCCAACACGTCGATCGCGATGCGCTGTTGGCTCACGTCCGAGTCGGCGAGCGCGTCGAGCAGCGGCTTCACGGCGCGCGCGCCGATACGGGCCAGCGTGGAGCGCGCCTCGTCGGCGTCGCGGGTGCCATCACGGCGGGCGCGCTGCACGAGGCCGAAGGTGAGGCTTCCGTAGATCTCGACCAGCAGGCGGCGATAGACGGGGCGCTGAGGGTTTCCGATGGCGAGGGGCAGCAGGTCCTGCTCGAGGGACTCCAGCGTCCCGTTCCCGAGGTTGATCTGCATGGACAGACGCGCGGCCCTCGCCACGAGCTCGTCGTCCGGCGCGCTGCGCACCACACGCCGGAACAGCCGGTCTGCCTCGTCGGGCTGTCCGTTCGAGACGAGCATGTCCGCGAGCTCGAAATAGACCATGAAGAGGCGATCGTTCTTCGCGATAGCCGCTCGGAGCTCGGCGATCGCGTGCTCGACGTCCTGCCGCGAACGGTACATTCCGCCGAGCCGGCGATGGGCCTCCGCGTCGTCCGGATTGAGCTCCACGGCCCGGGCGGCGTACCGGATCGCGTCGTCGTCTTTGTAAATCTGCAGCGCGTACTGCGCCATTCTCTCGTACAGCTCGCGCGCCCTGCGCGGCTCGACCTGCGCAAGCGCGTCGAGGATGCTGATGGCCTCCGCGATCTTGCTTTGCTGCACCAGGACGCGCTCGAGAGCCTGGTAACTCTCGCTGTCGCCGGGGGCCAGCGTGATGACGCGCCGGAGAGTCGCCTCGGCGTCGGTGAGCCTTCGGAGATGCAGCTGCGTCTCCGCCAGCGTTCGCCCGGCCTCGAGGTCCGGCGGCGCCGCCGCAAATCGGGCAATCAGCGCAGGCAGCTGGCGCTCGAGAACACGCTCGAGCCCCCAAAGACTGACCATCCGCGAGCGGCATTCGCGAACGAGCGCGCGGTCGCCTTTCTCCGTGCCCTTGGCGGCGAGGTCCTCGTAAAGCGACACTGCCTCGCGATAGGCGTGCGTCCGCTCATAGGCCGCCGCCAGCGCCTTCTTGTAAGCGAGGTTCGCCGGCTCGAGCTGCGTCGCCTCTTTGTACGCCGCAAGCCCTTCGGCCGGCATGTCGTGCTCGAGGTAAACGTCCCCCAGCGCGGAAAGCGCCCGCGCACGCGGCCGCACCACGGCGAGGATCCGTTTCCACGTCTCTACCGCGAGCGCCGCGTTGCCGTCCTGCAGGTACCGGTCGCCCAGATCGACGAGGTGCCCCGCGTCGCCGCTCGCGCTCTGTGCCAAGCGCTGCAGCACCCTCAACGAGCGCTCCCCCTCCCCGATTCGTCCGTAGAAATCGGCTACGTGCGAGAGGACCTCCTCGTCGCCAGCGGCGCGCGCCTCCAGCTCCGACACGAGCTTGAGCGCCCGAACGCGCTCCCCGCGCTGGAGTAGCGCCTCACACTCCTCGAAGACGAACTGCGGGTTGTTCGGCGCGGCGCGCACGAGCGCCTCGTATTCGAGGATGGCTTTCTCCAGGTCTCCGTTCGCCTGGAGGAGCCGGATCATTCGAAGCCGAAGATCGATTTGCCGCGGCTCGAGCGCGAGCGCGCGTCGATAGCGGTCGATCGCCTTCGCCGCGTCGCCGGTCTCCTCGTAAAGGCCGCCGAGCAGCGCGAGCCGGGCAGCGTCGCCGGGGTGCTCCTCCTCGATCTGCTTGATGAGCACCGGAAGCTGCTGGTCGGCGCGATAAATTTCGGTGACGGTCTCATAAATCTGGGCACGGAGGGCGCTTTGCGCGCCGGCAATGGCCAGCGCACGCTTCAACGTGGCGAGCGCTTCCGCGCTCTTGTGTGCCTTCGCCTGGGCGCGGCCAAGCTCCTCGAGCGCCGGCGCGAGGGCGCGGTTGTCGCCCGATGCGGCCGCGACGAGCTCTTTGAGCTCGACCTCTGCGCGTGCGTACTCGCCCCGATCATAAAGAGCGCGTGCGAGCTCGCCCCGGACGAAGAGGCTGGTCGGCTCGAGGGCGGTGAGCTCGCTGTGGACGCGCTTCGCTCCGTCCCAGTCTTTCTGATCGAGCACGAGCGCCATCAGCGTCCGGAGCGTCTGCTCCTTGTCCGGCCGCGCCGTCTGGTGCAGGAGGGCTTGCTCGTAACCGCTCCGCGCAGCCGCCAAATCTCCTCGATCTTGATTGAGTCGTGCGAGGGCGACGATCGCGACGGCATCGTTCGGCTTCAGGGCAATCGCGCTCTCGTAGGCAGCCACCGCGTCCGGCGTCCGACCGTCCAGCTTGTATATCCCGGCGAGCGTCACGGCCGCGGCGTACTGGTCGGGCCCTGTCTGCGCGGCGCGTCGTTCGAACTCGCTCACCAGCGCGTCGATTTTTCCGTCCCGGTCGCGGTAGAGCTGCGCCAGCCGCTGCAGTGGAAAGGGCGCTCCCGGTTGGGATAAGACGACGCGAACGTACCGGTCCACTAACGCCGACGGGTCGCGCCGGCCCGGGTCTGCACCGTCCGCGGCTGCGGGTGGGCGCTTGCCAGCGGGAGGCGATGGATGGGCCGCCGGCCGGTGCCGGGAACGCGGGTCGAAATCTTGCGCCAGCGACGCCGAGCTCATCGAGGCGACGAGAGGCAGTGTCGCAAGGAAGAAGCGCCGAAAACGCACGGCCTTCAGCTTAGACGCGAACCCGTTGACCCGCACCTGACCGCGCGCATTCAAGAGTTCGTGCCTCGAGCTCACGAGGACCGTGCGCCAGCAAAGCGACTCTCGCCGCGGCGCGTGGGTACGGCGTCGATCGTTGCCGAGGTCGACGGGCTGCGCGCGTGGGTCGCGGTCATAGAGGCCTACCCCGACGAGGTGCGCGTGTAGGTCGCGGTCATACAAGCCCTACCGCGACGAGGTAGGCGCGCGGGTCGCGGTCATCGACGCCTATCCCGGCGGGCCACGCCCCTGGGCCGACGTCATCGACGCCTATCTCGACGAGCTAGGCGCGAGGCCCAGCGTGATCGACCTCTATCTCAACGAGATGCGCGCCTGGCTCGGTTCGGCCGACGTCTATCTCGAAGAGATGCGCGCCTGGCTCGGTTCGGCCGACGTCTATCTCGAAGAGATACGCGCCTGGCTCGGTTCGGCCGACGCCTATCTCGAAGAGATACGCGCGTGGCTCGGTTCGGCCGACGCCTATCTCGAAGAGATACGCGCCTGGCTCGGTTCTGTCCTCGAGGCTCCCGGTCTGTACCCCCGCGGGCCTGTTGGCGCACCCATCCAAGCCGCTTTCGGCGATCCTTCGCGCCAGTTGGTTGAACCGATGCCCGCGAGGCCCGGTATGTACCGCGTAGGCGGCCTTCGCGATAATGGCCTCCCCTATGAACCGATCAACCGGTGTAACCTTGATGCCGGAGCTCGTGGACGAGCGGCCAAGACTCCGCAAGCGCGGGCGGAGCC
>JALYHV010000267.1 GCA_030776205.1 Myxococcota bacterium | reverse complement strand
ATCGCCATGTGCGCCGCGAGGTCATTGGCCAGCTCCTGTAGGAGAGGCGCAGGCTCCGATCGACCGCCTTCCAACTTCTTGAAGATCGCTTCGACCTTGCGATGTTGCTTCTCGAGCAAGTCAGTGGCTTTCATCGGGGCATCCTCTCGACTCTTCGTAGGACTGCGCTGGACGTCGCAAAAAATGCGGCGGCGAAGGAACGCGACCGAATGCAATCGGCTGGCCACGCCACTTGCAAAACGCGGCAGATCGCGGCGTGGCGCCCTGCTGAGGGAATTGGCAGGCTCCGACTCCTGTCTCGCGTCTCTCGCGTCCAAGCGCTGCTCCGTTTCGACAGGACGCCAGCGTGGGAGGTCGCTTTTGCCACGTTCGTGCTGCCATGCCACACGTGTGGTGAGCGCAAAGCCGGCGCAAAGAACTTACGGTGCAGGCTGACGATCCGTGGGAAATGCGGGGGACTCACGGCGGCGAAGGGGTGGCGCGCTCTTGATGTTCCGCCCGACGTTCTCCAGGTCTCCCCCGGGATCGAATACGGCCGACGTATTCGCCGTCGCGAAAGCGATCGGGGCGGGAGAGTCTATCGGATTGCCCGCGGCATCGACCCACGCGCTTGGGGCAAAATAGGCGGTCCCGTCCGGCGATCGCACGAAGACCCAGGGCGCGAATTTCGCGCCGGGCGGCGTCGTCACCCAATGACCCAGCAGCCAGTACCAACGGCCACGGCGGATAATCCATTCGCCCTCAATCCATGCGTTCGCCCCACGCGGTCTATCGGGGATGAGCTCGATGCGCCCGGGTGGAGGCGCGGCGTCGACAAGGGTGAGCGCGCTCGTTGCTTGAGGGGCATACGGCGGATGCGGAAGCGAACCGCCGCACCCAGCGAGTGAAACCGCGACGAAACCAGCCAAGCTACGCAACACGCCGTTCACCGGAAGCACGAACAGGACCTGGAACCCGATCGATGCCCTCGTCTCTTCCAATCGACACGCTGCGAACCTGTCGAGTCATGACCGTCCTCTTGCTCGGGGTCGTCGCATTCTTCTGCAGCGCGTGCAGCAAGATCCCGCCGGGACGCTCGGCGGTCGACTCCGTGCGGGTGCTCCACGCCAAGCAGATCAGCGCTGGGGACGTCGAGGACAGCCTGGGAACGCAGGCCTCCACGAAGTTTCTCTTCCTGTTCCAGGGCCTCGCCTACGACTACTCCGTCTATGACGAAGCGGTGCTGCAGCGCGACATGGCTCGCGTGGTGCGCTTTTACCAATCCAAAGGCTTCTTCGACGCACAGGCACGGGTCGCGCACGTCTATCAGGTCAAAAAAGACCACGTTCGCGTCGAAATCGTGGTCGACGAAGGACGCGCAACCCTAAACCGTTACGTTACGGTCGTGGGCCTCGACGGGCTCCCAAAAAATGTCGCCGACGTGGTCGCCGCGACGGCGAAGCGCGCCGTAGGGGGCGAAAGAGGCCGGTTCGACGAAGAAAAGTTCAAGAGCTCGGAGGCCGCTGTCAAGAAGGCGTTGACGGATCGCGGCTATGCCTATGCCACCGTTGAGTCGGACGCCGAGCTCGACGTCGGCGAGCACGTGGTGGACTACGGCTTCAAGGTCGTGCCAGGCGTCCCGGCGGTGTTCGGCGCGATCACGATCACTGGCCTCGACCCGGACGGCAACGGTCCTCGCAAGCAGGAGATCCCCGAGGCGCCGCTGCGCCGAGCGATTAACATCAAGGAGGGGTCGCCGTACTCGACGGCCGAGATCGACTCCGCGACACAAGCCTTGCTCGACCTCGGAGTATTCAGCGCGGTCGACATAGCGCCCACGCTCGCGACTCCCCCGCCGGGAGATCATGTCGTGCCGCTGAACGTGCGAGTGGAACCAACGAGACTCCGCGCGGTCACCCTGGGCGGCGGGCTCGAGCTCGACCAGATCAAGACCGATCTTCACGTGATCGGCAAATGGGAGGATCACAATTTTCTCGGTGGGTTGCGGGACTTCAGCGTCACCTTCAAGCCGGGCGTGGTCCTCTATCCGTTGCGCATCGACAACTTCGATGGACCCGTCAAGCCGCTCCCCGAAGAGTGGCTGAAATTTCAGCTGAGCCAACCCGGCTTCTTCGAGGCACGTACGACCGGCTTCTTCCGGCCGGAGTTCAACGTCTTTCCCCTCCTGGTGCAGGCACAGCGCACGGCGGACGTGCCGGTCATCGGTTACCGCGAGCTCAAGCTACCGATCGGAGCGGATCGGACATTCCTAAAAAGCCTTTACGTCGCGTTGGACTACACGTTCCAAGTCGAGAGCCCGTTTGCGTATATTCGCACCCTCGACCCCGCCCTGGCGACGGTGACCCTTTCGTTCCCCGAGCTCGTCACTCGACTCGATTTCCGCGACGACGCCATACACCCTCACGAGGGAGCGCTCTTCGGGGCCACCCTGTCGCTGGCTGGCGGCCCTTTTGGAGGTTCAGCGAACGACGTGCGCATTCAACCCGAGGTCAGGACGTACCTCCCGCTAGCGCGTGGCCTGACATTTGCGACGCGGGCGAGCGTGGGCTTTCTTTGGGCATCGAATTACGCGCGTGATTGGAACACAGAGCTGACCAATTCGGCCACGACGTCCACTGGCGCAAGTAGCACGACTGCTCGCCAGCAGCTCGAGCGCGATACGCAGATCATGTATTTTCGCGGCTTTTTCTCGGGAGGTCCTTCGACCAACCGCGGTTTCCCCTTGCTGCAGGTGGCGCCGCACGGCGTCGTTCCTTTTCTCAATCCGTCCAATTCGTCGCAGACCGCGCTCCTCTGTGATCCCACGCAAGCTGGTTTCAACTTGGCGGTCGCCGAATCGCAATGTTTCTTGCCAGTGGGTGGATTCACGCTTTGGGAGCTGCAAAACGACGTGCGCTTCGACATCTCGGGGCCACTCTCCGCGTCGGTTTTTTGCGACATGAGCGATGTCTCGCCCCACGAGGCAGACATTCGATTGAGCCACCTGCATCTCTCCTGCGGGGTGGGTGTCGCGTACGACACACCCGTGGGGCCAATTCGCGCCGACCTCGCCTACCGCGTTCCTCCACTTCAAGTGCTCGGCTATTCGAACGAGGAGCTCGCCGCGGACGCCGATCCGGTCAACGGGAGAATGCCTCATCTGCTCGGGCTACCCATCGCCCTTGCAGTTGGCATCGGACAGGCATTCTGATGGCGGTCGGATCGCCCCCCAGCAGTCGTGGGTTCAGGCCTCTGGGCAGCGCCAGCGCCGACACGGGTGCGCCCCGCGCGTCACGTGGCCATCATCACTGGCTCGTTCGGGCGGCGCGTGTCGTGGCAGTGGTCTTCGGGTGCTTGGTCCTGACGCTGGTCGCGGTCATTTCGGCAGCGCTCATTCATCTGAACACCGCGAGCGGCAGGCGTCTTGCGGCGGACACGGTCAATCGCGTCCTTGCACCGTCCTTCCGCGGCGAGATCCGCGTCGAGAAGCTCGGTGGGCTCGGGCTCTTCGGGCTGTCAGGCGCCGACGCGACAATCTATGACCCCGAAGGCCGGCCGGCACTCGTCGTCCGCGGGGCGCGCGTACGCATTGCGACGTTCGCCGCAGCGCGCTCGGCTCTTTTTGAAAGCAAGAAGTCCCCGCTGACGATCGAGCTCCCTCTCCTTTCTGTGGAGCGACTCGACGTGCGCCTCGACACGGATGCGAAGGGCAACCTCGATTTGCTTGACGCTTTCGAGTCCAAGAGCCCGCCGACACCCGCCGATCCGAACGCGCGCGGGCTGCGCCTCGTCGTGTCGCACATCGTTCTTGGTCATGCGTGGGCGCACGGCGTCATGTCCGGGGCGCCGCCAATCGACGCAGACCTCGACGACTTCGATGGGGCGCTCACTTACGCGCCCGACCGGCTCGAGGGCGACATCGCGAAAGCCATCTTGGCCGCACGCCGCATCGCCGCTGGCGCTGACGTTCGCGGCTCGCTCCGCGCGCACGTGAAAAAGCCTTCTGACCCCCAGGCGAACCTGGGCGCGCGGCTCGCCTGGGATGGGCTCGTAGGCGGAATCGCGCAGTCCATCAACGCGACCATCGACGAAAAGAGGGTCGACGCGGTGGTCGATGTACCGGGGGCGAGCCCCGAGAACATTCGCACGCTCTGGCCGGCGTCACCCATCAACGCGCGAGCCCGCGGCCACTTGGAGGCGCACGGCACGTTGCCCTCCGTCGCGGTGGACCTTCGGGGGGGCCTGGGCGAGGCCGCATTCGGCGTCCGTGCAAACGTCTTCGTAGGCGAAGAAAAGCGAGTGAAGCTGACGGTCGAGGCGCGCAACGTGGATGTCCACGAGTTCGCGCCCTCCGCGCCCGAGTCGCGCCTTGGTCTGACCGGCGACGTCTCTGCGGACGTGAAGGCGAACGGGGCGCTCACCGCCGACGTGGCCTTCCGCTTTCTGGGCGGCAGCCTCGGAGAGTATGGCGTGCCGACCGCTTCGATCCGCGCGACGGCCTCGCGCGTATCGGCGAGTGACCTCCGCGCGCACGCGGCCATCACGATCGACGAGCCCACGACGCCCACGCAGCTCACCCTCGACCTCCGCCCGGAGGCGGGCTCATCGAGCGTGGATTTGGACCTGCATTCCGAAGTTCCCGACCTCGATCGGGTTCCGCAGCTCCACCATCAGGTGCGGGGGACCGCGCGAATCAGTGCCAACGGCACGCTCGATGTCGCCAAGATGAGCATCGAGGCGCAGCTCCAGGCGAACGTCGAACGGTTCGTGACCGGAGCCACTACTGTCGGCAGCGCGTCCGTTTCGGCGCGCGCGAGCGGTCGGGCGTCCGATCCGGGCGTGGACCTCATCGTGCACTCGCGCGGCGTCTCGGCAGGTGGCCTGCACCTGACCTCAGCGGACCTACGGGTGACCGGCGAGGCGATGCAGCCGCACGTGGCGGCTTCCACGCGGAGCCCCGATCTCGCCGACATCGATGCAACGGCCGAAGTCGGCCTTCGCCCTAC
>JALYHV010000266.1 GCA_030776205.1 Myxococcota bacterium | reverse complement strand
TACGAGCCGTACCTAGCGGCACACCCGGTGTGCACGCGTCACCCGACGGAGACGTAGCTCCGTCCTCCGAATCACGAGAACAAAGGACGCTGCGCGGCGTCCACTTGCCGGCCAGTTGGCCTTTGATTGGCTGTGCCAACCGCGCGCTCTCCGCCGCGCGGCTCTGTGGCGATGTCCGTTCCATCTTGCTGGCCATGCCACCAAGCTCGGCGTCTCGTCATTGGAAGCAATGCAACGCGGGGCAGCGCCGCACGAATGCCGGACTCTGCTTCATGATCGAGCCGGGACATAGCCGGCGCGAACGTGCGGCCGGGGTTGTGCGCAATGACACGCGGGAGCCACCCTGGGGAATTGAACCCCAGACCTACGGTTTACGAAACCGTTGCTCTACCCCTGAGCTAGGGTGGCCAACCAATTGTTTTGCTTATGTTCGATGTTTCATCCTTCGAGCGCCAGTACCCGGACATAGTGGCCGGGACTTTGCGGGGCTTTGGGGACGCGTTGTATGCCACACCCGACCGATCCAGCAAAGCCAGTTCTACTGGCGCGAACGCGCACCCCAGCAGGACAAGCTCGGCTCCGCAGTGAGCGGCGTCGCGCGAAGCCGGACGATCGGCCGAGCTGCGCTTGCCTTTTCGTCACGATGACGACGCGCACCTGAAGAGGCGGTAGTTACTTGCCCGCGCCCAGCGAAGCCTCGACGAAAAGAGGATCGGTCAGCGCGGGCGCGGGCGGCGGATGCCTGCGAGCCCACGCGGCATCCGCGCTCTCCAGCGCTCGCCGTGCCATCGTCCGGGCGGACTCCCCATCACGCGCCCTAATCACGTCGATGATGGCGAGATAAAGCGCGGCATTGGACGCGCAATCGTCGTAAAGCATTGCCACGAGTTGCGGGTGGTCGTCGGGCCATCGAGCAAACGTATTGAGAAAGAGCTCCAGCCCAACGTTGTGCGCGGCCTTGCACACAGCTCGCATGAAGGCCAGATCCGCCCGGGCGAATGCCACCGGATCGTCGGCATGCTCGCGCACGACCTGCGTGCACGCCATGATCGCGTCGATGTCCTCGTTAGTGTGACGTTCCGCTGCGAGTGCCACAGCTTCGGACGCTAAAATGCGCCGTATTTCGAGCGCGCTACGCACGAGATCGTGCCAGGCAGGATCCGCGACTTTCAAGCCTTTTACCAACGTGCCGAGCATTTCGAGCCCTGCCCGCTCGCGCCACGACGCGACGAGACTCCCCGCGCCGTGACGGGTGGTGATGAGTCCAAGCGCTTCCAAGCGAGCAAGCGAGGCACGCAGCGTGAGGCGATTGACCCCAAGCGCCAATGCGAGCTCGCGCTCCGATGGCAGGCGCGTACCCGGCCGCAACCTCCCAGCGAGGATTTCTCCACGCAAGCGGTCGGCGACTGCGTCCACTACACTCTGCCGGGCGACGGGCGCCAGAGTCGCGAGTGTCTGTAGGTCCGCGGAAAATGGAGGGGGTGGGAAAGACGAGTTGTCGCGCATGGCCGTCCTCCAGTGGTTCAACCACTTGACACGCCGGCGCGCGGTGCGCAAGTACGTTCGCACTCGGCTAGAGTAGGCGCTGCTGAAGCGCAGCAGCTTCGTGCGAGGTCTGGCAGAGAGGCTGTCGGCATAGAGCTGTGCACGCAGGCGAGCGACGCGCGCCGGTCCCGCCAAGACGGGGGAGGTGCGGCGCCGTTGCATCAGCCGCTCATGCAAGCCTGAACTAGACTTCCCCTTCTTCCTCTTCCTCTTCTTCTTCTTCTTCTTCTTCGTCCTCGTCGTCGAGGTCTTCGTCTTCTTCAAGGTCCTCCTCCTCGAAGTCCGTTGCCTCGTCCTCTTCGTCTTCACCCTCCGCCTCGGCAGCCGCACCGCGCTTCTCGAACTTGACGTCCACCCCGACGTCTCCGAGCTGCGTGTCGATGAGCTCGAGCAGCTCGTCGGCGTCATCACCGGACCATTCGTCGAGCAAGTCGGTCAAGAACTCGAAGAAGTCGCCGTTGTCCAAACGACGCTCGATCTCCTCGACCTGCTCCTCGCTGAACGCCTCGAGAATGTCCTCGCGAAGGGTCTCGATATCCCCTTCTTCGATCGCGTCTTGGGCGGAGACGCGGATCTGTCGAACGGCGCGTTTGTCGAGATAGATCTCCATCGGTGGGCGCAACCCGAGTATGCGAAGCGCCCCAAGGCTGTCAACGTCCGCGTGCGAACGATGCGGTGTATCCTCCAGAAGTGCTGCTATCCGCGAGCGGGCTCACCACGAAATCGACAGGGAGAGGTTTTTCCCGTCGGGACTGCCAAACGCGGACCCGACGCGCGGTCGCAGCGCACCGTAGCGGCTGCGCATCGGCAATGGCGCTCAGTTTTGCGGTTGCTTCCGGCCAGGTGTGGGCCGACGACGCAACATCGCCGGCGATGCTCATCACCGGGACACTGACCGGGCCCCCACCGAGCGTGAAGTCAGCGCTTCAGTACGGGGTCGCGCTCACCGCAGAGACAGTGGCCTCCCCCGGTCCGATATGCGGCGACTCGAGAAGTCCGTGCATCCTGGGGTCGGGCGGCGGCATCGCGGTCCGAATCGGGTGGCGCCCGAACGAGCACTTCTACGCGGGTGGGGCATACGCGATGTCCAAGCAGGAGCCTCACCAGCTTTATCGCGTGGCAATCCTGCAGCAGGCGCGAGTGGAGGCGCGATGGTATTTCCCCACGGGTCGCGAGGCAGCGCCCTTTCTGCTTGTAGGGACTGGCCTTGGCGGTTACGGAAACGAGTGGTCCGTTGATACGTGGGGTCCGAGCGCCAGTGTCGGCGTAGGCATGGAGGTCCAGCTCGGAGGGCCAGTGCTCGTCGTGTCTTTGGCTTACCGACCGATGTACTTTCGGGCATGGACCGACTCGAGCACCCTGTCCCACGACGCAGGAATTGCACACCTGATCGGTCTGGAGCTCGCCCTGGAAGCCCAGGACATCGTGCAATCGGCACCTTGACTGTTCCCCACGGCCCGTTGTCCCATCCCGATGCGTGATTTGCACGACCTGCGGCCGGGACAACCCCAGCCATCTCATCTTCTGTCAGGAGTGCGGTCAACGACTCGCGCGGGGCGACGTGGCGCCGAAGCCATCCACTGAAAATTCGGATTTCACCCAGAACCATTGGAGAGCGGACAAGTCCCGGCTTGCGACATCTAGCCCTGGTTCGCCGCACGAGCAGGTCTTGCCGTTGCCGTTCGCTGAAGGTTTCCCCGCGCCACATCAAGCATCGTTGGAGGCCGCGGTATCATCGGCGTCAACGCGTGCGGGGCCTCCGGCGTCGGATTCGATCGCGCCCGAGACGAGAACGGCAAGGAGGGTGAACGCCCCGCCCGATAACCCAACGCTCCCATCGCGCGATGTGCGGCCCCACCCTGTCCAAAGCACTTTTGGCAGCCGTTCTCCCATCCGTGTCGCAAACAGTTCCGCGGCACTCGCGCAAGCCGACGCGCCGCCCAGCGAGAAGCAGCCTCTGATCACGTGCACTTCCTGTGGGAGCTCGAACGAGCGCGGACTCCGGTACTGCGTTTCGTGCGGTCACTTGCTCGCGCGATCGGACGAGGTGCCCGCCGTACGCGGTGGGGCTGGAACAATCGAATTCGACCGCCGCTCGCTCGACGCAGCGCCGCCGCAACGGTCAGGTGCGTCCCCGCCGTCCCGCGAAACGCGCAACGTCGACCGCGCAGGTGGCATCCCTGACGCAAAACCCATTGCGCCAATTCGCGTCGTCGTAGTCGGGGCGCAGGCGCTGCCATCTGCGGCGATGCTTTGCCCGCGATGCCACGGAACCTCGGAAGGAAAAGCTCAGTATTGCCGCTACTGCAGGACGGCGCTGACGGCGCCAAGGGCGACTCCTACCGCCGCTTGGAAGAGCAAGGCCGAGGACACGATCGTCGATGAAACGGCGACCAGTGCAGCTGAGGCCATGGACGAGGCATGTACCGCTCGAGCCGCGTGCGAATCGGTTGCATCCGTTGCGCGCGCCGCCCTCGTTCTCATCGCGCGCGATGGAGGCAAAGGAACTCGTTTCGTGCTGGGTCCATCGACCGATATCGGTCGAACCGAGGGCGAGATCGTGCTGGCTGAAGACCACCACCTGTCACCTCGCCATGCCCGGATCGTCGTGCGCGGAGGCGCGCATTTCATTCGCGACCTCGAGAGCATGAACGGGATTTTTTTTCGCATCCCCTTCGCGCGCGTGATGCGGCGTTCGAGCGCTGCAGCGGGAGACGTGTCGTTTCTCGAGGCGACCCGCCAAATCAGCCCGAATGGCTCGCGCGATAGCGCGACTTTGGAGTCCGCCTCCGAGCAGCCGTTGGCAGACCAAGAATTGTTCTTGATAGGACAACAGGTGCTAAGGTTTGAGGTGGTGAAGCCCGCAAACACGGCGTTTGGCGTGGCATCCGAGGGTGGAACGCTCCTCTTCGGGACGCCCGCTGGGCCGTGTTTCGGCAGGCTCAGTCACCGCACGCTGGACGGCGCCAGCAGTGACGTCTTTTGCCTGCGGAAGGGCGAGACCGTGATCGGACGCGAGGCGGGGGACATCGTCTTTGCGGACGACCCTTTCGTCTCCCGTCGGCACGCGGTCATTCGGGTGCGCCAAGCGACTGCGGCTGACCAGGACAGGCGCTTCACGATCGCGGACCTCGGCTCGTCGAACGGTACCTTCGTGCAGGTGCGGGATGAGGTCCGTTTGCGTCACGGGGATCACTTCCGCATCGGCCAGCAGCTTTTCCGCTTCGATGACGACGCAACGGTTGCCGGGGCATGACGACGGAGGCAGAGCGCCTGTGACGCAGCCCGACCCCCCCCGCACGGCGATGGAGGCCAGCGACTCGAACGATGTATCGAGGAGCTACCGAGGCGACATCCGCATGCGGCTCTTTGCCCGTACGGACGTGGGGCAAATTCGCGAGCACAACGAGGACAACTTCGTTATCGCCGATCTGACGCGGCGAACCCGCCGGCTCCCGGACGCCGACCGCAGCGCCATCATCGGAAAGGACGGCGCGCTGTTCGCGGTTTGCGATGGAATGGGAGGCGCCGCAGCAGGTGAGATCGCGAGTCAACTCGCGGTCGACATCCTGTACGAGCGAATGATCGATGTCCCGAATGATGGCCGAGACGGGCGGCGGGACGACCTCGCGCGAAGGTTGGTCAGTGCAATCGAGGCGGCGGGGCTCCGCATTTTCCAGGAGGCGAAGGTCGATCGAACACGGCGCGGAATGGGCACGACCGTGACCGCAGCCGCTCTCCTCGACGACCACCTGTTTTTCGCCCAGGTGGGCGACTCCCGAGCCTACTTGCTTCGGAACGGTGAGCTTGTTCAGTTAACTCGGGACCAGTCGCTCGTAAACCAGCTCATCGAGGCGGGTCAGCTCACCGAAGAAGAAGCTGAGACGTTCGAGCACAACAACATCATCCTGCAGGCTCTCGGTACGGCTGACACGGTGCAGGTAGACCTCACTTTTTGTGAGCTGCGTCGAGGCGATACGCTTCTTATTTGCTCCGATGGTCTGAGCGGGATGGTTCGATTCGACGAGATTCGAGAGGTCGTTCGGACCACGCCCGATCCACTCGATGCGTGCAAGCTATTGATCGAGCGAGCGAACCAGGCCGGCGGCCACGACAACATCACGGTCATCGTGGTCCACTTCGACGGCGAAGGCCTGAAGCCGCTGGAGCCTCATGCGACGCCGCCAAAATACCAAAAATACGCTCTTCCCGAGGCGCC
Source organism: Myxococcota bacterium (assembly GCA_030776205.1). Lineage (GTDB taxonomy): Bacteria > Myxococcota_A > Polyangia > Polyangiales > Polyangiaceae > Palsa-1150. The sequence goes on along the minus strand of JALYHV010000266.1, from coordinate 17,659 downwards.
GGTGGATAACAATGAACCGACCAGGCGCACGGTACCGGAGCCTCCCTCGGGTGTTCCACACGGATCAGGAACGAGCGCGCCGCAAGGCTTATCGTCCACGTTTGCGTTTGCCGGCTCGGTCATGGCGCCCCTGCCGGCCTCTGCCCCGCACACCTCCTCGATCCACGCTCCGGCGCCTCCTTACGACGAGGAGCATATCGAGATTCCGGGAACACACGTCCCCGGATGGGTCGTCGTCGCGCTGGTCTTGAGCGTCATCGTGATCCTAGCCGGCACCGCGTTTCTTCTCCTGCGTTAGTGGCGCTCTGCCAATTTTTGAGGTCCTGGCGGGTTCGCGGTCACGCCGCGAGGCAACCGTTGAAGCGCGTAAATCGCGACGCGGTCCTCTGGATCGATCGCCAACGCGGCACGAGCGGCTTGGGACGCACCGTCTCCATCGCCCCGGCCCACCCGCGCAATCGCCATCCACGCCCAGGCCGCGCCCGCCCGCGCGCGGTCCCGCAAGCCGACGAGCGGAGCGAGGAGCGCCTCTGCGTCAGCCCATTCTCCGCGCACAAGCGCTTGTCGGGCCACGAGGAGCAGCAGGGCCGGTGCCTCTCCGAACCGCGAGCGTGCGCGTGCGACGAGCTCCTCGGCCTCTGCCTCGCGACCGAGCTGGAGCAGCGTCTCTGCCTCTCCAACCCACCCCTCGATCTCGTTCGGATCGACCTCGAGCAATCGTTGAAACTGTTCGCGTGCGTTTTCGTACTGCCCTCTTGCGAAAAGACGCCGCGCAAGATTCGCGCGGGCGGGAGCAAACCCAGGATCGACTCGGAGCGCCGCGCGGTATTGTTCCTCCGCCTCGGCGCCGCGTCCTTCACGGTCTGCAAGCAAACCGAGCGCATGATGCGGCGCGGGGAGGTCCTGGTTCAGGTCGAGGGCTCGGTCGAAGTCATGACGGGCCTGCTCGAAATTCCCGCGCCGCAGCTCGACGTAGCCGAGATTGACCCACGCCTCGACGAAGCGCGAGTTGTACTCGAGGGCAACCGATAGCCGCGCCTCCGCCGTCGAGAGATCCCCGATCGCGAGCGCCTGGGCGCCCGCCAAGTTCAACTGAATGGCCTTGGGCGGCAGGGCGGCAGGGCTCGAGCACCCAAGGAACACTGCCGAACAAAGGAGACTGGCCAGCCAACACCTAGCCATCATGTTCGCCTCATGCGCCTCCATCGGCGCGACGCGACGGCGCGTTGCTCGCAAATCAGTGCCGGCGCGCCTGGCCGCATTCATTGCTTCTGGCGGTCACCGCGCTATCCTCGACTGCGCCTCGATGACCAAGGTTCGTCCGCACGCAGCGCCTGTCCCGTCCGAGTCCTTTCCCGCGACACGCATCTGGCCGGCCGAACTCGAGCGCGATGAGGATGTGAAAGCGGTGCTTTCGATCGTAATGTCCGAGTCAGCGCTGTTCGAAGCCCTTCCCGACGAACATTGCGACGCGTGCGGAAGGCCTTCGGCCAGCGCCAATCGAGAGAGTGACTACGGCCTCGGCGGAAACGGCGTCTACCTCTCACTGCATGGCAATGAGGCGCGCCTCGAGACGGTCCCGCTCTGCTCGTCCTGCACCGCCGCGATCGGCGTGACCGCGCTTGCCCGCTCGCAAATCGAAGAGGAAGAGGGCTAGCGCTCCGTCAGTGAATGCCGTCACTCGGCCGGGTCGCTCTGGGAAAGGGCGGACGGCGCGCCAAGTGCTCGAGGCAAAGAGCACGGACGCTCGGGGAGACCCCTGGGGATCCAGCGACGAGATCGAGCTCCGGCCGTAAAAGCAAACCAACGAGCCGGGAGGCTATTTCTATCGGCGTCGCCGGGTTCATCACGAGCGCCATCCGTACGCGCGGCCGGTGCGCCCAACGCGTCGAGCGGACAATCTCGGCGAGGATCTCTCCCCGGCCCGGGCGTTTTGCAGCAAATCGGACTACGTCGTCTTCCGTGATCACAGCGTTGCGCAGAACCCCACTTATCACGTCCGGGTGAGGGTCTGAGAGCAGTCGCGTCATCGTCTCTCGATTTGGCCTTCGCGCCAGCGATTTGCGCTCGCCGAGCGTAAGTGACCGACCTCGCGAGCCGTCTGGGCCGTCAACGCAGCGGCCCTTCCACGGGCGTCTCGTGGCACGAGCCGGTGCGATAGGGCTTCGAATCAGCCGCTCGAGCGCGAACAACGAATCGCCCACTGCGTGCTCGCGCATCAGTTGTACGACGTGTTCGAGACCGGGGGTGTTCAAGGCGTCCACGATCGCCACCAACGCTTCGCGTGACGCAGCCTCGGCTTGCTCCGCCCGCTGACAGATGATGTCCAGCGCCGCAGCGAGTGCGTCGGCGTCCCACCGTCGCGCCATGTCGAGGACGTAGGAGGCGCGAAGCGCGGCATCACCGAGCGAGAGCAGGGCGCGGACTAGGCCGTTGGCGAGGGGACGTCCATCCATCACGATCGGTCGGTCGACTAGATGCCGAGGTCGACGGTGTTACTCTTCGTTGTCGACGCTCCGGGACCTGGGGGGACAGTGGCCGACTTGGCCGCGGCATCGGGCAACACGACGGCGGACGCGGGCCCCTGCGCACGCTTGGCGTGCACGACCTGCGGGCGTGCAATGGCCGTCGACGCCGCTGCCGCCGCGTCGCCCCCGGAAGCGCTCACGCGGATCGGCTGAGATTCCTCGAGCACGGGAGCCATCGTTGCCGACGAAGCGAGCCCCTGAAAACTCGTCGCCGCGCCACCTGTTGCGGCGTTTCCGGGGTGCCGACCGACCACGGCGGCCCCGGGCCACTTCGTCGAGAACGCGAGAGAGGCGGCGAGCAGCGCCAGCGCGACAATTGCGGTTGCTCCTCCTGCTTTGGCGAGCAAACGGAGCGACCCCCGCGCGGACGGTGTCGCGAACAGCGCCGGAGCGAGGGCTGGCGTGCGAGACATGGAATCCTCCGTATCCGGTAAGGCTGCAGACCGCGACTGCGTCTTTCCGATCGGGCTTCGCGCACTCTCAAGACAGTCCTTGTCCGCGGGGAAGGAACCTTGCTCCGAAGACGCGCCGGCCAGCGCAATCGCAAGAGTCTCGTCGAATTCTTGGGCTGTCTGGAAACGCAGGGCCGGATCCCGCTGCGACGCCTTCGCCCACCATTCGTCGAAACTCCGCGGCAGGTCGCTCGCGTGTTGCGAAGGCATCGGCACGGGTGCGATGATGATCTTCACGAGCAAGTCACCTAAGGCCTCACTCTCGAACGGAAGAGTGCCGGTCAGCATCTGGAACACGATCACCGCAAGTGACCAAAGGTCGCTGCGTGCGTCGAGCGACGCGATGCCCTGCGCTTGTTCCGGACTCATGTAGTAGGGCGTGCCGAGCAGCACGCCGGTGCGGGTGTGGCCCGCCTCGAATCCAGGCGCGGTGGCCTTGGCAATACCGAAGTCCAGCACCTTGGGGATCTCGCGATCGTCGTCGCGCACGAGAAAGACGTTGTCCGGCTTCAAGTCCCTGTGCACGATGCCGAGCTTGTGCGCCCTGGTCAGGGCCCGGCAAATCGGGCTGACGATCTGGAGCGCCTGGTGCGGGGCCAGGCGATTCACGCGACGCAGCCGTTTTCCGAGCTCTTCCCCGATGAGCAGCTCCATCGCGATGTACGGTATTCCGTGCCACATGCCGTGATCGAGGATTTGCACGACGTGCGGACTGCGGAGCTGCGCGGCTGCCTTGGCTTCGCGTTCGAATCGCGCTTGGGCTTCCGGTGTCGATGACAATGGCCCCTCGATGAACTTGACGGCGCAGGGAATGTCGAGCCCGACATGCGTCGCGTGCCAAACCGAGCCCATACCGCCGCGAGCGAGCTCGTAATTCAGCCGGAATCGGTCGGCGATTACGAGGCTTGGCTCCAGCTGAATGGACATTGTTGCTCGATGCCGAGTTTCGCGAGCGCGACCGGGCGCGGTCCTCAGCCGTTCCGGCACAAAGTCTAGCTGGAGGAAGGGTCAACACAAGCGCCGCTCCCATCCGCACGGATGCAAACCGGCCCAACGCTGCACCCGACGTCACTCGCAGCAGTCGTAGCGACGCCAATCTACCGGCGGGAAGTCGTTAACGCGTGCCGGGCCTTGCGCGGCAAGGCGTTTGAAGTCGCGGCCGGGCGCGTTATCGTAGTCCTGATGCCGCCGAACGAACGAGACCCTCGGCGCGAAGGAGACGTCGAGGTCGAGGAACGGCAAAAGACCGCGGTCGCGAAGCGGTACAAGGTCATCTTCCACAACGATGACTACACGACGATGGAATACGTCGTGGAAGCTCTGCGGCGTTTCTTCCACAAGAGTGAGACCGAGGCTCTTTACATCATGTTGACCGTGCACAAAAAGGGAAAAGCCGTCGTGGGGGTGTACCCGCGCGACGTGGCAGAAACGAAAGCTTCAGAGGTCATCCGGGACGCGCGCGAACATGGTCATCCCCTCTTGGTCACCGCCGAACCCGATTGACTCGAGTGAAACCACATGAGGATCAGCCCCGAGGTCGAAATCGCTCTTTCGGTTGCCGCGAGTGACGCAGCGAGGAGGCGGCACGAATACGTCACCATCGAGCATCTGCTCTACGCGTTGCTTCTCGACGAAGCGACCGCGCGAGTCGTTCGGCACTCGGGTGGGGACCCTGCCAGGCTCAAGAAACGCTTGGAGCAGTACCTGAACGATCAGCTCGAGCCGCTTGCCGACGAAAGCGCGTCGGCGCCCACGCCTTCGCTGGGGGTTCAGCGCGCCATTCGCCGCGCGGTGAACCACGTTAAGTCCAGCGGCAAGGAGGAGGTGACGGGAGCGAACGTCCTCATCGCCATCTTTGCCGAGCGAGACTGCTTCGCGGTCGCTCTCATGGAAGAGCAGGGCGTCTCGCGTCTGGACATTATTTCCTACGTGTCGCATGGGCTTTCGAAGGGCGATGAGGAAGATGCCGGGCCCGGCCAGGTCCGCGGGGTGGAAGCCGAGGCCGAGGCCGAGGGCACGCGCCCAGCCAAGGATCCGCTCAAGGCGTACACCGTCAACCTGAACGAGGAGGCGCAGAACGCTCGCGTCGATCCTCTGGTGGGACGGGAGAGCGAGGTCCAGCGGATCGTGCAGATACTCGCGCGACGGAAGAAGAACAACCCGCTCTTGGTCGGGGATGCCGGAGTCGGCAAAACGGCGATCGCCGAGGGTCTCGCCCTGAAGATCCAGCGAAACGAAGTTCCCCGAGCGCTCCTGGGTGCGACCATCTACGCCCTAGACATGGGCTCGCTGCTCGCGGGCACGCGCTACCGTGGGGACTTTGAAGAGCGGATCAAGGCGGTCATCAAGGCACTTCAGCAAATCGACCGCGCGGTCCTCTTCATCGACGAGATCCACACGATCGTGGGCGCGGGTGCCACGACCGGCGGGAGCATGGATGCGTCTAACCTGCTGAAGCCGGCACTCGCGTCCGGTCGGCTACGCTGCATCGGTTCCACGACGTTCCAGGAGTTCCGTCAGCATTTCGAGAAGGACAGGGCGCTCGCGCGCCGCTTTCAGCGTGTCGAGGTCAATGAGCCGAGTGTGGACGATACGGTGAAGATCCTCGAGGGGCTGCGCAAACAGTACGAGGAGTTCCACGGCGTCCATTACGCGGACGACTCATTGCGTGCGGCGGCCGAGCTCGGCGCCAAGTACCTGCACGACCGTAAGCTGCCGGACAAAGCGATCGATCTAATCGATGAGACAGGTGCCGCGAAGAAGCTCGAGATCTTGCCTACCCCTCCAGGGAGCACGGGAACCACCGGCGAGGCCGAGCGACCGCTGGTCGTGGTCGCCGACGTCGAACGGGTGTTATCGCGCATGGCACAGATTCCTCCTCGCGAGGTATCGACCAGCGACAGGGACCGTCTCCGGAACCTTCAGGCGGAGCTCGCCGGTGTAGTCTTCGGACAGGAACAGGCCATCGAGCAGCTGGTCTCTGCCATTAAGCTATCGCGCGCGGGGTTACGGGCAGCGGAAAAGCCCATTGGCTCCTTTCTGTTGACGGGCCCAACTGGCGTCGGGAAGACGGAATCGGCACGTCAGCTGGCTAAGCTGATGGGGATCGCCTTCCATCGCTTCGACATGAGCGAATACATGGAGGCGCACACCGTTTCTCGTCTCATCGGGGCTCCGCCTGGCTACGTAGGCTTCGACCAGGGTGGGCTGTTGACCGACGCGATCTCGAAGACACCGCATGCCGTGCTGCTACTCGACGAAATCGAGAAAGCACATCCGCAAATTTTCAACATTCTCCTTCAGGTGATGGATCACGGGAAGCTGACCGATCACAACGGCAAGCAGACCGACTTCCGTCACGTCGTCCTTTTAATGACCAGCAACATCGGTGTGCGTGACCTGCAGCGCCGTGCCGTGGGGTTCGGAGGTGCGGACGGAGCGGACCGTGACAAGCCAAGCATCGACCGGGAGTACAAGCAACTCTTCAGCCCCGAGTTCCGAAACCGCCTCGACGCGCGGATCGCCTTCCGTCCACTCGATCCTCGCGTCATGCGGAGCATCGTGATCAAATTCACACGCGAGCTGGAGGCGCAACTCGCGGAGCGTCGTGTGACAATCGAGCTCACCGATGCCGCTACCGAGTACCTTGCCAGGAAGGGTTACGATGCAGATAATGGGGCGCGGCCGCTCGGCCGCGTGATGGAAGAAGAGGTCAAACGTCCGTTGGGCGAGGAGTTGCTGTTCGGTCTGCTCGAGAATGGCGGACACGTGGTCGTTGATGCGGCCGAGGACGCGTTGACGTTCTCGTTTCGTGCGGGGTTGGACGAACGTGTGCGTGCCACAACGCTCGAAATCGTGACCGCGCCCGCGGTTTCTGTGGTCGGGAAAGATTTGGTGGCTGGCGAAGCCCCACCGAAAGGTGAGTCGTGAATCAACCGCTCGTATCCATTCTGATGGGCAGCAAGAGCGACCTGGACGTCATGCAGACGGCGCGTGACTCGCTTACCGAGCTGGGCGTGCCGCACGAGGCGCGTGTCCTCAGCGCGCACCGGACGCCGGACGCTCTTTTCGATTACCTGGGCGACGCGTCGAGGCGGGGCATCGAGGTGTTCATTGCGGGCGCAGGGGGAGCCGCACACCTGCCCGGTGTGGTTGCCGCCAAAACCACGCTCCCCGTCCTGGGAGTGCCGATTCCGACGGGGCACCTGCTCGGCCTGGACGCGCTACTTGCGATCGTTCAGATGCCGAAGGGGATACCCGTGGCGACCTTCGCCGTCGGGAAGGCGGGTGCAGGCAACGCGGCGCTGTTTGCAGTCGCCATATTGGCTGGCAAGCGACCGGAGCTGGCGACGAAGCTGACGTCCTGGAGAAAGCTCCAAGCGGACAAGCTCCTGAAGGAGTCAGTCATTGCGTAGGAAGGCTTGACGGAACGTTCGTTCAGCGGCACGCTCGCTCGGTGACGGCGTTGCCGAAAGCTTTGTCGAACCCGCCCAACCCCTGGGCCACGAATGCCGTCGAGTACTTGGAAGGCGAAGCGCCGAACGCGGAGCTCGAGGTCTATGAAGACCAGACTCGCGGGATCCTCTCGCACAACGACAGCCCCGACGTGGGGTTCGAATGGAGTGTGAATCCTTACCGCGGCTGCTTCCACGCTTGCGCCTATTGCTACGCGCGCCCCTCGCATGAATACCTGAGCTTTGGCGCCGGCACCGATTTCGAGCGCAAAATCGTCGTAAAGTCGCGGGCGCCGCTCCTCCTTAGGGAAGCGTTCGACGATGCCAGGTGGAAGGGCCAAGTCATCGCGTTCAGCGGAGTGACCGACTGCTACCAGCCGCTCGAGGCGAACTATCGGCTCACGCGAGGATGCCTCGAGGTATGCGCGGAGTACGGAAACGCGGCCACGGTCATCACCAAGGCCCCGCTCGTGGAACGCGACATCGACGTCCTGCAAGAGCTGTCGCGAGTGGCGCACGTTTCGGTGGCAGTCAGCATCGCGTTTTGGGACGAGGCGCGAGCGCGCGCACTCGAGCCGTTCGTCACTACACCCGCGCGAAGAATGCGTGTCGTGGAACGGCTCGCGCGTGCTGGCCTTCGCGTGGGTGTGATGGTCGCGCCCATCATTCCCGGTCTCAATGACGAGGACATCGGCGACGTGCTCCGCGCCGCGCGCGATGCGGGCGCTGCATGGGCCGACTATGTGGTTCTCCGGCTGCCAGGACCGGTCAAGGACGTGTTTGAGGAGCGGCTGCGCGGTGCTCTCCCGCTGCGAGCCGAGCGCGTAATCAGTCGCGTCCGCTCGACGCGCGGTGGCAAACTTTACGATTCTCGGTTTGGCAAGCGCGCTACGGGCGAGGGACCGTATGCGGAGGCCGTCCAGGCGCTCTTCGAGCAGACCGCGCAAAGGATGGGTCTGGCCCGGCAATCATTCGGCCACGACGTGCGGGCGACGACATTTCGTCGACCGGGGGATCAGCTACCCCTCTTTTGAAATCGGGAACCGCGCGAGTCGCAGTGGTTTTGGTCATCGCCGTACGGCGAGATAGCGCCGACAAGCATCGGCGGCGAACGCCGACGGTAGCGCAGGATAGGCCGGGTGCGAACGATCTCGCTCGCGGCGGGTACCGATCCTGCCGGTAGTTCGCCTCCACCTCCCAAGCGGAGAATGGGGACTTGCCGTCGACGTCGGGCAAGGCGAATGATGTGCACCGTGCGACGGCAGGGCACCGCAGCGGCACTCCTTTTCGTCGCGGCATGCACCGAGCCCGCCCCATGGACGCCTCCCCTGGTCGCTGCCGCCCGAGCAGACATCCCGACATCGGAGGACGCCACGATGCGCTCGCACGCAGAGGACGTTGCCGATTACACGCTTGTGGCCACGCTCGATGCGGCAGGCCACACCGTCCACGGGGAAGGGACGATTGCGTGGCGGAACACGAGCAGCGTGCCTGTCTCGGAGCTTTGGCTGCACTTGTACTTGAACGCGTTCAAAAACGAGCGCTCTGCTTTCTTTCGCGAGCGGGTCGGAGGGCGTGGGAGCGCAAAGGCGGAAGACTGGGGCTGCATCGACGTGCGGAGGCTCGTGCTCGCCGGTCCACCGGCCATTGACCTGTGGCGCACGGCGGAGTTGCGCCGCCCGGGGGACGAAGATGAGACCGATGCTCGCGTGCCCCTCGCCGCGGCCGTCCAGCCGGGGCAGCAGATCCTCCTACAGATCGAGTTCGACGAGAAGCTGCCGGCTATCGTGGAGCGGACCGGCTACCGGGGTAGCTTTCACATGATCGGGCAGTGGTTCCCCAAGATCGCGCGGCTAGAGCCGGACGGCCGCTGGGCGCACTTTGCGTTCCATCACCTGGCGGAGTTCTACGCCGATTTTGGTACTTATGACGTCACGCTGGACGTTCCAGAGAGTTTTACCATCGGCGCCACGGGTGCGCTGATCGAATCGCGCGTGCAGGGCGGCCGACGCCGGGAGCGGCACATCGAGCACGACATCCACGACTTTGCTTGGACGGCGTGGGACAAGTTTCAAACCGCGCGCGCCACGATCGACGACGTCAAGGTCACGTTGCTCTACCCACGTGGTTTTGCCGGCGTTGTCTCGCGCGAACTCGATGCGCTCCGGTTCGCTCTACCTTATTTCGGCGCGCGCTATGGTCGCTACCCCTACGGGGAGCTCACGGTCGTTCACCCCCAGGAAGACGCCGCAGAGGCAGGAGGCATGGAGTACCCCACGCTCATTACCAGCGCGGGGGCGTGGTGGCTCCCGGCCGCCATCCTCGAACCCGAAATCGTCACCGTCCACGAGCTCGGTCATCAGTGGTTCTACGGGATGATCGCAACCGACGAGCTTTCGTGGCCTTTCCTGGACGAGGGGCTCAACCAGTTCGCCGAGGTCGACGCGGTCGACAACTGGCGGGGGGCAGGGTCGCTGCTGAACCTGTGGGGCCTACGCGTGAGCGACGGCGCTCTTCAAGCGGTCGGCGGAAATCGGGCGGTGCAAGACGAAACCATCGCGCAGCCAGCGAATGCCTTCTCGACCGGAGCAAACTACGGGCGCCTCGTCTACGCGCGCACTGCGAGCGTCATGAGCACCCTCGCCCGCGTTTATGGGCCGCGGGTCTTCCGCGCGCTCGGGATCTATGCGCGGCGGTTTCGATTCGAGCACCCCGGCCCTGAACAACTGATCGCCGTATTCGAAGAGCAGTTGGGCAAGGAAGTCGCAGCGAACCTCAGGAATGCGCTCTTCGCCAAAGGGTGGGTCGACTACACCGTGGAGGTCGTCACCACGCGCGAGGCGGACGAGGCGGCGGGCATTTTCGACCGAGACGGTCGTCGCGAGACCATTGCTTCGGGCCGCGAACGTGGGAGCGCCGGCTCGTGGGAGAACTCGGTGCTCGTCCGTCGGCGGGGCACGCTGTCGTTCCCCGTCGAAATCGAGCTCTCCTTCGCGGACGGTTCGACGAGTCGCAGACAGTGGGACGGCCGTGGCGAGTGGATGCGCTTCACGTGGACTGGTGACACGCCCATTCGCGGCGCGGTCGTCGACCCAGATGGCCGTGTACTGATCGATGGCAACGTTGCGAACAATCGTGGCGCAACGCCCGACGGCGCGGGAAGCACTCTCCGCATCCTGCAAGACGCGACTTACTGGATGCAGCTCGCCATCCAGTCGGTGGCCCCTTGATCGTCTGGCCGTTCTGCCGCCACCAGTCGCGTGCGACGGTCGAGCCGGAAGAGGATCCGCCGCCGACAGGCAATGCCATCGTTTCTCTTCCGGTAGAGAAGATGCGCGCACGGCGCCACCCCATGGCGCTTATTGGCCTGTGGGCCTGGCAAGCTGCTCTTGCGCTGGTCGTCGGGGCGCCGGCGGCCGCGATGGTAGGCGGGACGTATGGGGCGCATCCGCAGGGGGAGGCGGCGCTTTGGGAGCCGGGTGGCCGCGTGTTGCTGGATTTTATCTGGAGGAACGCGCCCGCATTCGCGACGCTGCGACGGGAGGCCGAACTGCTCCTCGTCATCAGCGCTGCCGCGGGCCTGGTGCCGGCGGCTGCCGCGATGTATGCGATGGCGCACCGGCGGCTGGACCAGCGCCCCGCCGGGTTCGTGCCGAGCGTCGCCGGCGCCCTCGCCGTCCTGCCGAGTCTTGGGGGGGTCCTAGTGCTGTTCGGCGTCACACAAGGCTTGGTGCTCGCGGCGGGCACAGGTGCGGCTTCGCTTTGCGCACAGAAGATGCTGGGACGGGTCGGTGAAGCCCTGGCGCAGCAGATTGCCATGGCGGTCGGCCTCGCTTTTCTGTTGATCTGCTTCGTGCTCGCTGTTCTTCACGATCTGACGCGGGCGGCCATCGTGCGCTTCGGCGTCAACGCCGGAGTCGGTTTCAGTATGGGCCTGCGTGCCTTCCGGCGGGCACCCGCGAGCCTCTGTTGGGGATGGAGCTGGCGCACCCTCTCCTCGCTCGCGCCGGCAGTGGCGGTCGCCGCTGCACCGACGCCGTTTCGGCCGACGGGGGCGAGCACTCTCGTCCTGGTTCTCATCACGCACCAGATCGCGACGGGGACTCGGGTCGCGCTCCGCGCGTCATGGCTCGCAAAGGCCCTTCGTTCGGTGAAGCCGGCGCCGTACTCGTTCCTACCGGGCGCATAGCGAACGGTAGAGTTGTTCGTACCGTCGCGCCGGCCGCTCCCATCCGCGATCGAGCCGCATGACGCGTCGAACGAGCGCAGGCCATCTCGGAAGGTTGCGCGCGGCGATGGCACGCTCAGTAGCGCCCAGGACACCTTCGACGCTCGGCTCGTCGAAGAGAAACCCCGTGCCGGTCTCGAGCTTCGAATCGCAGTCGACGACGGTATCTGCCAGACCGCCCGTCGCGTGGGCTACGGGCAAGGCGCCGTAGCGCTGGGCGTACATCTGGACGAGGCCGCAAGGCTCGAACCGGCTCGGCACCAAAACAAGGTCAGCGCCGGCAAGGATACGGTGAACGAGCGGCTCGCTTGCCGCCCTCGCGAAGACAGCCCTGCCATGCGACTTCCCGGCGGCGGTCTCCACGAGGGCCATCAGGGCCGCGTCCCCTTCGCCCGCGAAGATCAGCTGCGCGTCAGTGCCGCGCAAGAGCCGGGGCATCGCGGCCACGACCAGGTCAATCCCCTTTTGCTGCACGATTCGCCCGACGAACGCAACGATCGGCGCGTCAGCATCGAGCGCGAGGCCGAGCTCTTTCTGGAGCATCCCCTTGCAGCGCGCCTTGTTGGCGTAGTCCTCCGCGTCGTACCGTGCGGCGATTGCGGGATCGCTCGCAGGATTCCACATCGAATAGTCGACCCCATTAACTATGCCGAGCAGCGCGTCGCCCCGCGCGAGCAGGACGCCGTCGAGCTTGGCTCCGAGAGCCGGCGTCTGAATTTCTCGCGCGTACGTCGGGCTAACGGTAGTCACGGCGTCAGCGCTCACGATTCCCTGCTTTAGCAGATTGATTGCGCCGTAAAACTCGATCCCTTCCACGGTAAAGGCGTCCCACCCCAGACCCAAATTTGGCAGCGTGTCTTTCGGGAACACACCCTGGTGTGCCACGTTGTGGATCGTCAGAACCGTGCGCACCGCCTTGAGCTGTGCTGTCTCCGAGGAAAGCATTTTCAAGTATGTCGGGATCAGCGCGGTAGGCCAGTCGTTGCAGTGAACGACATCCACCGCCCGCCCGCTGGCCATGCGCTGCCTGACAAGCTCCGCCGCTGCGCGCGAGAGAACAGCAAACCGGAGGGCGTTGTCCGGATAATCCTCTCCATGCTCGCCATAGATTCCATGGCGATCGTAGAGACCCGGCACATCCAACACGACGAGATCGACCTGCGACGCAAGCCGCCCGTCCAATACCGTGGCCTCGAACGCGCGATTTCCGAGCGTGAAGCGGAGCGGCGTCAGCCGACGCGCCAGTAGCAATCCCTCCTGTTCGAGCGCAGCAAAACGTGGCAGCACGATCGTGACCGCGTGCCCCAGAGTGCGAAGCGCCTTGGGGAGCGCGGCCGAAACGTCGGCCAACCCGCCGACTTTGACGAACGGCGCGAGCTCGGTCGTGACGAAAGTGATATCCATCGAAGCGTGGCTTGTACCACGTCGTGACCGTTTGCGCGCGTCCCCCCGCTTGCGGCAAGATGAGGAAATGTCGCGGCTGCGCGCGTCGGATGTTGATTTTGCGCGTCACTCATTTCGACGACCGCCGGGTGTGGCCGAAGAATCGGTGGTCTCGGTGTTCCGTGTGCCGCCAGAGGTATCGGGGCAACGGCTCGACGTCTTCGTACGCGGCCAGCTACATCGCACGAGCAGGACACGCGCGCAGACAATCGTGCGGGCCAGCGCATACGATGCCACTGGCCGAAAGCTCTCGCCCAATCATCGAGTGCACTCCGAGCAATGCATCTTGCTCTGGCGCCCGCCCTGGGACGAGCACGAAAGCGCCACTCCCATATCTGTCCTCTACGAGGACGACCACATGCTGGCCGTGGACAAGCCTGCGCTTTTGACCGTCCACCCCACCGCGCGCTACCACAACAACACGCTAATCAAAATCGTTCAGGCGATGCGTCCTGAGAGCCCCTTTTTATCGCTTGGCCATCGACTTGATCGCGAGACGAGCGGGGTGCTGATTCTCACCAAGACGCGCGACGGCGATCGCGCCCTCAAGAAGCAATTCCAGCTCCGCGAAGGCATCGTGAAGACGTACGTCGCCATGACGTGGGGAACACCCCGAAGTACCGAGGGGACCAGTCCTTTTCGTTACGAGAAGCGCATCGAGATAGACGCCTCCAACCCGCTCCACGTCAAGATGCGGACCAGCGACCAACCGAGCGCCCTTTATGCGGCGACCCTGATTGACGTGCGGGAGGTGCGCACCGGGGCTTCCGGCCGCACGTACGCGCTGGTCAATTGCGGCCTGGAGACTGGTCGGCAGCACCAGATTCGCGTTCACCTCTCGTCGCTGGGCGCGCCGGTGGTCGGAGACAAGCTCTACGGTCCCGACGAGCGCGCATTCGCCCGCGCCGCCGACGGCACATTGACCGAGGTCGACGCGGTGAGGCTGGAGCTACCGCGCCATGCGTTGCACGCGGCTCGGCTTGCGCTCACCCATCCCATCACCGGCGTACCACTCGTCATCGACGCGCCGTTGCCCGAGGACCTCGTCCGGTTCTGGGGGGCACTCGTGCCGGGCCATTCCTCATAGCGAACGCCGGCTAAAGACCGCGCGGGACCTTGTCGAGGTCGATCTGGTCGAGGGCGCAGCGGATCAACGCGCTTCGGCTCGCCTTCGTCATGCCCCGCGTTTTCAACTCCTCGACCAACGCGTCGAGCCGTTCCAGGTCGCGCGTGTAGAGCGAGATGCAGATGACCTTGTAATGCGAGGGCTTGGCCAACGGCTCTGGCTTTCGCGCGCGGACGCCGGGCGGTTCGGGCGCATAGAAGGAACCAGACAGCACTCCTTGAATCTCCTCCGCGTCGAGGACCCGTACCGCGCTCAGTCCCGTCTCTTCCTCACGCACGGTCATTTGTCGTCTCCTTCAACTGCCTACTGCGTGCGCCATCGTTTTTTGAGGTCCATCGACGAGGAGGTCGACGACGCGTCCGTAATCCTCCGCTGCGTTCGATTCCGGGGCAAATTCGAAGATGCTCTTGCCCTGCGCTGGCGCTTCCTTGATCCGTGTCGCTTGCCGAATCGGCGGCAACACACGATCGCCGAAATGCTCACGCATGGCCTCCACTGCGTCTCGGCAAATTCGCGCACGGGCGTCGTAGAAGGTCGGCAGCACGCCGTGAATCTGGACCGGATGGTGCAACAGCGCGTTGACATTTTTCACCGTCTTGATCACCTGCCGCACGCCCACGAGCGACAGGAAATCGCACGCAACGGGCACGACGATCCCGTCTGCGACGACCAGCGCATTCTGATTGAGCAGCGACAGTGAAGGCGAACAATCGAGGACGATGATGTCGTAGTGGTCGAACGCGGAGGCGAGGCGATCGCGCAGGATGCGGTCGCGGTTCTGCCTGCCGGCGAGGTAAAGCTCTGCGGCGGCGAGCGTTTCGTTCGAGACGAGCACGTCGAGGTTGGGGCGAACCGGCACCGCCGCGTCCATAGGGCGCATGCCCATTACGAGAACATGATAGAGGCTCCGCTCCGCCTTGACGCCGAGCGAGACGGCGACGTTGCCTTGAGAGTCGGTATCGACCAGAAGCACGCGGACGCCTCGCGATGCTAGGCCCGCCGCGATACTAACCGACGTGGTCGTCTTGCCCGTGCCGCCCTTGTGGTTGAATACGGCGAGACGCGCGGGAGCGTGGATGCGACGGCGGGGAACCGTGATCGCGTCGCCGATTGCCGTCGCGCGGGACGCCGCGGGTGGGACGGTGATCCGGCGGGGCTCCTCGCATCGTTCGTCGACAGGGGCCGATGATGTAAGGGCGTCGGCGACCACGGTCGCCGCCGGGCGAACCGGGGCGCCAACAGCTGCTAAGCGGACCCCGCCCGCTTCGGCGAGAATCTGCCGCCGGCAATCCTCGGAGCAAGCGTGACGACGCTCCCCGCGAATCCGCACGACCTGTGAGACCAGCTCGACGTAAAATCGCTTTTCGCATGCCCAGCAAGTTGCGCCCCCGGAGGTTTCCCCGCTCACGACGCGTGTGTGACACTCGTGCGAACAGAAGAACGCGAAGCCCCCATCGCGCTCTTCCATCTGGTAGCGAAACTGAACGTCGAACCCTTTGCTGCAGACGCTGCAGCTCTCCGTCATGGCCGCCATCGACCACGGCAGTAGCCACATCAGCGTGGAAAGGGCCAACTAGCAGGCGACGATTCCTTGCAATCGTGCTTCAGCGGCCGCCCCTGGAGAGCTCCCTCTCAATGCCTGAAATGCCGAACGCCGGTAAAGACCATGGCGACGCCTTGGGCATCGGCCGCCGCGATCACGTCGGAGTCGTTCACGCTCCCGCCCGGCTGCGCAATGGCCGTCACCCCCGCACGGGCGGCGGCCTGCACACCGTCGGGAAACGGAAAAAACGCGTCCGACGCCAGCACGCTGCCTCGCGCCTTTTCACCAGCCTTTTCGCAGGCAATCTGCACCGAGACCACACGCGACATCTGGCCCGCGCCGACTCCCACAGTCACGGCGGCATGCGCCAGCACGATGGCGTTCGATTTCACGTGCTTGCACACGCGCCAAGCGAACTCTAGGTCGCGCAGCTCCTCCGCGGTAGGCGCGCGTTTGGTGCTCAGCTTCCCGCCCACGACCTCCCCGGCTCCCGTGCGGTCGCGGTCCTGGACCACGATACCGCCACCGATGCGCTGGTAGGTCAGCGCGCGATGCGCGGGGCCCAGCCATTCCCGGGTGGCGAGCAGGCGCAGATTCTTCTTCGAACGCAACACGTCGAGCGCGACAGGAGCGTAGGAGGGTGCGACGACGCACTCGAGGAAGGTTTCGACGATCGCGCGCGCGGTCGCCTCGTCCACTTCGCGATTGAGGGCCACGATACCCCCGAACGCGCTGAGCGAGTCAGCGTCTCGGGCGGCGCGATACGCCTCGACGAGGCTCGCTGCAGCGGCGGCCCCGCAGGGGTTCGTGTGTTTCACGACAACGGCGGCGGGGCCCTCGAGCTCGCGAACTGCGTCGAGCGCAGCGTTCGCGTCTACAAGGTTGTTGAAGCTCAGCTCCTTGCCGCCCGCACCGAGGCTCTGTGCGGTCGCCAGTGACCCGGGCGCGGTATTTCGTTCGACGTAGAACGCCCCGCCCTGGTGAGGATTCTCTCCGTATCGCAGGCCGTAGGCACGCTCGAAGGGGAGCGTGAGATAACGTGGAAATAGGGACCCAGGGCCGGGCTCCTCTCGTGACGAGAGATAGCCGCTGATGGCCGCGTCGTAGGCAGCCGTGTGCGCAAAAGCTTTGGCGGCGAGCAAAGCTCGGGTCACCATGGTCGTATCGCCGTTTTGGCCAAGCTCGTCGAGCACGAGCTGGTAGTCCTCAGGATCACAGACGACCGTGACACGCGCGTGGTTCTTCGCGGCCGAGCGGACCATGGAAGGGCCGCCGATGTCGATGTTCTCGATGATGTGATCCTTGCTCGACGCGGGATCGCACGCGACGCGCTCGAAGGGATAGAGATTGACCACTACGAGGTCGATCTCGCGCGCCCCCAATCGATCGAGGTCCCCCGCGTCCTTTGCCCCTCGTGACAGGATTCCGCCGTGCACCCGGGGATGAAGGGTTTTGACCCGCCCATCCATCACCTCCGGCGAATCCGTGTAGCTCTCGACGGATTGAACGGGCACCCCCTGCTCGGCAAGTGCCTTGGCGGTGCCTCCGCTGGAAAGGATGTGCACGCCGCGCGCTGCGAGCGCACGCGCGAACGGTACGAGCCCGGATTTGTCGGAAACGGAAACGAGCGCGGTGCGGATCGCCATGACTTTGCTAGCGCGAGCTAGCGTGGCGGGGCCTCGCGGTCAACGCGGTCACTCCACGTCGATATTGTTGGGCGCGAAGGCCCCACCGTCAGTCGGGATTTCGCATTCCGAGCTGGCGTCACCTTCATCGTCGTCCTCCTCCTCGAGAACGGGAAGACGACGCTTTCCTGTGGGTCCCTCCTCGACATAGTCGCGGAGAGCGGACATTTCACCCAGCGCAAGCAGCTTCGCAAGGCCCT
>JALYHV010000265.1 GCA_030776205.1 Myxococcota bacterium | reverse complement strand
CCGCGACGATCATCATTCCGCCGACTGCAGGGAGGGCCATCGACGAGGTCGCGATTGCGCTCAACGGCGGCCGCGTTCCGACGGCCGACATTGCCCTGGGCGTGCGTTCGTTCCCCGAGCTCGACGTGCTTGCCGCCGAGCTTCGACGAGGCGCGCTCGGAACGCGGGCACTGCCGCTCGCAGGAGACGATGGCGCACGCGGTTCCTCTACGCGCCGCAGGCCCCCACCCCGCGGATAGGACTCGGCGCGACATCGCTGGCGTAGTGAACGTGAGGCGACGAGCCCAGGGCATCCGGAGGCCTTCGACCCTCCACGTGCGAACGGGAGCGGTCCGCGTGCGCGAACCGCTCCCGATTGCACCGTTTCTGCTCGAAGAAAAATGCTTCGAGCCGCTCAGTCGGTCATTCCGCCGTCTGCCACCGGCGGCGGCGGACCCGCGTCGCGGACGGGCGGCGGAGCCCCTCCGTCCGTTGGGCAAACCAGCGCCGTCAGATCCGTCTTGCGCCGCGCCAGGTCGTTGAGAGTTCGGGATTGGCGCGAGAAGCGGTCGAATACCGTCGTTCCGGTCAAAAACGGGGAGAGTTGCGCTTCTGCTCCCGGGAAGCGCGGAGTAACCATCAAGAAAGTCGTTCCGGTCTCCGGCCCGTGGCACCCGTTGCACGTATTCATCGATGCGTGGAACCGAGCGTCCGGGTTCGCGATGCCCGGGCCATTCCACTCGACGAGATTGTTGAAGACGGAGCCTCCCAAGAACGGCACTCCGTTGAGCGTGTCTGGAACGGTGTGGTCGTTCGCCGCGGGAATCTCGGCAATGATGCCGGGCGCATTGTTGTTCACGAAGTCGGCGAACGTCTTCGTGTTGTTGAAGCCGAGATCCGGCGTCTCCTTGACGGTCGTCTCGTCGAAGAACCCGGTGGCCGAGGAGAGGACGAAACCGCGCAGCTCCCATTGAAAGGAAAGGGCAATTTCGTTCGTGCGGAGCTCCACGAGGGCGCTGCCGTTTACGCTACCGGGCGATGCGCCGCGATCCGTGAATCGCCGAGTCACCGCCTCGAGCGCGGCATTGTATTCCTCCGACGGAAACGGGTGGGCCGCAAGCGCGTGCCACCGGTTCGCCCAGTCGAGGACGTCCTGCTCCGTTTTCGCGGGCAGGTTGTACTCGACGATCACCGTGAACTGCTGGAAGTTGATCGGGCCGTTGACCCCAAAGACGAAGCGGCCCTCGCCCGCCGACCCCTGGGCGAGCTTGCGGAGGTCCACGCGGTTTACGATTGCCTGCAGCGTCAGCGGTGACTGGTTCAGATCGAGCGCGCCGCCGGCCGTTTTTGGCCAGATGTCGAGGAGCTGTCGCTGCATTGCCGGGCGTGCGGCGACCGTTAGCTTGTTGACCGTCTGGTCGGTCAGCCAGTGCTGAAACAGCTGCAGGGTCATCGCGGGCGCGTCCGCCGCCTTCGGCGCCATCTCGCGCATGAGGTGACCGAAGGACCACACCCCGAGGCTCGGGCTGACCACCGCGTCCGTGAGCGCGGGGGTCAACAGTTTGCCGCCGCCTGCACTGGCATCGCCCGCAGGGACACCGCCGTCAAAAACACCACCCGAGGGATCGCTCGAGCCGAACGTGCGGATCGGATCATCGACGACGCTCGTGGCGGTGATCATCAGCTCCTGCCTGCTTTTGACGAAGCACCCCGTCGGCTGAGCGAGCTCGTAACTAAGCTGACCGTTGAGCTGTTCGAACGCGAAGGGCGGGGTATTCGAGAAGGAATCGACGATGAACGGGATCAGGTGGACCCCCGGATCCGCCGTGTCCGATCCCGTCACCTGCGCAAGGAACGTCGCCGTCGTGCCAGGTGATGCCTGCTGGAAGCTCCCGGGAGGAAAAACGAAGTTCGCGCTGATGCCCGGATCGACCTGGGTAAAGAACGCATTGTACTGTTTGGGTTGGCAGCTGCCGACATCGTTGTTCGTCACGGCCACGTTGTAGGAAGCCGTCGTCCCGAATGGCACGACCCCGCTCGTCGCCGGGTTGACGGCCAGAGTGGACGGCCGAGTGATGCACGCCAGAGCGGTCAACGAGTCTTTCGAGATGGCCTCCGTAGAAAGGAAGACTTCGTCGATGATTCCGCTGAAGTGCTGGCTCTGCGTCGTTGCGCCGATGCGAATTGGAGCCAAGACGTTTCGTATCGTACCGGCGGCAAAGACCTGCCCGAACTGCTGACCGTTGACGAACAAGAAAACGAAGGTTCCGTCGTACATCCCCGCTACGTGCGTCCACGTACCCGCCGCAATCGGGGCCTGTGAAATGATCGTTTGGCCCGTCGTCAGAACGACGGACATCTCCACATTGCCATTGTGAATTCCGAGTGAGAAAGCGGTGTTGTTGTTGAGACGCTTGACGACAATCGGCTGATGTCCAGCCACGGTCGTCGGACGGACCCAGGCCGCGACGCCGACGTGTTGAGCGACCGTGAACTGCGGCTCGTCGGCGACCTGAACCACGTCTTTCGCGGTGCGAAATTGCACACCGAGACCGCTGATTCCCGGCACACACGCGCCGTTGAGCGCGTGCTGCGCGTTCGCGCCGAAGCCGGAAGAATCAATGAGAAAGTTCGACGTGGGGGAACAGTCGTCGAAATGCCACGACCCCGATCCACCATTCACTCCCCCGTCACCCGCTCCGCCGTCCAGGATTCCTCCGTCACTGGAGCCGCGGCCACCGCCGCCGGCGTCGATAGTGACTGGTGGCCCTCCCGGCACGACAACGACCCCGGTCGAAGTGCCAATGAGGGCGTTCGTCAGCGGCTCGGTGTACTCATCGTGCGTCTCAGCGGCGAATCGATTGTCGATTGCGCCTCCGCATCCCGCGAGCACCGCGATTACGAGCGAAATGCCGACAGCCGACCACCGGACGCACGAGGCGCCGGTCCTTCCCGTGTCTCTATTTTTCATGAGTGCCTTCCTTGGCAAAAAGCGTTGGCCGACCGTGACTCCACGGCCGACTCGTCGTCGGATCCTCGCCTCCCCGTCCGTGCCGTGCGGCGTCCCCTTTCCCGCGTTGACTCTTGCCCTCCCTCGTAGACCGGCCATTGATGGCACCGCGCACGAGGCGTCGCAGATTCGAGCAGATGGCCGTTACCGGAACTATCTGTCAATGCCCTTCCGTTGCGATGCGCACGCTGCGCACGGCGACTGCAGGCTGTGTGCCGCCTCGAGATGCACCGCCTCCGAGAGGGGTAAGAAACAGATCACGAGCAGTCGACACGAGCCGTCGATCGCGACAGTCGTGCCGTGGCTGGGCACGTTGCGGCACGAGCCGCGCAAACGATCCGCCGGATGCGTCGGCGTGCGTTGCTTCGAGGCGCGCTGCGCGCAAAAGCGCGCGACGGCAGCGCGTGCCTCGCCGAAGCAGTTGCCGAGGGAGTGGACGTGCCCGGGCGGTTTGCGGTAGTCGGTAGCGGTTGCATGCCTCGCACGCGAGAGCAAGGCAGAAGGAGAGACGATGCGCAGGCCGTCCATGAAACTCCAGTTCTTCTGCCTGGCACTTGGTGGATCCTCGGCGCTCGGGTGCTCATCGAGCAGCACGCCCCCCGCACAGGGTACGCCCGACTCCTCTGTCCAGGTGAGCGCTGGCGGTACGGACGACGCCGCGCGCGCGGCCGAGAGT
>JALYHV010000264.1 GCA_030776205.1 Myxococcota bacterium | reverse complement strand
GGATCCTTCTGCGCCCACTTGAACCACATCGGAACGGCGACCCGTCGCAGTTTGTCGATGTCGCTGTTCGTCAAGCGAATGATCTCGACGCCCTTTTGCCGAAACTTCTCCCAAGCCGAGATGTTTTCCTTCTGGACATGCGCGTAGTCGTCCCACGAAAATCGGCGTACGGCATATTCGAGCACTGCTTGCAGATGCGTGGGAAGCGAGTGCCACCGCTCGAGACCCACGAGCGCGCAATGAAGATCCACCGGCTGATGGATACAAGGCGTCGAGGGCGGTCCGAGGATGATGTATTTCGCGACGTTGGCGAAGCCCATGCTGAAGTTGGTGGCAGGCCCTGCAAAGTCGGCGGCGTCGATCGCGCCGCTCTGTAAGGTGGGGTACACCTGATCACCGGTCAGAAACACGGTCTTCGCGCCGGCGGCCTGGAAAACGTCAGCAATGAGGCCTCCGGGCATCCGCAGCTTCACGCCTTTGAAATCTTCGAACGACCGAATTGGGACGCGCGAGTGGATCAGGTTGAGGTCGTGCTGAACGGGCGCCAGAAAAAAGACACCGTGCGGCTCGAACATCCGCCGCGCGAGCTCGAGCCCTCCTAGATCGTAATACCAAGTTTCCCATTGATCGGGCCTGTCGAGTCCCAACGGGTAAGAGGTCAAGAAACTCGTGCCAGTAATGAAGTCGGCGTATCCAGGAAAGGTCACGGCGAGATCCAGTTTGCCCGTCTTCACCGCCGCGAACATTTCACGAATGGATACGACCTCACCCGGGCCGTGCGGTTCGATGACGAGCTGTCCCTCGGAGAGCTCCCCGACGCTCGCGCAAAACTTCAGGAACGGCTCGTAGTCCGACGCGAGCGCCGGATCGTGCGACTGAGCCTTCCATTTGATGGCCTTGCTCGAAGACTCGACAGCTTTCGGCGCGCTCTCCGGCTTGGAGCAACTTACGACAGCGGCCGCACCGAGCCCGGCCAGCGCGCCGCTCACCACATCGCGTCGCCCTATCAGCGGGCGGCGATCATTTCTGGATCGGTCGTTCATCGTCGTTCTCCCGGCATGTTCTTCCTGGTTCGGACCCGTTCCTCGCTAATCCAGACACGCGTGACACAGGCCGACGGCCATCTCGGTGCCGTCAGTCATCGAGGCTAAGTCTCTTGCCGTCCATATCCGTTAGGGTGCCCTCGTTGACGTAGCCCACAGCGGGAGACCTCATGTAGGCAAGCTGGCTTGCCAGCGCTTGCCGGCCGAGCGGCGACTTCTTGGCCCATTGGAACCACACCGGAATCGCCAAGTCGCGGAATGCGGACACGTCACTGTCGGAAAGGCGGAGGATCTCGACGCCGCGCTGCTTGTACTTGGCCCAACTCAGCGTGTTGGCTCTCTGGATCGAGCCGTAGTGCTCCCAGGAGTACCAGCGTACCGCGTACTCCACGACGTCACGCAAATGCTTCGGGAGCGCGCTCCATTTGTCCCTGTTCACGAGGACGCAGTTCAGATCGCACGGTTGGTGGATGGAAGGCGTCGATGGTGGACCCAAGATGATGTACTTGGCGACGTTCGCGAACCCGAGCTCGTAATTGACCGCCGGTCCCACGAAGTCCGCCGCATCGATCGAGCCGTTCGCGAGCGCACCGTAAATTTGGTCCGGCGCGATGAGAACAGTCTTCGCCCCCGCGCGGTCGAAAACGTCCGCTATCAACCCGCCTGGCATGCGCAGCCGCTTGCCCTTGAAATCGGCAAAAGAGCGAATCGGAACTTTCGAATGAATGATGTTGAGATCGTGCTGGATGGGACCAACGAATTGAATGTTGTGTGGCTCATGCATCTTGCGCGCGAGATCCAGTCCACCCAACTCGAAAAACCACGTCTCCCACTGATCGGGTCGGTCCAGTCCAAGGGGATAGGAGCTCAAAAAAGCGAGCTCCGGTATCTTGTCGGCAGGGTAGTGCGGGGGAACGCTCGCGCAATCCAGCAGCCCCTTCTTGAGCGCTTCGAACATGTCGAAGGCACCGACAATCGCTCCTGGCGGATAGGGCTCGAGCACGAGCTTTCCTTGCGACAGCTCGCCTACACGCGCACAGAATCGCTTGAAATTGTTGTAGGAGTTGGTGGCTCCACCGATGTGCGTTTGCACCCTCCACGTTATCGGCGCCGCCGCAGCCGCCGCGCGCGAGTCACCGACGGGCACGGGCTTCGCACAAGCAGTCGCAACACCCGCCGTCACGACGCCGGCCATGACGAGCAAATCGCGACGCGCGCGGTCTTTCGCGCAGCCGGAGAGTCGAGGAGCTTCCGTCATGAGCGTGCCGTCCGCATTGGCGCCGTGGCCCCGGGGTCGGCAGCCCTCCCGATCCCCTTTGTCGTCATACACGAAATTCGCGGACCAATGCAACAAGGCGCTCAGCGACATCTTTGATAGCTTGCACCGATGTCTCGGTAACCTTCAGGCGGCCCATCGTCTCGTTCATCATCTCGCTTTGTTGATTGATGGCCTCCGAGATCCGGATGATCCCGTCGTTCTGCTGGCTGACCGCGTCGCTGATCTGGCGCACTGTCGACGAGTTCTCGCGAACGATGCCGGACAGGTCGGCGAGATGCTCACCGGACGCCTTCACTTGTGCCAGCCCCGCGTCGATGCGCGAGGTGCCGGCGGCGGTGATGGCGATGGCCTGTCTTGTGGCGCTGTTCGTGTCGTCGAGCAGCTCGCGCACACGCTTGGTCGCCTGGATGGACTGATCGGCGAGGGTGCGGATCTCCCTTGCGACGACGCCGAACCCCTTGCCATGCTCTCCCGAGCGTACTGCTTCGATCGCCGCGTTGAGCGCCAGGATGTTCGATTGATCCGCGAGGTCTTTGACCGTGCCCGCGATATTGCCTACCTGCACCGTTCGGCTGCTCAACCCGGTGATTCGCAGGGCGATGTCGTGGACCTGTCCCCGGATGTCGGTCAACGCCTCGAGGCTCTGGTGAACGGCGGCCTCGCCGGTTCTTCCAAGGTCTTCACCTCGGGCGGCGAGGCGCAGCACAGCGGCGGTCCGCTGGGCGGCAACCTGCGAGGCGCCGCCCACGGCGTGCGCCGCACGCTGCGTGTCCCTGAGGGCCTCGGCCTGCACACGAGCGGTACGCCCCTGTGCGTGCGACGACTGGAGGAGGTCATTGATCAGCTCCTCCAGCCGCTGCGTCGATTCGCGAATTGCCATGGATATTTCGCGCAGTCGCGTCACCATTAGCCGGAACGTCTCGGCCAGATCACCGATCTCGTCGTTCGCGCGCGCAGCAACCCGCTGTGTCAAGTCGCCCTCCAGAACGATGGCCGACGTGACGCGCGTCAGCTCGCGTACCGGACGGATCACGGTCCACGCGGCGACGACCAGCGATGCGAGAACGCCAGCCAGCGCCACCACTGCCCCGATGGCGAGCATTCTCATCTCGAGCGATCGAACCTCGCGGTCGATCTGATCGACGTCCATGCCCACGTGAACGCTTCCCGGGCGGCCCTGGCCCCAGCGAACGTCGACATCAATGATTCGAATTCCGAGCGCCAGGTCGATGACCCTCAGGGCCCCCGGCCCCGTCCCGATCCGAACGCGTCTCTTCTGCAGGCGCTTCGTGTCCGGAAGGGCCGCGTCGGGCGCGTACGCCGTGGTGGCCAAGAGATCCTTGGACGGGCCTTCGGGAAAGGTCGAAGCGAGAACCTGTCCCGAACCGTCTTGAACATAGATGTATTTGATTCCACGGAGCGACTGCGTCTCCATGATTGCATTGGCCAGGAGCATCGGGTCACCCCCGATGCTGCGTTCGGCCGTGGCGGATAGCTCGGCCGCAACGGCCTCGCCGCGGGCTTCGAAGTCCAAAACGAGCGTCTGCTCCAGCTCTCCCGTCGCGACCAGAGACATCGAGTACGCGGCGAGTACGAAGAAGAGTACGAAGGATCCGAGGAGCTTTGCGGAAAGCCCCAGCCGCATGAGCGGCTTCTGTGCGCCTGTCCCCGAGAGCGCTGGATTTACGAACGTCGGCTGCGTCGTCTTCGACAGCATGGCTCTTTGAAACATCTAAACGGCGAAATTCTCTACGATCTGCACCAGCGAATGCGACGCAGTGGAGATTGTCTTCACTGCGTCGTCAGTTGCCTCGAGGCGGGCCATCGTGTCGCGCATCAACGTGCCTTGGCTCGAAAGCGCGCCTAAAATCTGCGCTATCGCGCCGTTTTGCTGGCCGACCGCTGTGTTGATTTGACGCACCGCTTGGGAATTGTCCTTTACGATCGCGGACAGCTGCGACAACTGCTCACCGGATGTTTTGACCTGCAGTAGCCCGGCGTCGATGCGCTGCGATCCCTTTTCCGTGATCGCTACGGCGCCACGGATCGCCTCACTGATGTCATCAAGCATGTCCCGGACCTGCTGCGTCGCTTCGATCGACTGATCCGCGAGGCTCCGAATTTCACGCGCCACGACGCTGAAGCCCTTGCCGTGCTCGCCCGATCGGACCGCCTCTATGGCGGCATTGAGAGCCAGCATGTTGCTCTGATCCGCCAAATCCTTCACCGTTTGGGTGACCTGCCCGATCCGCATGGCGCGCTCGCCAAGACTGGTGATTCGCTGCGCGATCTCCTCTACCTGCACGCGAATGTCGCGTAGCGCGGCGAGGCTCTGCCCGACGGCGACCTCGCCGGTGCGGCTGATGGATTCGGCGCGCTCCGCGTACTCGAGCACGGTCTGCGCCTTCTGTGCTGCAAGGGTCGACGTTTGCCGGATCTGCTCCGCCGTGACTTGCGTGTCGTGGAGCGCGGAGGCCTGGCGCTCCACCGTCTCGCTTTGTTCGGCCGTGGACGCACTGAGCTTCGTGACAGAATTGGCGAGCGTTTGCGTCGCGTCCCGAATTCCCCGCGGGATCGACCGGAGGGGCTCGACCATTTCGGATATCGCGCTGGCGAGCTCCCCAATTTGATCGTGCGATTGGATTGGCATTCTCCGCGAGACGTCTCCCTTGCGCGCGATGTCCAGGCTGACTCGGGTGAGCTCGCGGATCGGACGCACGACCACGAGCCGGAGCACGAGGACTTGGAACAAGAGGCCGGCGAGCGTCGCCACGGAACCCGCGATCGCCACTGTACCGTGCAGCTGGTTGACGTGCTCATTGACGGCGCCTGGCGCGAGTCCCGCCTGGGTCATCGTTTCTCGGAGCGCCGCACCGGCGCAGGCATCGAGGACGGCGGCAACGACCATCATCGCGATCACGGCGGTTCCTAGCAGCTTCCACTCGAGGCTCGCGAGGCGGCGCCTCGACGGCGAGGTCTTGCTCGCAATCATTTGGGTGCTCCCTTTCTCCTGTTCGGGCCGCGGCGCGGAGAGCATGGCTTTCAAACCGCCCCCCCGCGACGCGCGATGACCTGAGCTATCTCTTCCAGCAACCGCCCCGCGGCGCACTGCCCCTTGCTCAGGAAGCCGTCTGCCCCGGCTGCAAGAGCCTCGTCCCTCTCCGTGTCGCCGTCCCCGGCGGAGACGACGACGATGGCGACGTCGCGTGCGTCCGGACGGCCGCGTACCAGTCGGGCCAGCGCGAGCCCGTCGATGGGAAGCATGGCGCGATCGCAGACGATTACATCGTACCGGGCGTGCGCCATCCGATCGATTGCCTGCTGTGCCCCTGCGGCAGTGTGGACGGTGTATCCGCCAACCTCGAGCATCGAGCGATGGATCGCGCGGGCCGTGATCGAGTCGTCGACCACCAGCGCGTTGCGGCAGGCGGCTGGCGCGCCCAGTGGGGAGTGCCCCTCTGCGACGAGCCAGTCGGGCCGTAAGACGAGCACGAGCTCTCCGCGCGCAAGACGGGCCGCACCCTGATAGAGCGGAACTGCGGCGAGCTCTCGAGGCAGGGGCCGAATCGTCAAGTCCCTATCGCCAGTGATGTCATCGACCCAAACGGCGGCGCGTTGCGCGTGCGAGTGGATGACGAGGAGTTTCCCGTCTTGGATGGGGAGCCTAGGGCGAAGGCCCAGAATGGCTCCGAGGTCGACGACAGGGAGAATCTCGTCCTGGTACCGGAGCTTCGTCTCGTGTCGGCCGACGACCAGGTTCGACGCCTTGACGGGCACGACACCGTTGACCGACCGGGTCGGTATCCCGAGGTCATGTTCGTCCGTGCGGACGATGAGCACGGGAGAGCTCCCCAACCCAGCGGGGAACGTGAGCAAGACCCGCAAGCCCTGCCGCGGTGTGCTGTGCACCTCGACGTGTCCATGAATCGATTCCAACCCTTTTTGGACTGCATCCATGCCGATACCCCGCCCGGATGTCGCGGTCACTTCGCCGGCCGTAGACACGGTAGGCAAAAAAATGAGCCGGTTCACTTGTTCCGTCGGCATTGCGGCGAGCTCCGCCTCGTTGGCAATGCCGCTGTGGATTGCCGCCTGCCTAATGGCGTCGCCCTTCAGTCCCTCGCCGTCGTCACTTACCTCGATGAAGACGACGTTACCTTGCTGCTCGGCGCGGATGACGATGGCGCCCTCCTCGTGCTTGCCGCGCGCGCGGCGTACGTCGGGCGTCTCGATGCCATGCGCGACGGCGTTGCGGATCAGGTGCACGATCGGCCCCTTGAGGGCAGCCAGCACGCGCCGATCGAGGCAGACATCTCCGCCGACTACCGAGAACCTCGCCTCCTTCCCGGTCGTTCGGCAAAGGTCGCGCACTGCTCGGTGAAGCGGCTCGAGGATGACGCGTATCGGCTGGGTACCGATGTCCTTGACGCCCTGTTCGAGCGCTTCGACGACGCTCGTGATCTCCTCGCCTTCGGCGGAGATCGCAGCATCGAGCCTCGCCAGCAGCCTTTGCGTCTCGCCAGCTTCGCGTCCGCGTAACGCGAGCGACAGCGCGGAGCGCGCCCGCGCAAAATCGCGACCGCGTTCGTCGAGCCGCAGTCGCATGAATCGTAGTCTTTCCACTTCGACCATCAAAGCCGTGACCTGATGGGGCGCGACCTGCCAGGTTTGGGTGCGGCCGTCGCTCGGAGCGTCACGGTGTTGCGCGAGAGGCTCGTCCGCGTTCGCACGCAAATCGTCGTAGGCGTTGGGCCTGGGGCGCGCCTCCGACGGAGCATGCGTCGCCAGCGCCTGGTCGATACCGTCGAGCTCCGCCCCCCGGCCCTCGGCGTGAGCGCGCAACCGGAACATGAGTGTATCCAGCCCTTGCAAGAGCCTGTCGGCCTCATGCGAGCCCAGCGGTTGTCCCTCCTCCTGGTGAGGCAAGAGGGCGCTTTCCAGAGCATGGGCGAGCCGCTCGAGATCGTTCATTCCGAGCGTGCCAGCACCGCCCTTGAGGGTGTGAAGTCCGCGCGCGACATTCTCGTAGCGCGCAGTCAGATCGCTCCCGCCTCGTTCGAGCGCCAGCAGGTCTCGCGTGATGGACTCGCTGATATCCCCTGCTTCGGTTACAAAGCCCTGGATCAGGCGCTCGATCGGCTCATGGGCCGGCATGCGGTCGACCCCAATCGTGCTGCTCGAGCAGGCGGCCCACGTCGATGACGTTGAGGACACCGCGCCCGGGCACCTCGACGAGGGAGAGCGCGCGGGTCGCGTCGCCATGTTCACGGTGGTACTGCGACGAGGGCAACGTCATCGCCACCGGGACTTGCGCGCAGTCGAGCGCCACTGTGCGGCCTCTCCCGGCGTCTACTACGAGCAAGATCGTTGGATCGGCGGTCCAAGCGCTCGAAAGCAATGCCGCCGTGCTCAGGGCTGCGATGACCTCGCCTTCGAACTGATAAATACCGAAGACCACGCGCGATGCCCGCGGTACGGGCGTGACGGCGCCGAGCGGAACCGCCGCGCGCAATGCCGGAAGTGGGATCGCGTATTGCTCGGTTCCCAGCGTGAACGCCGCGATCCAAATCGCGTCCTCGTCGCGCTCGTCGACGGTAGCCGGCCTCCTGAGGCGTTCGGCGCGCCGCACGAGGAGCTCGCGAATGTCGCTGGGTATCGACGACCGATCCGCCGGTTTCCGGTTCATCTACGGCCGCCCATAGCGACGGCGGCTCGTCTGATCTCGTGTTCGTCGCCGCCAGTCCGCTGCGAGGCGAACAATGGGATCTCCTTCACCACGCCGCGGTAGCTCCTCGCTATCATGAGGGCTCGGGTGCCGGCGGCGCGATCAGCGCTGCGCAGAGCCGGTCGAGCCCTTCCTGAGAAATGACTGTCGTGGGATCAATGACGGGCAACGGCCCATGGGGTGTCTTGACCATCGCGATCACCACCGCGTGGTCTGCGCCTCCTATTGCACGGCGCGATAAGATGTCGTGCGGTCCAAAGCTCTCCGGGTCCCGGACGCGGTCGGCACAGAGAGCCAGCGTCCGCTCGCAGATATTGGCGACGATCAGCTTGCGTTCATGGATGGGCTCAGAGTGGCGCTGGCCAAGCCACCTTGCGAGATCGAGGACGGCGACGGGAGTACCGCGGTAGTCGAAGATTTCGGACAGAAACTCCGGTCCGGCCGGAAGCACCTGCGTCATTGGTAGGGGGAGAACCTCGCGGACGACCGCGAGAGGTATCCCGAGCTCCAGCGCACCCACGCCTAGCACGAGGACCGGCAGGTCGTCGGCGTGCGAAAGCCGCCGCTCTTCGTCGAGGACTCGCGCAACGATTGCTTGGAGCTCGGCGGCGCGAACCGGTTTGGGTAGAAAGGCCCGTGCACCGCGCGCTCGGCCGGCTTGCCCACGCGCCACCTCCGAGGAGACGATGATCACCGGGATACGGCAAAGGACGGGGTCCGCCTGCATGCGCGCGAGGAGCTCGTCGCCAGTCATGTGCGGCATCGACAGATCGAGCAGCACCGCCGCCGGCCTGACCTCGCGTAACCTTTCCAGAGCTTCACGCCCGTCGCTCGCGGTAGTCACCATATAAAACGGAGAGAGCGCCGCCACTTCATAAGAAAGAATGGCTTCGCTGTCGTCCACCAACAGCAGATGTGGGACACTCACGTCGTGGCCCTGGGCAGGAACCGGTCAACGGCCTCGATCGCCCGCTTGCTGTCGAGTGGCTTCTGAAGGAATGCGTTTGCGCCCGCGGTTTGCCCAGCCCCCTCCCATTCGGAGCTCTTCTCGGCAGTGACTAAGATGACGGGGACGAGGCGCAGCGCGGGCCGTTCGCTTGCCCGCAGGTGAGTCAAGAACGCCAAACCATCCATCTTGGGCATTTTTAGGTCCACGATGACGAGGCTCACCGGCAGAAGCCTCAGAATACGGAGTGCGCGCTGGCCGTCCTCGGCCTCGAGAAACTCGAACTGCCTACCCATCAGATAAACCTTGAACACCTCGCGCATCGTTTTGCTGTCATCGACGAGAAGGATCGTCTGAGGCATGGTCGGCAATTTCCCCCGCAGCCACGTAGCGTAAATGCTACGGCAAAATTGGCAACGACGCTGATGGTGGTTCGCACATTCCCGCCGAGATGATGTGTCGGCTCCCTCTGCGACGCTGGTAGGCTGGGCCCCGATGGTTGGGAAGAGCATCGCGGTTCCGCGGTAGGGTGGGCTCCTCCCCATATGCTTTCTGCGCCCGATATCCTCTGCGCCAACGCTCAGGTTCGAATCGACCTCGCCACGCTTCGTCAGGCATTGGTCTTCGCGTTTGCTGCCGGCGGCAACGTGGATGCTTTCGACGATGCGGTCGCTGGTGGAAAGCTCCCGCCGTCTTCGTGGCGTCGGGACGAATACGCGCGCGACATTTACTTGGAGGAACTCGTCCCGCGGTTTCTAGGTGTCCGCATCGCGGGAAGCACCCACCCAATTTCGACCCGTTACATGATGCGTGCGGTCGGCGAGCCGCCGAGCGACCGCAGCGACGTGGAGATTCGCCGGCGCGTGCTGACGGAGGTTATCGCGCGACCCATGTTTCGGGACGAGCTCGAGCGCGTGTACCTTGCAGTGGTCCGGCTTCGTGCGTTGCTCGGAACGGCGCGACAGCCGGCGCCGCGAGTGAGGCGCGTGGAAATCTTGCGGGCGGCGCGCGAGGCGTTCGAGCTGCTGGCGGCGTCATTCGAGGGAGCCACCTCCGCGCTCTCGCGCCTGCGCGATTTTGGTAATGAAGCGGTAGCGCTGCCTGCGTTCGGACGGCTCACCGCGTTCCTCGATCACGACGAGCATCTCGGCTCGCTAGAGCTACGCGTTCGCATAGGCGCCGACGGCGAGGTGCGGGCAATGGAGATCGCCGGTGTTCGCGAGAACACGGGCAACCAGTTCTACGTGCCCGCTCTGCGACGCTTCTTCGTGCGGTTGGCGTTGTTCTTGCGCGGCTACCGCACGACGCGGGCTGAGGTCGCGGAGCGCCTCCTCTCGGAAGTGTTCTCCGGCGTGGAGGAGCCTGTCGCGCTGCTCTTTCAAGCGATGGGTGACATCGAGCTCTACCTCGGGAGCCTGAGCTTCCGAGAGCGCGCCCGCGAGCGGGGTCTAGAGGTAGCCTTGCCGGAGCTCGTCAACGACGGGGAGCTGCGCCTCGAAGGGCTGTTCAACCCACTCCTCCTGAGCTCGAGCGTCGCGCCGGTCCCGTGTGACCTGCGCGCGGGGCCAGGGGCGATCGTGATCGTCACCGGACCCAACTCCGGGGGAAAAACGCGCCTCCTTCAAGCCATCGCCATCGCGCAGCTTCTCGCCCAGGCAGGGCTCTTCGCGCCGATTCGTTCCGGGCGGGTGCCGAGCGCGCCAGGTCTCTTCGTTTCGCTGTTCGAGGAGCCCCGCTCCGATCAGCCAGAGGGGCACCTCGGCATGGAGCTGCTCCGCCTGCGCAGGATGTTCGATCAGGTCGATGTCGGAGGGCTCGTCGTGCTCGACGAGCTGTGCTCGGGGACGAATCCATCGGAAGGAGAGGAGATCGCACGACTCGTACTGGAGCTGTTGCCTGAGCTCGGAGTCCGGGCGTTCGTGACGACTCATTTGCTGCAGTTTGCCGCGCGTCTCGCCGAAGAGCGGTCGATCGCCGGTCTCGAGTTCTTGCAGGTGGAGCTCGACGTCAAGGAACGACCCACTTACCGCTTTGCCCCGGGCGTGGCCCGTACGTCTCTCGCGCACAAAACGGCGGCGCGTCTAGGCGTGACCCGCGAGGAGCTTCTACAACGAATCGCCGACAAGAAGCGCCGAGCGTCGCAGTAATGCGTCGTACCGTGGAAAATCTATCCGAAGAGCTCGTCGCAGGCGGTCCGCGGTGCGAGACCGAGGGCCCAGGCATCGTCCGCAATCGTCGCCAGGGCGTTGCGGAGCGGATCGCGCGTGAAGTCCACGAAGCGCCAGGCTTGTTCGACCAGCTTGGGCGGCAGAGCTTTTCCGACGAGGCGGGCGAGCTCGGCGCTGGCCATGCGTTGCGTTTCCGGTATGTGATGCAACGCCCGCTCCACTTCTTCGCCCAGCGCGGCGGCGAACTTTTCGGTTAGCGGTCGCCGTTCGCGCACGAATTCGCCGCGCGCGACCACGAGCGCCGTGGGGAAGGCGCGGTCGGGCCAAAGGTCGCGCTCGTCCACCAGGCGGGTTGCGCCTGCGTCGAGGACCAGTCGAGTCGCCCATGGCTCGGGAAGCCATGCGCCGTGAAGGGCTTTTCGCCGAACCTCGAGGAGGATGGTTGCCGCGTCGAGCGCATGGACCGTCACGTCTCCGCCACGCTCCGCCGAGTCGTAGCCATGAACGCGCAGGTACTTTCGGAGCGCGATGTCTTGCGTCGAACCGATTTGGGGTGTCGCTAGGACCTTGCCATGCAAGTCGTCCGGCCCCCGGATGCCAGAGTCCGAGCCCACGACGAGCGACGCCCCTCCCGACGCGCATCCGCACAAGACCCTCAGGACACCGTGGCCGTGCCGCGCGTGTGTGTATACGATAGGGGCCGGACCGGCGACGCCCACGTCGATGGCGTCACCGATCAGAGCCTCCAGCACGCGCGGACCGGCACGAAAGCTGAGCGCCTCGACACGTACATCGAGCGCACGCGCAATCCTCCCGGTCGCCAGCCCGACAATGACCGGGGCGTGCGTCAGGTTCGTCATGAATCCGACGCGTACGATGCTTCGGTCACGCGAGCGACACGTGCTTGCCAGCATCGCCGCACATGCCCCACCGAGGAAATCTCGGCGAGTCAGCGCGGCCGGCATCAAGCTTCTCTGGGCTTCAAGAACGTGTGCAGACCGCACTCCGTCTTTGCCTTGCCTGCCCATCGTCCGTCGCGTTCGTCGCCGCCCTCGGCTACAGGTTGCGTGCAGGGCCAGCAGCCGATCGAGAGGTAGCGCTTCGCCTTGAGCGGATGCTCAGGAATGCGATGAGTGTCCATGTAACTTTGCGCCTCGCCGCTGGTCATTGTGGCGAGAGGGTGAATCTTCATTGGCCCGTCTTCCGTAGGAAGAAGAATGGGAACGCGCTCGCGCGTGCGGCTCTGGTCGCGGCGCACACCGCTTACCCAGCCGAGGGAACGCGCAATCCACGGTTTGAGCGGCGCAATCTTGTTCTGCGCGCAGCAAAAATCTGGCTCGCGCTCCATGATGTCGGCTCCGTGCTGCCAGAGGAAATCGTCGCGCGCGACGTCCGGCCTCGCGATCTCGAGCCGCAATCCTAGGTCCCGGGCCATGGCATCCCGGTAGGCAATAGTCTCGTCAAACAGAAAACCCGTGTCCACCACGACCACGGGCAGGTGCCGAGCGACGCGGCTCCACATGTGCAGCAAAACACCGCTGCCCGTCCCGAACGATGACGTGAAGAGCAAGCGATCGCCGAAGGCCTGCACAGCAAACGCAAGGCGCTCCTCAGGTGTAGCCTTCTCCAGGCGCTCGCTCTCGCGCGCGGCGTCGATGGCGGAGAGGGTCACGCCGCACACTCTCCGGCGCCGATCGCCAGCTCGAAGCCCGACTTCTCACCAACATCGACCTCTTCGCCAGCCGAGGGAGGGCTCGCGGCGACGTCCCCGAGAACGGCGACGACCCGCTTGGGATCGACGCGACGGTAGAAATCGGCAGCGGATTCTCCTTCTGCGCGCTCCGTCTCGTAGAGCTTGAGCAAGAGGGCCACCGCCTCGGGCACGCGGCGCGCTACGACCTTCACGACCTGACGGCCAAAGTGAGCGCCCGCCGGGTCCATCCCACCGCCCAGATGCAGCTGGTAAACGGGGTACGTGGTGCCGTTGACCGTCTTCGCGGCACCATGCCACCCGATATCTGCGACGTGGTGTTGGCCGCAAGAGTGAGGGCAGCCGCTTACCTTGATCGTCGATCCAGCAAGCCCAGAGAGCCCTGCGGTGTCAGGCAACTCGAGCCGGGTCGCAATGGCGGCGGCCACATTCCGTGACGCGGTCACAGCGAGGTTGCACGACTCCGCACCCGGGCAAGACGTGACGTCGTTCGCGGTATGCACACCGGTCCGTGCCAGGCCGATCTCACGAAGCGCGACATAGAGGGCCGGGAGCGATCGCTTGTCCGCCCATGGAATAAGGATGTTCTGGTCGATGGTGAGCCGCACCGTCCCGTCGCCGAAGCGGGTCAATAGCTGCGCGAGAGACCGCAGCTGCGCGCTCGTGATGTCGCCCAAAAAAAGCCGAACGTAGACAGCCGCGTAGCCGTCCTGTCGCTGATCGACGACGGACGCGCTGCGCCACGCGAGGTACCCAGGGGCCTTTCCGCCATCTGTGTCGGGGACGGGCGGCGCGGGTTGGTTCCGAGGGCGATCCGGCAGCTTGAGCTCCGCGGCGGCTTCGGCGTCGACGACCGCGCGTTGCTCTGCGTACTTGGCGCGGAACGTAGACTCGCCGAGCTTTCGCAGGACGTACTTCAGGCGGGCACGGTGCTTGTTCTCTCGATTGCCCAACGCATGGAAGAGGCGCGCCAGCGCCTCGCCCACACGCCCTATTTCCGCGGCGGGCGCGAATTCGTGAAGCGTGACCGCCGATTGCGGGGAGGTTGACAGGCCGCCTGCCGCGTACACCTTGAAGCCCGGTTGACCGTCGACGACCTTGGCCACGAAGCCGATGTCGTGAATGGCCCCGAACGCGCAATCCCGCTCGCAGCCGCTGAATGCGATTTTGAACTTCCGCGGAAGGCTGCTCGCCAGAGGGTGCCGAAGGAAATGGCGCACCACTGCTTCCGCATAGGGTGACACGTCGAAGGGCGCGTCTACGCATACCTCAGCGAGCTCACAAGCGGTCACGTTCCGCACGGAGTTGCCGCACGCTTCCCGTGTCGTGAGCCCAACCTCGTCCAGCCGGTTCATCACCGCCTCGCAGTCGGACATCTGCAAGAAGTGGAGCTGGATATTCTGACGCGTGGTCACGTGACAAAAGCCGCGCGAATATTTGTCCGCTACGTCGGCGACTGCCACGAGCTTCTCGGGACCCAGCAGGCCGAAGGGGATCTTGATTCGAAACATTTGAACATCGGATTGGCGCTGTCCGTATACCCCGCGAAGCAATCTAAAAGCGCGAAACTGCTCCGAATTTATTTCCCCACGCTCGAACGCCTCGAGCTTTTCCACGAACTCGGCGATGTCACGTTTGTCGGAGAACTTCGGAAGAAAAACCGTGTTGCTCGCTGCGCTGCTCATGGGCGCTTCTCCGCGCGTTTTGTAGCCAATTTCATCGGATGCCGTCCGCCGGGTATCACTCTGAAGACCCCGTGATATCAGCCGCGCGGTCGCTGTCGAGGTAACCGAGCTGGCGGAGCTTCGACACGATGCGCGTCACCCCATCTTCTATGGAGAGCGCGCTCGTGTCGATTCGAAGCTCAGGGGAGAGCGGCTCTTCGTAAGGATCGCTGATACCCGTAAAATTCTGCACTTTTCCGGCGATGGCTCTTGCGTAGAGACCTTTGACGTCTCTCCTGATGCACTCCTCGAGGGGCGGCGCCACGTGGATCTCCACGAAATCGCCTATCATCTCGCGCGCACTGTCGCGTCCTGCGCGAAAGGGGCTGATCGCCGCGACGATGACGGTGACCCCGTTTCTCGCGAGGAGGTGAGCTACGAAAGCGATCCTCGCGACGTTCGTGTTCCGGTCTTCGCGCGAGAACCCGAGGCCGCTCGAGAGATGGGTGCGCACCACGTCGCCATCGAGGAGCTCGACCTTCTTGCCTAAAATCCGCAGCCTCGGCGCAAGCGCGGTCGCGAGAGTAGACTTTCCGGCGCCGGAAAGCCCCGTAAGCCAGAGGACCACACCTTCTTTGGGTCTCGCACACATCTCTCAGACTTCTACCGCCTCCTCGGTTACTGCGCCGCCGGCCCAGTGGACAACTCCACTATATGAGCCATATGTTCGTCATAATGGATACGAACGCCGTAGCACGCAAGTCGAATCGCTCGGTGACAACGCCGGGCGACGAAGTGGGTGCGGCAGAGC
Organism: Myxococcota bacterium; assembly: GCA_030776205.1. Classification (GTDB taxonomy): domain Bacteria; phylum Myxococcota_A; class Polyangia; order Polyangiales; family Polyangiaceae; genus Palsa-1150. Next base: position 3,554 of record JALYHV010000264.1, on the reverse strand, counting down.
TCGGGCGCCGTGTTGCCGAGAACTTACGGCAACGCCGTAAAGCCAGGGGGCTTTCGCTCGACGATCTCGCGCGCGCTTCTGGCGTGAGCCGAGCCGCGTTGTCGCAAATCGAGACTTGCAAGAGCAACCCGACGGTGGGCGTGCTCTGGAAGATCGCGGTGGGCCTCGGCGTGCCTATTTCGGAGCTGATCGGCGCCCCGCGCTCTGGCGCGGTCGTTCTTCGGCGGAATGACGCGCAACTCTTGCGTTCGGCGGACGGGAAGTTCGAGAGCCGCCCGCTCGCGCCGGCGGGAGCATCACCTATCGTCGAGCTCTACGAGCTCCGGCTCTCGGCCCGGTCCACCCATGCCTCGGAGGCGCATGCGCCCGGCACGCGCGAGATGGTCGTCGTCCTCACCGGTCAGCTGCGGATGCACGTGAATGACGAGACCTACGAGCTCAGCGCGGGAGACTCAATCGCCTTTGCAGCGGACCGGCCCCACGCGTACGAGAACCCCACGGGCGGCGAGGCTCGCTACCACAACGTCATCGTATACGAGCGCTGAGCACACGCGGCGGACGGCGGCCGCGTCGCGGGTTGACCTCAACCGCCTCGTCCGTTATACCGACCGTGTGTTCGCCTTCGCGAAGGATTGGGTAGGCTCGCGCGCGGCGGCCTCCGCGCCCGCAAGTGCTGTCCTTGCCGACGCCCGTGCGGGTGCCAGCATCGCGCTTGAAGACGTGTCTTTGACAGTAGCCGCTCCAGAAGGCGCAGTGGACATCCTGCGCAGCGCCACGCTGCGCATCGCCGCCGGAGAGCTGCTTTGTCTGCTCGGGCCGTCGGGTAGTGGCAAGTCCACGATCCTGAACCTGGTCGCCGGGTTGGCACAGCCGACCGATGGACGCGTGCTGAACGGCGACTCTCTCGTCCTCGGGCCGGGGCCTGATCGGGCCGTCGTTTTTCAGGACGCGGCGCTGTTTCCGTGGCTGACCCTGCGCTCCAATATCGAGTTTCCGCTGAAAGTGCAGGGGCTCTCGGCGAGGAGCCGAGCGGCCCGGAGCGAAGAGCTTCTCCGTATGGTGCATCTTTGGCGCTTTCAAGATCGGTTCCCCCACCAGCTTTCTGGCGGCATGCGTCAGCGCGGAGCCATCGCTCGCGCGCTGGCCACCGATCCCGCCGTTCTCTTGATGGACGAGCCGTTCGCGGCGCTCGACGCGCAGACCCGCGAAATCTTGCAGGGGGAGCTAGAGCGCATCTGGAGAGCTACGCGTAAGACGATAATTTTCGTGACGCATAATGTCCGCGAGGCCGTGCGCCTTGCAGATCGCGTAGTGCTCATGGGATCCCGTCCAGGACGGATATTGCACGAGGAAGACATTTCTCTCCCGAGACCACGCGCGGCCAACGACGCTCGTGTCGCCGCGCTCTCGACCGGCATCGCCCGCCGAATCGCGAGCGAAGTGGAGAAAGTGGCGCGTGAGGAGGCCGACGATGCGTGGGTGGTACCGGGGGGTCGCCGCAGTGGTGATCCTCGTCGCGATCTGGGCCGCGGCATCTGAGGTAACGCGCACGCCGCTCTTTCCTGGGCCGCTCGCGGTGGGGAGGGCGCTGCTGGCAGGGATGCACGACGGAACGCTCGGGCGTGCGTTGCTGACGAGCGTGGCCAGGTTGATGGTCGGCTACGTGGTGGCGCTCGCAGTCGGCGTGCCGCTCGGAATTGGCCTTGCGCGCGCTCGGTTCGTCAAACAGGCGTTCGGACCCATCGTGCTCGGACTGAGCTCGGTGCCATCGATATGCTGGTTGCCCCTCGCAATCCTGTGGTTCGGTTTGAGCGAGCTCGCCATCCAGCTCGTCGTGGTGCTCGGCGCCGCGCTTCCCGTTGCGGTTGCGACGGAAAGCTCGGTGCGTCACGTTCCGCCTTTGGTCGAACGGGCGGCGAGGACGATGGGGGCGCGCGGTCCGCGTTTGATGCTCACCGTCACCCTTCCCGCAGCCCTTCCCGGCATCCTGGCCGGCGCAAAGATCGGCTGGACCTTCGCGCTCCGAAGCCTGATGGCAGGCGAGCTCTTGTTTGTCTCTGGAGGGTTGGGGCAGCTCCTCGAAACGGGCCGCGATCTGGGAGACACCGCGCAGGTGCTGGCGGTCGTGGTCGTCATCGTGGCGCTTGGGCGCGCCAGCGAGCTAGCCTTGTTCGCGCGAGCAGACCGCGAGGTCGCGCGTCGTTGGGGAGTGGAGGTGGTATGAGGAGTCACGACGAGAGGGCCGACGGGGTACGCGCTATCCGGCGAGGCAAGGTGTGGCTCGTGGGGGCGGGTCCCGGCCATCCGGAGTTGCTCACCGTGCGGGCACATCAGCTCGTAATTTCGGCTCGGGTCGTGGCCTATGACGAGCTCGTTTCACGCGAGATCCTCGCTCTCGCTCCGAAAGGTGCGGAAAAAATCGCCGTGGGACGCCGCGCAAACGGCTGTCGACATCACGAGGCACGGATCCATCCGCTGATTGTCGTCCGGGCGCTGCAGGGCGACGACGTGGTGCGACTCAAGGGGGGAGACCCTTTCGTCTTCGGACGGGGTGGCGAAGAGGCGGAGGAGCTCATGGCGGCTCGCGTTCCCTTCGAGGTGGTGCCCGGAATCTCCGCGGCCCTCGGCGCCGCGGCGGGAGCAGGCATTCCGTTGACTCATCGCGCGTGCGCGTCGAGCGTGACGCTCGCGACCGCACATGCGGCTGGCGAAGAGGGGGAGGCAGAGCTGGCGATGAACGTTCCCGCGCGCGGTACGTTGGTGTTCTACATGGGGCTTGGGCGCCTCGAGTCGACGTGCGCGGCTCTCATCGCAAACGGGCGCCCCGCGTCGACGCGCGTTGCACTGATTTCGCGCGCGACCCTACCCGACGAACGCATGGTTCTCGGCACGCTCGCCGACGTGGCCGGTCTTGCGCGTGAGGCCAACCTCGAGCCACCCGCCTTGATGGTGGTGGGCGAGGTGGTGGGACGGCGTGTAACCAGCGGGGCGCTCTCGGAGACGGAACGTGTTCGCGAAATGCGTGACGAAGACGCGGCGGGTTGAGAAGCTGGCGGTTTCTGCTGCGCTTCACGCCGCGCACATTCGACGTGCGGGTGAGCTAAGCGTACAACGAGCAGGCCGTGAGACGTGGGGGACCTGCGCGGCTGCAGCAGCCGCCGCCGATGAGATGATCGCCCGCAGCGCCGGACTCACGGGTATCTTGAGACGATGCGGGTCAGTGCTTGCGCACTTGGCGGGAGCGCCTTCCTTCTTGCTGTCGCATGTGGCGGGACGGCGTTCACAGAACGTCCCAATCCCGACGCTGGGGCGAGCGACGCGAGAACGAACGATGGGAAACTAAATGACGGCCCGGCGTTCGATGGGCCCGGACCCGACGCAACCGACGCAGACGCCTTGGCAGACGCTGAAGGGGACGGCGCGCCGGGCTTCGACGATGTGGCCGACGCCGGCATGCTGGACGGCGGCGAGCCTCCCCCCCCGCACTGCACTGGCGCATACGCGTGCGCTCCGGGCGTTCCGGCGGGCTGGACCGGCCCGCTCGAGCTCTACGC
>JALYHV010000263.1 GCA_030776205.1 Myxococcota bacterium | reverse complement strand
CGTGGCGAGCTTTGCGGCCCCGCCGCGTCGCCCCGTCCCTCACTACGGCCGGAAGCCCGGGCCCGCGCCGATCTCGAGCGCCGCTGCCCAACCCGCACCGACGCATCAATCGTTGGAGGAGTTGATGCGACGGTCTGTGTCCGCAAGCCGGTGACCGCCATGGACACTCCCGCGGACCGGGCCGGCTAAAGGGCCTCGGACGAACCGGCCCATGCTGTCGGACCTGCGACGCCTGCGGCAACCGCGACGCGCGGGCCATACCTTGCCGCTGCCATTCCGCGGACGGCAACGAATCAGCCGGTCGGCACGCGCCGTGCTTCACCCGCGGCCACCGAGCTTCCGGTATCAGCATGTCTCAACGAGCGCATCTTTTGCTTCGCATCGCGGGCCTTGCCGTGATCATCGCACTCGAGCTCGTACCTCGGCTCTGGGTTGCGGCGGGACCCCCTCCCGCCTCGCCTGTCATTGCGGCTTCGTTGGTGCGCTAGAACACCGGGCCAACGCAGACCAAAAAAACCGCGCGCTACTGAGTTGCATCCGCGACTGCGCCGCGTAGCCTCCCTGGGCCCGACCCCCTGCGGCGTCTCCGCGATCGTCGGTAGCGCCCAATGCGCGTGCTGCTCCTTTCCCGCAACGCCACGCTTTATTCTACCAGCCGGCTCGTACTGGCTGCCCGTTCGCGCAGCCACGAGGTGACTGTCGTTGATCCCCTCGATCTGCGCATCGTCATCTCCCGTGGTCGGCCGTCGCTTTATCTCGGGGACGGCCCGGCACCCCACGCTGATCTGGTGCTGCCACGCATCGGCGCTTCGATTACGAACTACGGGCTCGCGGTCGTACGCCAGTTCGATCTCATGGGCGTGCCTGTGCTCAATACGGCCCTCGCGATCGCCCGCTCACGGGACAAGCTTCGGGCGATGCAGCTTCTCACGAAGAAGAACATAGATGTACCCGTAACCGTGTGCGCACGGACGCCCGAGGCCATCGGCCAAGCCCTCGCCCAGGTGGGTGGCGCGCCGTGCATCGTCAAGCTGCAACAGGGTGCGCAAGGTATCGGCACCATGATCGCGGAGACGCCGCAGGCCGTGACGTCGCTCCTCGAAACTCTTTGGGCCATGGGGCAGGACATCGTCCTTCAGCAGTACATCGCGGAGGCGAAGGGGCGGGACCTGCGCGTCCTGGTCGTCGGTGGGCGTGTTGTGGCATCCATGCGTCGGCAGGCGAAGGCTGGCGAATTTCGATCGAACCTCCACCGCGGCGGACTTGGCGTTCGCGCTGCGCTGGATGAGCAGTGCCGGCGCGCCGCCATCGCCGCCGCGCGCGTCATGGGTCTGGAGGTCGCCGGCGTAGACATGCTCGAGACCCGGGATGGTCCCAAGATCCTGGAGATCAACAGCTCGCCTGGCCTCGAAGGAATCGAGCGCGCCAGCGGAATCGACGTGGCTGCCGCAATCGTCGCGCACGCCGAACGCTACTTGGCGCGGCGCAAGCGCAGCAAGAAGTCCCCGCTCGACGAGGAGCGACGGCTGTCGCGTATCCGCGGCAGAATGCAGACGTCGCCCGGCCGAGGCGCCGGCGCTACCGGCGGCCAGTGACGACTTGACGGCCATCGACTTGGACGAGCGCCGGCGCTAGAACCCCCTGCCCCATGCCGTCCGCTGCCATGCCCCCGTCGAGCCGTCGGGCTGGTTACTACGGGCCCTTCGGAGGCCGATTCGTCGCCGAGACCCTGGTCCCAGCGCTGGACGAGCTGACGCTGGCAGTCCAGACCATCGCCTTCTCCGAGCCGTTCCAACGCGAGTGGCGCGCGCTGCTCGCCAGCTACGTTGGGCGGCCCACACCGCTCGGCGAAGCCCGCCGTTTTGCGCGCGCCATCGACCCGGACGGCCAAAGCCTCGCCCACCTGTGGCTGAAGCGCGAGGACCTTTGCCACACAGGGGCGCACAAGATCAACAACGCCCTCGGCCAGGTTCTCTTGGCCAAGAAAATGGGAAAGGACCGCATCATCGCCGAGACTGGCGCCGGTCAGCACGGCGTGGCAACGGCGACTGCTTGCGCGCTTTTTGGCCTCCCCTGCGACGTCTACATGGGAGTCGAGGACGTCGCCCGCCAGGCTCCGAACGTCGGCCGCATGAAGCTCCTGGGAGCGCGCGTCATTCCCGTCGCGATCGGCTCGCGCACCCTCAAGGACGCAATGAACGAGGCGATGCGCGACTGGGTGACCAACGTGAAAACGACCTATTACTGCATCGGGTCTGCGGCTGGACCGCATCCTTATCCAGAGCTCGTTGCCTCTTTGCAGTCGGTCATCGGCGAAGAGGCGCGCGCCCAGATTCTTGACGCCAGCGGCGCCTTACCCGACGCCGCCGTTGCGTGCGTCGGCGGGGGCTCCAATGCGATAGGGCTCTTTCGCGGCTTCATGGACGACGCTGCGGTCGCGCTCGTCGGCATCGAAGCCGCAGGCGAAGGAATCGCGACTGGCCGGCACGCTGCGACGCTGGGCGAAGGCCGCGTCGGCGTGCTCCACGGCTCGAAGAGCTACGTGCTCTGCGACGGTGCCGGTCAAATCATGGAGGCGCATTCCATCAGTGCGGGCCTCGATTATCCCGGCGTCGGGCCCGAACACTCCTGGCTGAAGGAAAACGGGCGCGCGCATTATCTATCCGCCAGCGACGACGAGGCGCTCGAGGCGGTTGCCCGTTTGTCTCGAACCGAAGGCATCATCCCGGCGCTCGAGTCCGCCCACGCGTTTGCCCGGGTAGCCGATGTCGCCCGCGACCTCGCGAAAGAGCGCGGCCGCGCGGTCTCGCTCGTCGTGTGTCTGTCTGGACGGGGCGACAAGGACTTGTCGACGCTCCTCGAACGCCTGGTGCAGCGGGACGCGCCATGATCCGCCTCGAGGCCGCGTTCGCCCGCAGTGGCAGAAAGGTGCTCGTTGCGTACTTATGCGTCGGGGATCCCAGCGTCGATGAGAGCGTCGACTTGGCCCGCGCATGCATCGGTGCGGGAGCGGACGTCATTGAGCTCGGTGTGCCCTATAGCGATCCCACCGCGGACGGACCCGCCATTCAGCGCGCCAGCCAGCGAGCGATTGCCGCGGGGGGCGGATTTGAAGCGACGCTGCGCGTGGCGCAGGCCATCCGAGCGGCAGAGCCCGAAGTCGGGCTCGTCCTTTTTGGCTACTACAATCCCATCTACGTGCGAGGCGAAGCCCGCTCTGCGCGCGACTCTGCCGCTGCCGGGGTCGACGCGCTCCTCGTCGTCGATCTGCCCGTCGACGAGGGCAGCGCGCTGCGGGATGCCGCGCGGGCGCATCGCATAGGGGTCGTACCCCTCCTTTCGCCCACGAGCCGCTCCGAGCGCGTCACCGCAGTCCGCGCCGCTGCGGCGCTCGGAACCGTGCCCTTCGTGTACTACGTGAGCGTCACGGGCGTTACCGGCACCGGTGCAATCGATGCGGACGCTGCCAGCGCTCGTGCCGGTGCGCTCCGAGCCGAACTGCGTCTACCCGTGGTCGTGGGCTTCGGAATCGACTCCCCCGCCAAAGCTCAAACCGCCGCTGCACATGCGGACGGAGTGGTCGTGGGAACGGCGCTCGTTCGAGCCATCGAAGATGGGCCGACGCCCAGTGCCCGACGGCTGGCCGTGGAGCGGCTCGTGAGGGACCTCCGCGCTGGAGTGGACCGCTGACGCGCGCGCTCGTTCCGGTCATTGCGCTCGTCGCCTCGACCTCGCTAGGCGCGCGGATGGCGCCGGAAACCGCGCTGGCTGCGCCGAACGGCATGGATGGCGGAGGGGGCGTCCTGCTCCCACCGCCGGAGGCCCTTTGCCCAGCCGGCACACTGCCTGACGAGCAGACGTGCGTGCGGCTACCGGACGACGACGGCGCCGGTCCAGACACCTCTCCCGAAGCAGCCGCCTCGTCCAACGGTCACCACGAGAAAGGCAGCGGCCGCTGGGTGGTCTACGACCAGATTCCCCGTCGCCCAGACCGCCCCGAGGACTATGACGCGTATCGCTACCCCGTGC
>JALYHV010000262.1 GCA_030776205.1 Myxococcota bacterium | reverse complement strand
CTTCACGACCCCCCGCAGGCAACTGCGCACCTCGAAGGCAGCACCCGTCGCGAGGTCGTAGGCGCGTTCCGACTCGCACATCCTCTCGCTGACCGCAATGCCGCTGCCCGACTCTACGAATAACCATACACGCGTGGGCCTGCGGACGCTCGGCAGCGAAATGGAGAGACGACCGTGCCGGTGGTCCCCTAAGGCACCGCACCCATGCCGTCAGCTCAGTGCTCGCTGCCGGCTGACAGGCACTCGCCGAGGTCAAGGAACCCCGAGTCTTGCTTGTGCGGTCCCCTCTGCTCGAGCAGGTCAAGTCGTCCGCCGATCGCAAAGCAGCGCGAGCTCCCGAGAGCGATAAGCTCCTGAACGACGGACTCGGGATTCCCATCGGGGGCAAGCACCCGGATGTCCGCGTCGAGGCGATCGAGTCGCAGGCGGGCGTCGCGGTAGTCCGTCGACGCCGGATCGCATGGGTGCAGGGCCGTAGGAGGGGGCACTTCCGCCATGGTTCCGGGCGCTATCATCACGACGACCCTTCGCCCCGAGCTAGTGGACCGCTACCGCTGCACGAGCGCCGCTCCAGGGTGACCAGGGCTCCTGGCCGAGCAGCGATGCTCACGAGATGAGTAGCTCGACGATTGCGCCGCGACCTTTTGCTTTGCTGTTGACGAGGCGCGTGGCTGACACCTCCCGGATAGAGAAGCCGTCTGCATAAAGCGTGCGGACCGATGGTGCCGAGGAGTTCGAGAGGAGCACGCGCACGCCACGCTCCTTCAGGCGTCGCGCCGTATCCCGTAGGCGCTCTTGCTCGTCCTCGGCGAAGCCCTTGGACGTGTACGACCGGAATGACGACGTGGTCGACAGCGGCACGTACGGCGGGTCGAAATAGACAAAGTCGCCGTCCTTCGCTTCGTCGACGACGTTCTCAAAGTCGCCGACGCGCAGGTCCACGCCAGCGAGCGCCGCCGCGCAGGCGCGCAGCGTGGGCTCGTCGCAGATGGTCGGGTTGGAATAGCGCCCGAACGGCACGTTGAAACGGTTCGCGCGATTGACGCGGTACAGGCCGTTGAAGCCGGTCCTGTTGAGATAGATAAACCACGCGGCGACCTCGGCGTCCGTGCCCGAGTCCACGTTCGTATCGCGCAAATTGTAGAAGAACCCGCGGTCGTGCGGGTAGCTCCCGAGCAGCCGGATGACCGCGTCGACGCTGTTGCGGACGCCGGCGTAAGCGCGAATCAGACGTTCGTTCACGTCGGCGAGCACCGCTCGTTTCGGACGGAGCGCGAAGAACAGCGCGCCGCCGCCGACGAACGGCTCGAAGTAGCGGTGCGGTTTCGCGGGCGCGTTCTGGAGCAGGGATGGCAAGAGCTGGCGCTTGCCCCCGGCCCATTTGAGGAAGGGACGGACAGCCGTCTGTCCCGGGGCCGCATCGAGGCAGGCGCCGTTCTCGTGGACGCCTTTCGCCGCAGCTCCAAGCCGACGCATCGCGTGACGCGCACGCTAATTGAATGGCCCGCAGCGTCCACCGAAGAATTTCGCGCACACGCCAGAGGCCCGAGGCGAGCAAAGGGAAGCTCCTTCTCTCTCGCAGCCGCCCGCGAGTGTACAACGGGATCATTCTCGCCGGTGCGCGCGCCCACCACAGCTGTGCTCAAACTCCCGGCGGCGCCTCGCTCGCGCGACGCATGGAGGCCACTTGCGCGTTGAGGCGCTCCACGTCGCGTCGAAGCTCGTCGGTCATTTTCGTCGAGCGTTCGGCGATTTTTTCGCCGTGGCCTTTGACCGTCTCGGCAAAGCGACGCACCTCGTCGAGGTGGCCGATCTGCCTCTCGATGCCGCGGGCGGCGCGCTCTATCTCGTTGATGGCGGCCAGGGCCTCGCGATCATTGCGCTGCTCGCGGACGACCAGCGCACGCGCGAGGCTGTACGCAGTCCGGACGACAAGGTCGCTGGCGCGCTCTTCAGCGTCCCAGACCACGAGGATATCGCTCCCGTGACGCTGCATCGTCTCCAGT
>JALYHV010000261.1 GCA_030776205.1 Myxococcota bacterium | reverse complement strand
GTCCATAAGCGCCGCAATGTCGAGGACCATCTGCCCGAGTCGATGAAGAAGCAGGCGGGTCGGACGATGACGACCGCGTACCGCTGCGGCCACTTCGAGCGCGCCAAGCGCATGCTCGCCGCCCTCGCACGGCAGCTCGACAAGAAGTATCCGTCGGCCGCCGCGTCGCTACGCGAAGGGCTCGACGAGACTCTCACCGTCCTGCGCTTCGGGCTGCCGAGTGGCTTAGAGCGCACCTTGGCGACGACCAACGCGATCGAGTTCGTCAACAGCCGGATTCGCAAGAAGACGCACAACGTGACCAAGTGGAACGGCGGCCACGATGGTCCTGCGCTGGGTCGCTGTCGCCCTCGTCGGCATGTAGCGGGTCGTAGCGCCGTCCGTGGATCAAGCGGGCCCGAAAGGTCCATTGAAGTGGACCCTGGATTTCGGACCACGGGTTAAGGTGGTACGGGGAGCCTGCTCCAAAACCCCGAGGAGCAGGACCAATGAAGAATACACGTAACAAGCACACGCCGGAATTCAAGGCCAAGGTCGCGTTGGCGGCCGTGCGAGAGGAGGGGACTGCGTCGGAGATGGCCAAGCGCTACGGCGTGCACCCCAACCAGATTTACAAGTGGAAGCGCGAGTTCCTGGAGAATGCGTCTCGCGCGCTCACGAACGGCGAAGGGAAGGCCGAGAACCACAGCAGCGAGCGAGAGGGAGAACTGCTCAAGAAGATCGGCGAGCTCGCAGTGGAGCGCGATTTTTTAGCCAAAGGACTCGGTAGTGCGGGCTGAAAGAGCGCCGTGCAATGATCGACTGGAAGCGCCCCGACCTTGTCCGTTCGCCGGCAGTGCGAGCTGCTCCGGTTGTCGCGTTCGGGCATGTACTACGAGCCGTCGCGACGGGTCCGGACGAACTGGCGCTCATGCGCCGAATCGACGAGGTTCACCTGAGGTATCCGTTCTACGGCAGCCGCAAGCTTTCGCTGGAGCTGCGAGCCGAACGCCGCGACGCCAATCGCAAACGCATCCAGCGGCTCATGCGCCTAATGCGGCTCGAGGCGATGGCGCCCACACCCAAGACGAGCGAGCCTCACCCGGACACGTTGTCTTTCCATATTTGCTTCGGGGCCTCTCGATTTCCAGGGTGAATCACGTTTGGGCCACGGACATCACGTACATCCCGATGAAGTCCGGCTTCGTCTACTTGGTGGCGAGCATGGACTGGTCCTCACGGCGCGTCCTGTCGTGGCGGCTATCGAACACGCTCGATTCGAGCTTTTGCATCGAGGCGCTGCAAGAGGCCTTCGAACGCTTCGGGCAGCCTGAGATCTTCAACACGGACCAAGGGTCCCAATTCACAGCGGACGCATTCACCAAGCCGCTTCGCGACCGTGGCATCGCGATCAGCATGGACGGCAAGGGCCGCCGCCTCGACAACGTTTTCGTCGAACGGCTCTGGCGCTCGCTCGAAACCCTCTCATTCCTCCACCGAGATCCGACAGGGTCGCGCTCCGAGTCACTATCGGCGAGCCGGTCGTCCCGGAGGGCACTCTCGATCTCTCCGAAGAGATCCCGGGGCGCGTTCACGTCCTCTCGAGGACGATTGAACCTGCGAACAAATCGAACCCGGGCGTACGCGGATGGGATGGCGAATGGCTGGTCGAATGCGGTGCCCCTCCTGCGCGCGTGCTCCCTCGCAAGGCAGTCTGGGAGGGCGCGACACGTCAATCCGCAACGATGTGTGGACAAGCGCCGGAGCCACTCGTGCCCCTGCTTGACCCGGCGTGGCAGTCGTTGCGGTCGACTGTTCATTCTTTCGGAGGCCGCTGATGGGCGAGAGCACGGACCCGGTTCAGAGTCATCCCGCGGGAGAAGCTTGTGACACCCTCAATAGTCTGTGCGTCCCCATCATTTTGGTTCCCGGCGTGATGGGGTCCAGGATTCAGATGTTCTTCGGGAGAACGTGGGACCCAGACTCCGGTTTGACAGCGACGGCGTTGTGGGTGTCCGCACTGTCCGGCGCCAAGCAGAAGAACCGCCGGGCGCTATCCCCGAGCCGTACACCGGCCACGGTGATGACGAGCTTCGGGGGTAATGCTGTTGTTGCCAACGCGCCTGACGATATCCTCAACAATCGTCGGCTCGCCGCAATCGGGCGCCTGGCCGCGGGCGACGGCGCAGGAAAATCGGGCATCGTCGACTACTACGCGCACGCGGAACTGGGCGAGCGTGGCCTGGGGCCTCTACGGTCCTATCCTCATGTACCTCGAGAGCGCCCTGAACCCGACGAAAGACCATCCCGACTTCCCGGTCTACGCGTGCGGCTACGACTGGCGCCTTTCGAATACCGACAGTGCGGCCACCCTGAGCGCGCTCGTTGACACGCTGCTGAATCGCTATTCGGGCAGGGCAAAAGACGTCATCGTCCTGACCCATAGCCAAGGTGGACTCGTCGTCCGCGGTGGGCTCGTCGCCGACGGGTCGCTAGAGGCGAAGATTCGGGGGATCGTTCACACGGTGCAGCCGTCCAACGGCTCCGTGACCTGCTACCGCCGCTTCCTCACCGGCGCGGCGAAGCCCCTCGACACAGAAAAGACGGTGACGGACATAGTCCTCAACAACATCATGGGAACCAGCTTTGCGGAATATGCTTACAATCTCAGCGGACTGCCGGGTACTCTGCAGCTCTTGCCCAACCACGTCTACGCGAAGTTCGTCCCCGGCAATTGGCTCGAGGGTGTGGACTCTTCGGTCGACCTCGGAGACATTTACAATGTTTATCGTCGCGAGTGCCTGCCGGGCATCGCCGGCATCGTCTCGACCGCACAGAGGCAATGCGGGACGACGGAGGAGATCTCGAGCGGGTCCGTCGCAAGCGATTTCGCCAACAATCTGGCGGAAGCCGAGCGCTTCCACAAGGCAGTGGAGACCAGGGCGCACTCGAGGACTTACGTTCTTTACAGTACCGGACGACCAACGGATCAATCCATCGCATTCCTCGATATGTCCGCCATTCAATTTGGCTCTATTTCAGCGCTGGACTATAGCGAAGACGTGGTCGACCCGATGACAGGCACCGTGGTGGGCGTAGCCCGTCCACAATGGACATTCGACCGCACGGACGTTAACGACCAACGGAGCCAGATCGTCTACCGGAAGCCGCCCGAGGGCGATGGCACCGTTTCCGAGAGCAGTGCGACGTGCCCTGGACTGGCCGTGCTTGCCCCGACTCCCATGGCAGCGGGCGCGGCTCTCCAGCATTCAGACGTGTTTGCGAATGCCGATTTCAACTAAATGGTCGAACACTATGTGCGCAGGCTTTTCACGCCGGTTTGTGGGTGACCGGGTGAGCATTGCTGCCAGCGCGACGCTGGCGCCTGATCTCATTCGCTAAACCTGAGCCTGGCTGTCCGGCGGCGATAGCCCCTCAAGCCCCAAGGCACGCTGGCGTCTGCGCGCTCTTCGTTGGCTCGGCATCACGCTTGGCGCCTTTCTGCTCATGGGCTGCGGGAAACAAAAGACCGCTGAGTCCGCGGGCACCGGCGACGCGGACGTTGCGATCGTGACCGGGTGCGCCTTTCGAACCAGCGTCGCCGGTCGCACGCGCCTGGGCGGGTGCGATCGACGTC
>JALYHV010000260.1 GCA_030776205.1 Myxococcota bacterium | reverse complement strand
TTGCGCTGACCGACGCCGGCGCCGCGATGCTCGGCTCTGGCGATCGTGTCAGCGCGGAGTTCGAGCAATTGGGTCGGCGACTGGTTGGACACGACGCACGCCTCAGCGGGGTCGTGCGCGTCACCTTCCCAGGCTCGTTTACGACCCTGGTGCACGCGGCTATGGCGGCCTTCGTCGTCCGCCATCCCCGCATAGAAATCGAGCTGTCGACGCTCGACGCCATGGTCGATGTCGACGGTCGGCAGGCCGACGTCGCAATCCGCGTCGCCGCCGCGCCTCCCGGCCATCTCGTCGGCAGCCGCATCGCTCGCCTCGCCGGCGCCCTCTACGCAACGAGAAACTACCTCGCTGCCCACGGCGATCCGCTCGAGTCCTCCCTGCACGCTTGGGTCGACTGGGACAGACGGCTGTCGTCGAAGCCCGCGCTGGCCTGGGTTCACCAGCGCTTCCCCGAGCGACGGATCCTCGCACGCGGGCTTTCCACGGAGGACGTGCTGCAGGCGGTCCTCGCCGGCATGGGCGTCGGCCCGCTGCCGTGCCTCGTCGGTGATCGGGAGCCTTCGCTCGTGAGGCTTCTCGACGCACCCAGACCCGCATGGTCCAGCGTTTGGCTCCTGACGCATGCCGAGCTCAAGCCCGCCGCGCGCGTCCGCGCCGTGCTCGACCATCTGGCTCTCGCCCTGCGCGGGCAGCGCTCTCGTATAGAAGGCGGCGCGGCGATCAAAGAGCGCGCGTCGGGGGAGGCGGACCGAAGCCCGTCGCGAACCCCATCGAATAACGGGCGTTGATGTCGCTCCGGGGTTGAAAGCAGAGCGCGCCGTCGGCGCCGCGATACGAATACGCGTCGACGCCGAATGGACCGAAGAACTCCGCGCCCACGAGCGCGCGCGCCACGTGCTGCGCCTCTGCGCGAAGCGCGACGAGGATTTCACGAACCGAATGGTCGCCGAGCGCCTCCGCCGGGTCGATGCGCTCGCTGGCGATCCACGCACCGTTCCGGTCGCACCATTGTCGTACCGGAGCGCCGAGCTGGAACGAGCCGTCTTCGACGATGAGTCCGTGGATGGCGTACTCGCTCTCGATGACGACGTTGGGCTCAACCTGCACGCCGCCGCGCGCGAGCCCCGCCTCGATGAAGGCGGCGTCGCGTTTGGCCAAGGCACCGGGGACGACGACGCGCTGGTTTCTTCCCGCCATTCCAAAGGCGTGCTTCACGCGCCAGCCGGTGCCAAGCGGCGGTTGGCCCCGCAGGATGGCGCGCGCGACCTCGAGATCAATCACGAATGCCGCGCCCGGCAGCGTCATTCCCAGAGCGGAGGCGAAAGCGCGCGAGTTGACACGGCGCAGAATATCGAGCGCTGGGCCAGGCTCCGGATCGGCGCCGGCGCGCCGCAGGAGCGCAATGGCACGGGGCGTCGGACAAAATGCCCGGCCAAGCAGCCCGGCCGCGCTCCCCTCGGGAGCTCTCTCGTCCACGAGCACGTCGCCAGCGCCGAGCAGCGCGCCCGCGAGCTGCACTCCGTGCGCTTGCATCGCGAGGCGCACGTTTTTTTTCGGCTCGTAGCCGCGAGCCGCGCCGAGCTCGAGGTCGGCGTCGAGATTCAAGACCCAGGCGACGGCTGCCATGCCTCTAGGCGATCGAGAAATTCGTCGCTGAGCCCGGCGCGAAGCCGCGCGCCGCGCTGCAGCGGACGGCCACGCAGCAGCATCGGGGAAAGCGGCGCGGGAAGGGCTCGGCGCCACTCGTCGAATTCCAGCCTTCCCACGAAGCCTCGGAACCAGCGAGCGCCGAAGCGGACGTGCGCGATCTCGTCCAAACCGACGAGCTCCTGGACACGCGCCCCCTCCTCATCGCCGGCCTCTCGAAAGCGCTGTGCGAACGACGCCGTGTGCTCGAGGTTCGCGCTCTCGAAGCCGAGCCCCATGGCAGCTACGAATGACGCAGGCGTGGCGCACGCGGGAATTCGCTCCCAGAACCAGTCTCGTACCGCGAAGTCGCCCACGCGATGACCGAGCCGCTCGATCTGCGCGGCGTACATGCCCATGTGGCGCACCTCGTCGAGCGCGATGCGCACGAGCCCCTCCCGAAATTCGCGCGGCGTCTCGGGGAATGCGAGCAGCGCCCACGCCATCAACTCGGCGGCCTGAAGCTCGTGGTGTAGAAACGTGTGAAGCGCCCGGGCACGGCCAGTGGCCGTGGCCAACCCACGCGTCCTCGGGGCCTTCGCGACGAGGCGCAGCTCCGGCGGCCGTCCCGGCGCGTCGAGGCGACGCGACGGCGGTGTCGCTTCCCAGCCGGCGGGGACGGACGGCGGCGCGAGCTTCCACGCCAACGAACGCGCGCAAATGAAGTCCCATGCCCAGCGTTCTACGGTGTCGGGCGAAGGATCGTTCACACGGTGACCGTAGCGGTGGCTCGCGTCGGCGGCCAGGCGTGGCCTCTGCCGCGCTCTCAGCGCAAGTGCACGTCGCGGGCGGCTTCCTCCAACGCCGCGTCGACGCCGTTGGCCTCGCCGGTTCCGTACCGCGCGCCGACGTAGCGCAGGAGAAGCGCCCGCAACCGCGGATCACCCAGCCGCGCGGCCCACCCCTCGACCGTCTCCGCGAGTGCGCGACCCCGTCCGCGTCGACCAAGCGCGGCCTCGAGGAGAACGAATCCCTTGGTCGGTGGATTGAATTCCAGACCGTCCCCCCCTTTCCGCGCGCCGCCCTTGCGGGTCCGTATCCAGCGTTGCAGCGCGAAGACGGCGACCCCCAGGAGAGCCGCACCCCCGAGCTCGAACACGGTGCGCTTCGCGAGCCACGCCTCTGTGTAATCCCACCCCAACACAGTCGCTTCGAAGGCCGCCGCGAGACCACGCTCATCGTGCGGCATGTCCTGCGGAAGCTCTGTCATCGGTGTGGGATCCACGGTGGCCCAGCTCCCATCGGGCAGGTATGCTTCGACCCACGCGTGTGCGTTCCTCCGCCGGACGACGTAGTGCGAAAAGTACGGATTGCGCTCTGCCACGCGGTAACCGAGCACCAGCCGCGTCGGGATGCCTATCGTACGTGCGAGCAGCGCAAGCGCGGTGGCGAAGTACTCGCAGCTGCCCCTGTGCGAAACCGTCAAAAAATCCAGGACCGGGTCGAGCGGGCCTTGCGTCTCCGGCTCGAGGGAGTAGGTCTCTTCGCGTTGAAGGCGGGACGTCAGCGCGGCGAGCGCCTCCTCAGGGGTATGCGTATCGCTCGTCCACGCGCGAGCCATTGCCGTCAGCGGCGCGCGCAGCCTGCGCGGCATCAGGAGGTCTTCCACGCGCGCGGCGGCAACGGCGACCGAGTCCCTCTCCCCGAGCCGGAACCAGACGACGGGCTCCGGGTCGGCCGCTACGGAGTGCGCCACGCCCATCGAATCCTTTCGGATCTCGCCCTGGGGGGTCGCCAGGTCCCGCGCCGCGAATGGCAGAAAGAGGTAGTCGCGATCGGGGTGGAGGTGGCGCACCTCGACGACGCCGCCTCCCGCGGGACGCTCGCGTGGAACCTCGATCGGCGAGAGCGCCTCTGTCTTGGCTCGTGTCCAGCGCCCACGTCCATACTCGTCGAGGACGACGCCACGAAGCCTGTCGACGACCGGGCCGGAGACGCGCAGGACGACTGCGTCGGACTGGAGAAGATCGGTCACCTTTCCGAGCCGGAAGTTGTCCGAAAGACCGACTTGGTCCTCGAACGACGTTTCGATAGCGCGATTCAGGCGACGGTGGATCTGCGAATAGGCGAGGTGCGCGAGTGACGCGGCTGCGATCGCCGCGGTAATCGCGGTGCCGAGCAGCACGCCGGCGATGCGACGCGTGCGGAGAGAGAGCTTTGCAAACGGCAGACGTGCGGCACGCGCAGAACGCTGGAGCGCTACGGCGATGGCCAGGAAGGCGACCACGAACGCGAGGTAGGCCAAACCAGGTCGTGCGCCGCCCGTGGCGAGGAGCGAGAGCAGGCAAAGCGAGACGTTTAGCCGGGAGCCGCCCTCCGCCGCGCGCGTCCAGAGGCGCAGCGCGGTCATGAGCAGCGGCGCGAGCGCTAGGCCATAGCCGAACGCCCCCAGATGCGGTCCGCGCATCGGCATCCCCGAAGCGCGCACCCCGGCGATGGTGAGGGCGAGCACCACCACCATGGCCAAGCGCTGGGTCGCGCGATCGAGCGGCAGACGCGCAGGCAAGATCACGCTGACGCTCGCGAAGGCCGCCGTCAGTAGCGGTGCCGCCGGCAGGTGAGAGGACACGGCGAGCGCCGTGCCCGCGACGACGAGCGGGAGCGACTGAAGGAGGCGCTCCTTCACAGCGACACGGGGTGGCCCGCCTCGATGGCCGCCAATGGGACCGCGACCACCCCGGGCGATGCCTCCGCGTCTTCACCGGGCGCGGTGAGTACGACGGGGACACAGGACGTCCCGGTGGAGGTGACTTGATCGGCGAACGCACGGCGCGGCGCATCCCAGCGGAGCGCGACAAGTACGAGGCACGACACCGAAGAAAGCCGCGGGAGCACGCCCGCCGTAAGCGCGCTCGGATCGAAGGGGCCTTCCGGGCCAACCCGGGCGAGGAGCTCGAGGGCACGATCGAGGGTGCCAAGCCCCCGCCCGACGGAGAGACCATACGCGGTGCTGCCAACGACGATGAGGTCAACCAGGGCCTCCGTTCTACACAGGCGATCGACCATACCCGCCACGAGGGAGATCGCCGCCTCGAGCCGGGCATCTGGAGCGCGGCCGAGGTCCGTGTCCAGGACGATTCCCACGCGCGAGAAGTACTCCTCCCGGTACTCGCGGACGACCGGCTGGCCGACGCGTGCCCATGTCCGCGCGTGCAGATCGCGTATCGGATCGCCGAAGCGGTACGGCCTCACTCCCATGAGCTCGCGAGAGTCCCCGGTCGACGATGCCCCCGATAGACCGCCTGGCTGATGACGGCGGCCAACGGGCAGCTCGAGGGAGACGACGTTTGCGATTCGAGGGACGACCAAGAAGCGAACCCCTTCGGTGACGCGAGCAGGCCCGAGTGCAATCCCGAAAGGGACTAAGGCCTGGACACGGAAGGGATCGAGATGGTGCTCTCCGCGCGACCGAAATCGCGCCCGAAGCTCCACTCGCGAATGCGCACCGCAAGAGAGACTCGCGACCTCCCCTCGCCGCTCGATCCATTCGCCGTCCCACGGCAAGAACGGGCCGCGCACGAGGAGCGTCTCGACTTCCATCCGTCCGCGGTTTCTTGCCCCGACGACGAACGTCGTCTCGTCCCCGACTGTCACACGGCGAGGCACTGAGACATCCACGTGCACCCCGCAAAGCGCGAACGAATACGAGTGAACCCAGCTCGCCGTCAGGAAGCCGGTGAGAAGCGCCCAGGCCATGTAGACGTCGGATCCTCTGACATCCAGCGCGAACACTCCGGCGAGCAGCGCGAACAGCAAGAGGATTTGCCCGTCGTCGGTGAAGCGGCCCAACGCGAAGAGCAGCGTCCGAACCGCCCGCGCGAGGCGAGAGGCCCGCCAACGGTCGCGCTCTTCCTTGGTCGCGGGGATGAGAATGTGATTGAGGCGATTGAGGTCCGCGGCAAGCTGTGTCCAACCTCGCCAGAACGTCCGCGAGGTCACGTCGGGACCTCGAGCGATCGGACCAGGCCTTCCACGAACGTCGCCTCGGTCTTGCCGGCGTGCCGCGCCTGCGCGCTCAGACGCACCCTATGCGCCAATACCGAGGCGGCGAGCGCCTGCACGTCGTCCGGCGTTGCGTAGTCGCGTCCCTGAAGGACGGCGCGCGCCTGGGCAGCGCGGAACAGCGAGAGAGCGCCGCGGGGGCTCACGCCGAGCTCGAGCTCCGGCGCCTCTCGCGTGCGCGCGACGATGCGCACGATGTATCGGGCCACATCGTCCTTGACGAGAACATCGCGCACACTGCTCTGCAATCCGAGCAGCTCGTCCTTGCTCGCGCCCCTTGGGACGGCGTCGACCGGCAGCGAGCGCTGATGGCCGAACAGCATCCGAACCTCCGCATCGTGCCCCGGGTAGCCGATCGTCACGCGGAGAAAGAAGCGATCGAGCTGCGCCTCCGGCAAGGGATAAGTGCCCGAGAAGTCGGCGGGGTTCTGGGTGGCTATGACGAAGAAGGGCTGCGGCAGCCGATGCGTCACGCCGTCGATCGTCGCCTGGCTCTCGTTCATCGCCTCGAGAAGCGCCGATTGCGTACGCGGCGAGGCGCGATTGATCTCGTCCGCCAGGAGGACATTCGTGAAGATGGGTCCCTTGTGAAACGAGAACGTGCCCTCCCGCGGGTTCAGGATTTGGGTCCCGAGGATGTCACCCGGGAGGAGATCGGGCGTGAACTGGACGCGGACGAACTCGACGTCAAAAACACGGGCGATACCTTTGGCGAGCGTGGTTTTGCCGACACCCGGGACGTCCTCCAGAAGGACGTGCCCTCCCGCGAGCACCCCGACGAGCACCCTATCGATGACCTCGTCCTTGCCTTCGAGGACGGTTCTGAGGGCCGAGCGAACGCGAGCCAACGTCGAGGTGGCAGTCACTTCGCTGGAGGCTATCGCATCGAAGTGGGCGAGGAACCATGCGAGGAACATCGCCGTCCACAAAGCGGCGGTGGTCCACGGTACGACAACGTGCCGCTACGTGGCGGGCGTTCGCGTCTTCAGGGTATCGACCGCGTGCACCGGCGCGTTCGCGCCGCTCATCAGGTGTGCGATAGCGCCGTAAACCAGCCGTTGGCTCTCGAGCATCGTCTTGCCCACGAACGCCGCGGAGGTGACTGTGATCGTATAGTGCCCGCCGCCTCCAGACACTTCTACCGTGGCGTCCGCCAGCGCGCCGCGAATCGACGCGATGATCGCATCGGGAATGGATCCCTTGAACTGGGTGGGATGGTCGGACATGGCCGCTACCTCGTCCCTACGAGCGCTTCGCGAAGCGTCTGGAGCATGTGCGTTTCGATGACGTCGGGCGTCACCATGTCGAGCGCGTACTCGCCGCGTTTGCCGACGTTTCCGGCCGAGTTGATCATTGTATTGGTCGACGAGACGCCGATCTTTTGGTCACCACGGTTGGCCGAGAATGCGATCTCGACGTAGCTCTTGTTCGCAGGAGTTGCCCTGGCTACGAGCACCTTGGGGACAATGCGGAGCGTGATGGCGGCGAGCAGAACGCCGCCTTCCGTCGTCGTCGATTCCTCGGTGTCACGCACGACGGCCTCGTGGCCGCGCTCGTTGCACATGTCGGCGAACTCCTGCATCAGCGGCCGGATGACGTCCCGCCGGAGCGCGGCATAGCGCTCGGGAAAAGCCACCTGGGCAGCGCGATTCGCCGCATCGACTCGGGCCACCTCGGCGATCTTCTCGTCGTACGCGCCGAGGATTTTCGTGAGCTCGTCTCTTGCGCCGTCTTTCATCGATGTCGCCCTCGCGTCACGGAGTTCCGATTCATGCTAGCTCCGACGGCTCCGTGCTCCGTGCATGCGCCAACCTCTGCGCGGCTGGTTTCTGCAATCGTTTGCCGCATCGTCACGGGGGCACGGCGCCAGCGCGCGGCGGGGTTATACACGTGTACGCACCCCGTACGCCATCATCGCGTTTCCCACCCTCGCCAACGTCGGCCACGTCGGTCAGCCTCGCCGGCCGACTATCGGCCGAGCCACTGTCCAGGAGCCGCTCGTGGAGCACGTCATTTCCGTCAGAAATTTGAGCAAGACGTATGCATCTGGGTTCCGCGCGCTGAACAACGTCGATCTCGACATCCATCGTGGGGAGATCTTCGCGCTGTTAGGCCCGAATGGGGCCGGCAAGACGACGCTCATCGGGGTGATCTGCGGGATCGTCAATGCGAGCGAGGGTACAGTGCTGGCCGATGGTCACGACACCGTCCGCGACTACCGCCGCGCGCGCGCCAAGATCGGCCTCGTTCCGCAGGAGCTCTCGACCGATATGTTCGAAACGGTCTTGGCGACGGTGACCTTCAGCCGCGGCCTCTTCGGTAAGCCCAGCGACCCCGCTCACATCGAGCATGTCCTGCGGGAGCTTTCGTTGTGGGAGAAGCGAGACAGCAAGATCATGACCCTCTCCGGGGGCATGAAGCGGCGGGTGCTAATCGCGAAGGCGCTCTCGCACGAACCGCAGATCCTCTTTCTCGACGAGCCCACGGCCGGTGTCGACGTCGAGCTGCGACGGGACATGTGGCAGATAGTCCGCTCGCTTCGCGACACCGGCGTGACCATCATCCTGACGACGCACTACATCGAGGAGGCCGAACATATGGCCGACCGGATCGGCATCATCGACAAGGGGGAGATCATTCTCGTCGAGGAGAAGAACGCGCTCATGGAGAAGCTCGGCAAGAAACAGCTCATTCTGCTCCTGCAGCGGCCGCTCCAGCGCCTCCCCGAAGCCCTCGCGGAATTTGGCCTCGAGCTGGAGAGCGGCGGCACAAAGCTGATTTTCACGTACCACGCCGAACGGGAGCACTCGAAGATCGCTGCTCTCCTACGCGCGCTCGCCGAGCACCGGATCGAATTCAACGATCTCCGGACACGCGAGAGCTCGCTCGAGGAGATATTCGTCAACCTGGTGAGGTCGCGGTCGTGAACGTCCACGCCATTCGCGCGATTTATTTCTTCGAGATGGCGCGGGCCGCACGAACCGTCATGCAGAGCGTCGCCGCACCGGTGATTTCGACGTCCTTGTATTTCGTGGTCTTCGGATCAGCGATCGGCGCTCGGATGAACCAGGTGGAGGGTGTCGGGTACGCAGCCTTCATCGTTCCAGGACTGACCATGCTCGCCCTGCTGAACGAGAGCATCGCCAACGCGTCGTTCGGCATCTACATGCCGCGTTTTGCGGGGACCATTTACGAGGTGCTCTCCGCGCCCATCTCGTACGTCGAGATCGTGATCGGCTACGTTGGCGCTGCGGCGTCCAAGTCGGTCATCCTCGGCGTGATCATCCTGGCGACAGCGCGGCTCTTCGTCCCCTATGGGATCGCCCACCCCGTATTCATGGCGGCCTTCCTCGTGCTCACCGCGGTGACCTTCAGCCTCTTCGGCTTCATCATTGGTCTCTGGGCGGACGGCTTCGAAAAGCTGCAGCTCGTCCCGACGCTCATCATCACGCCGCTGACCTTTCTGGGCGGCAGCTTTTACTCCATCCATTTTTTGCCCCCCTTATGGCAGAAGGTCACTCTCTTCAATCCAATCGTTTATCTGATCAGCGGCTTTCGGTGGAGCTTTTACGACGTGTCCGACGTCAGCGTCGGAATAAGCCTGGGGATGACCGCCGTCTTTCTGGCGATTTGCCTCGGGATCGTGCGCTGGATGCTCCTCACTGGCTACCGCCTCAAGAGCTGACGCCATGGCTCCCGACGCGAGTGCCCGGCGGGGAGAATGACGATGAGCGGTAGTCACTTGTCGACCACAAGGCTCGACCGAATGCATGCCGTAATGGCGGGCCATATCGCGCGCGGCGAGGTGCCCGGGCTCGTGACGTTAGTCAGCCGCCGAGGGGAGGTTCACGTCGACGCGATCGGCAGCGCCGCGATCGGAGGCGCTGATCCGATGCGGCGCGATACCCTCTTTCGCCTCGCGTCATTGACCAAGCCGCTTGTCGCCGCAGCGACGATGATCCTGGTAGAGGAATGCAAGCTGCGGCTTGACGATCGCATCGACCGACTCCTCCCCGAGCTCGCCGACCGAAAGGTCTTGAAGCGGATCGATGGTCCGCTGGACGACACCGTGCCGGCCCGCCGCCCCATCACCGTGCGCGACTTACTCACGCAGCGGTTCGGCTTCGGTTTGATCATGGGAGCGGGCGACGCGTTGCCCATCGAAAAGGCGGTGAGCGAGCTCGGGATCATGACCCTTGGGCCCCCCAAGCCGGCCATCCACCACGGCCCAGACGAGTGGGTGCGCCGTCTGGGGACGCTGCCGCTCATGTACCACCCGGGCGAACGCTGGGCGTACAATACGGCGTTCTACGTGTTGGGGGTGCTGATCGCGCGCGCGTCGTGCCGGCCCCTCGAGACGTTCCTCCGCGAGCGTCTTTTTGAGCCGCTCGGCATGAAGGATACGGGCTTCAGTGTCCCGGCGCAGGACCGAGACCGACTCGCGACGTGTTACCACGCCACCGGCAAGGCGGCGGGGACACCCGCGCTCGAAGTCCACGATGGTGTGGAAGACAGCCAGTGGAATGAGCCTCCTATCTTTCCCGATGGCGCAGCGGGGCTCGTCTCGACGGTGGACGACTACCTCGCCTTCGGCCAGATGATGCTCGAGGGCGGGAAGCACGGTCGCGAGCGCATCCTGTCGCGGCTCTCGGTCGAGGCGATGGTTGCTGACCAGCTCACGCCGGAGCAGAAGGCTGTGTCGGGCTTGGTGCCAGGGTACTGGGACAACCTCGGTTGGGGCTTCGGCGTCGGAGTGGTCACTCGACGGGACGGCATCGCTGCAGTCCCAGGCCGATTCGGCTGGGATGGCGGCTATGGCACGTCGTGGGCATCCGACCCTCGCGAGGGCGTGGTCGCCATTCTGATGACGCAGCGACTTGGCTTTCCGCTGTATTCCAAGGTCCGTCTCGATTTTTGGACGTCCGTGTACCAGGCCATCGACGACTGACGCGAGCTGGTCGCCTGACCGACTATGGCGAGCGCGGGCTACCATCATGCGGCAGGTCCCGCAAATGCGCCTCGATCTGAACGGTGCCGAGCTTGCTGAGGTCCTTGGACACGGTCGTCTCGAG
>JALYHV010000259.1 GCA_030776205.1 Myxococcota bacterium | reverse complement strand
GGCGCTGCTACGCCTGGGTCGAACGGACGAAGCGATCGCGTGCGCGCTTTCGGTGCGGGAGGACATCGCGGCGCACGACGAGCTTCGCCTTGCGCTCGCCGACGGGTACGCGGCGAAAGGGGATCGGGCGTCCGCCTTGCCGCTCTGGCGAGGATTGCTTGCCGCGAGCCCTCACGGGCTGCGATGGGTGGACCTTTCGATGCAGCTCGCCGCGGCGCTGCTCGACGGCATCGACGGGCCCCGTGCAGCGCGTGCGCACGAGGCGTTCGAGCTCACCACTCGCGTCATCGTGGAGGCCCCCAGCGTCGCCGATCGGCTGGACGCGGCGGGTCTTAGGTCGCGCGCGGCGTCGCTCCTGCCGTCGCGCGTTGCGCCTTCGCTGACGTTCGAGGAGCGGGCGCATCAGGTTCAGGGCTGGCTCGACGCGTCGGAGTCGAAGCGCGCTATCGACGCGGCCGACGCCCTCCTGCATGATTTGTCGCGCGGCGACACGAAGCATCGCGAGGCTGGCTGCAAGGCGGCCACGGTGCGCGCGCAAGCGATCCCGCGCGCGAAATCGCTCGATGTGGCGATCGCCTGGGATGTCGCCATACACCGATGCGACGGTGAAGACGCGCTCGCGACTGCGCTTTATTACGGCGGAAAGGCGAGCGCCTCTGCACACCGCGCCGCGGAGGCGCTCGATCGCTTCGGTCGCGTGGAGAAGCTCTTCCCTAGCCACCGCCTTGCGGACGACGCGCGTTTTCGCGCCGCGCTCGTCCGCGACGATCAGGGCGACCAGACCGGCGCGCTCGCCATGCTCGCTTCCCTGCCCGACATTTATCCCGAGGGCGATATGCGCGGCGAGGCGCTCTTTCGTGTAGCGCTCGCTCGTTTCGTGGCGGGTGATCTGAGCGCTGCGCGCGAGCTGCTCGATCGCGTGCTCGAGAGCGGGCTGGACGAGCGGGGGTGGGGGTCCGCGGGTCGTGCCGCGTATTTCAGGGCGAGAGTCGCGCAACTCAGCAGCGACGTCGCTGATGCAAAGAGGCGCTACGCCGCCCTCATCGCGCAGCAGCCGCTCTCCTACAACATGCTGCTGGCGTACGCCCGGCTCCGCGCGTTGGACGAGTCGGCGGCACGCTCCGCGCTGGAGGTCTCCATCGCCGGCGAGCCGCCAGGTCCGCTCGTGATGCGCGAGCACGACGAGCTCGCGTCCCGCGCGTTCGAGCGCTTTGCGCGGCTCCTCGAGGTCGGTGAAATCGACGCGGCACGCCGAGAGGCACACTCCGGCGGCCTTCTGGCGGAGGGGATGGACCCGGAGGTGCTTTGGACGGTCGCGCGGTTCTACGATCGTGCCGGTTCGCCGGAGCTCGGTCACTCGCTCGCGCGCACGCGACTCGCAGAGTACCGCGCACACTGGCCCGCTGGACGCTGGAGGGCGGCGTGGGAGATCGCGTTTCCGCATCCGTGGGATCTCGTCGTGTCCCGCGAGAGTGAGTCCACAGGCGTTCCGGTGGCGCTCACCTGGGCCATCATGCGCGAGGAATCGGCCTTCAATCCCGACGCGCGGAGCGTCGCTAACGCGCTCGGTTTGATGCAGCTCATGGGCGGGACCGCGCGGCTGGCGGCCAAGGGATCACAGCTCCCATGCGACGAGGACGCCTTGCGCCGCCCCGAGGTGTCAATCGCGCTTGGGACGCGCGTGCTGTCTTCGCTGCGCGCCACGTTCGCGACGAATCCGGCGCTCGCGGTCGCGGCGTACAACGGGGGTCCGGGGGCGGTCCGCCGCTGGCTGCTCGAGCGAGGCAGTGACGATTTGGATCTCTTCGTCGAGCGCATTCCCTACGACGAGACCCGCAACTACATCAAGCGCGTGCTCGCGAGTCAGGCTGCGTATGCTTATCTCTACGCGCCGGGATCGCTCGAGGAGTTGCTCGCCCTGCCCTCACGCGCGGCAGCCCCTGCCCCTTGGGCGCAGGAACCGCCGCGTGGGTCGCCTGCTCGTAGGCCCGACGCCGGGCCTAGCGCCTCGTCGGCAACCACCCCTGATCGAGCACCGAGCTCGCACGCCGTCTTGCAATGATGACGTGGTCCAGGAGCGGGACACCGATCATGGAGGCTCCCTCCGCGACCGCTCGCGTGAAGGCGACGTCCTCGTCGCTAGGGGTAGGCTCCCCGCTGGGATGGTTATGAACCAGCACGAGCGCGCTCGCTGCTTCGCGGACCGCGATGCGCAGCACGTCCCTTGGCGCAACGTGCAAGCCGTGGATGCCGCCCGAAGCGACACGCCGCGCGACGCGAAGACCGTGGCGGCCGTCTAGCGCGAGGAGCCACAGCTCCTCGTGATCGAGGCTGGCCAGGCGTGGACGGGCCCAAGCTTCGACGGCCTCACGGTCGGGCAGCTTGGCAGAAGCCTCGAGCGATGCCGTGAACGCAGCGCGCCGCCCGAGCTCGACGGCCGCGGCGAGCCTCGCCCCCTTGGCTGGTCCGATGCCCGCGCGTTCACCGAGCTCGCCGATACCTGCGCGCGCCAGCCCCGCGACGCCGCCGACCTCGTCGAGCAACGTCGCTGCCAGGACGGCAACGGGCACGCCGGCGTAGCCGACACCGAGGATGATGGCTACGAGCTCGGCGTCTCCGAGGGATTCGACGCCTCCGTCTACCGCGCGTTCTCGTGGACCGATGAAGGACTCTGGTTGCACCATGGCCCGTACCTTTCATGGCTCGTGCCGGGCGCAAAAATCCCGCCTCCTCGGCATTTCGCGCATATCAGGTCCGGCGCGAGGCGGCGCGGACGACGGCGAGGCTGACCGGCGCCAGGAGCTACGAACTCGATCGTGTGCGGCGCGTCGCTACTGACAGATGCCCGTCTCGGGATCCCTGAAGAGGGGCAGCCCGCCCTTGCATGTCTGCGGGGCCGAGCACCCCGCCGAGGTCGTCGTGTCGCAGAGCTGGAAGCAACTTCGTTGGCCGGGGGAACCGACGCAGGTCAGCCCCTGCGCGCAGTGCACGGCATCGCACGGGGCCTTGACCTTGGCTTTGCCGGTCGTGACGCAGCTCGTCTGCCCGTCCGGGCGAACGACCGCGCACGTGCTGCCATTTGGGCACGACGAGTTGTTCAGCAGCTGGCAACCGGTCTTCGGGGTGACCGGCATGCAGACCGGGACGCTCACCGTCGAGTCGAGGGCCAGCGGCTGGATGTCGCAGAACTGATTGGTGGAACAGAGGCCGGCGCAGCAATAGTGCGCGCATGTGCCATCGCCGATGCACTCGAAGGTAGCCGCGCAATCCGTGGGACCCGCGCACGGCATACCCGCGATTCCTTGCCCGGCCGCCGAGCACACGGGGTGTACCCCTGCGTCTGCGCTGGCACGCTGAACATGGCAGGCGAGCGCGATTTCGCTGTAGCCCGCCGCCGCGCTGTAAACGCCGCCGTCCGGAGCCTGGCCGCACGCGCGCGCGCTGACGGACATGTCTGGGTAGCAACCTGTGGAGCTCAGAGAATTGCAGAGCAAGTTGCCCTGCGTGTTCGGGGCGACTCCACGCGACGCCTCCGGCATGGCGGCAGCATCGGCTATCTCGGCCTCAGGCACGTGCGGGACGGTCTGCATGGCCAGAGCGTCGTTGCTCTGGGAGGTCTGCGACACACAACCGGTAGCCGGCCAGCAAGCGGCGGCAAAGAAACAACAGAGAACGGGGGAACGAAAGCGCATGAAAAAAGGAAGGAGTGCACACGAGCGGTAGCGCTCGTGTCCTCCACGACGCCGCTACACGGAGCGTGCCGGATTCAATATTGTGGCTCCGCTTTGCCTAGATAGCCACTATCGCGTAGCCAATGCGCTGGCTCATCAAGGGCAGCGGAGCTGCGCGCCATGACAACGCGGTCGCGGTCGAGCCGTGTCCGAGGGGGGCGTTTGGCCGGAACCGATTCGCCTCTTCGGCGGCCAGGCGAGCAATGTCACGGCGCGTCGACGTCGCCTACGACGAAATTGCCCGCACCATCGTACGCGCGGACTGCCACGACATGTGCTCCGGCCACTGCGTGCAAGAGGGGACTCAGGTCGGCGTCGATGATCTCGTCGGCCGAATCGAATATGCCGTCGACGGCGGAAACGGGCCGCCAGTCGAGGTGCCCGTCGAGGGCTACCTCGACGCGCGCGATGGGGCTCACGCCGTCGACCACCTCGGCGTGCAACCGGCGTCCCTGCATTGAGAGGGACCTGAACACAGGGGGAGTGTTGTCGACGACGAGTGGCGCGGACTCGAGGGCGCTGTGCGTCACCTCGGCGGGCGGATTGGATGGCTCGTCGCTGGCATCGACGCGAACGCGATACTTTCCCTCTTGCAGAGCGGACGTGTCCCAGTCGAGCTCCGGTTTCGTAAGGACCTCGTCCGGACGGGTGATCTCGATCCACCGAGGCTGCCCTTCGCGGCGATAGTGCACGCGGTAGCGAAGCTCATCGGCATCCGGGTCGTCGACCTTCCACGCCACGTGCACGACGCTGTCGTGCTTCGGAGGGTCGCTGCCGCTTTGCACGATGCCTTCCTTGGACTCGTGCGCCGACGCCTTCGAGTGAGCCGACACCTCGGTTACCGCGGCGCGAAGGTTCTCCGTGACGAAGGGGATCGTGACGTCGGCGAGCGTAGCCGCTGCGTCTCTCAGCCGCGCCCGGACTTGGACGAAGCGACCTGCCGGGCTGGTCGAGGGCGCGCCGTTTGCGAGGGGAGCGCTCCACGGCGCCCACGTCGAATCAGGCGTCTGCGTGTCGCCGGTGCGCGTCGACACCTCGAGCGAGCCCGTGGCGTTCCAGGTCAGGTGCCCGAAGCGTGCTCGCAAGCCTGCGTCCAGCGGTTTGCTCGTC
Source organism: Myxococcota bacterium (assembly GCA_030776205.1). Classification (GTDB taxonomy): domain Bacteria; phylum Myxococcota_A; class Polyangia; order Polyangiales; family Polyangiaceae; genus Palsa-1150. The sequence continues at coordinate 9,241 of JALYHV010000259.1, read as the reverse complement.
CAGACCGCCTCCGGCCCGCCGATGGAGAGAACACGGTGGAACACCGCAGGGTCACTGCCCAGGGCGAACTTCGTCCTGCCCACGACACCCACGGCCCCGACCTGGCGCTCGTCTACGTCGGCGATGAGAGAGACGACGTGCGCGTCGTTCACCGTGTACACGCGGCCCTCGGCCCCGGTTCCCACGAACGGGATGCCGTGCTCGTCGAGCGCGAGCGACACGTAGTGAAAATCGTCGTGGTGCATCATGCGTTCCGGCCTGTCTTGGCCGTCGAATCGCCACAAGGACCCTTTTCCTGCCTTCGCGCGCGGCGCTGCGACTGGGCCGGGTGGCGCGCGGCCGCTCCCATGGTGCGCAGAGGCGGCTTCGGTCGCGTCGGGTGTCGCGGCGCTCGCGCCTTCGTTGGCTATCGCCCACACCGTTCGTCCCGGACCGACCGCGACGGCGTGCACGTCTTCACCGGGAAAGTCATAAACCACCGTCGCCCGCCCAGGCGCCGTGATGCGGTAGAGCAATCCCTTGCCGCTCGTGCCCGCGAACAGGGTCCCGTCCTGCGCGACGGCGAGCGAGATGACGAACGGCTCGTCCGTCTTGTAATACACCGTGGACGCGCCGCTCGGGTCGATGCGGATCACTCGACCCGGCGAACCCGTCCCCGCATAAAGCGCGGTCCCAGACGGATCGAACGCGATCGCGAAGACGCTCTCGACGTCCTCCAGCGTGGCGAAGATCTCCGCCTTGCCCTGCGAGAGCCGATAGATTTTATTGCCAGTCGTCGCCGCGTAGATTGTCCCTTTTCGATCGACGGCGAGGCTGCTGACGGCGCTCTCCTTCGTGTCGGCGAGCACGCTGGCCTGATCGCGGGCAATGCGCACGACCTTGCCACCTGCGTTTGGTCCGGTTCCGACGAGCACGCTGCCGTCAGCGAGGGTGAGCGCGCAAGTCGCCGTAGTCCCAGCATCCTCCGGGAGGGCGGCGCTGCCGAGCGTCCATCCCGCGCGGACGACGCCGTCCGAGCCGACGCTCACGCCCTTGAGATCTCCGCCCGAGAGTCTCTCGAGCGAATCGAGCTCGAAGGTGCGCGTGCCTACGGCGCCAGAATCGCGCGCGATTGCGGCTCCCGCGATCGCCACGGCGACGAAAAGGGCACGAGAACGCATACGCTCGTTTCTATACCAGTTCTCCGCAAAGGACCGCAGCCGCGCCAGCTTTGGAGCGTGCCGCTGTCAGCTCGCGACCGCGTACGTGCGATCGTCGCCGTTCACCGAGCATCGGTATGGAGAAGGCCGGGGTCGCTGCCGCGGCGCGGCTTGTTCACTGCGCCGCGGGCGGCGCGCAGCAACGAAAGCCGGTCGAGTAGTCGTGGTACGTGAACTCGTGAGCCACCGTGCGGTAAGAGCAGCCATTGCCGTTCCGGTGGGTGTCGAGGTAGTAGCCGCCCTGGAACGTCCCGTTCGGGTCATTCGTCCATTCGTGCAGGTTGCCGACCATATCGAAGACGCCGTAGCCGTTCGTGCATCCCTCGTGCGAGCCCGTCCGCGAGACGGTGCCATCGAGCTGATCCAGGCGGGGGTCGTTCATCTCCCTCATTCCGACGAGCCGCCAGGACACGGCGACTCTTGGATAGAGCGCGAGCATCGGGCTCTGGCCTTGGTCATTGCACCGTCCGGCGACACGCTCGGGCCCGTAACCGAACGTCGTCGCGTCTGGCCCCATGCAGGCTTTTCGCCACTCGACGGGAGCGCACAATCGCTTGCCCGCCGCCGCGCACGCGCGCGCCGCCTGGGCACCGCTGATGTAAGCCTGTGGGTAGACATCGGGCCTGCTCACCGCCTTGAGCACGTGTCCCTCCGCGACGGGCTCGATTGCGCCGAAGGGTGGCCACGGCAGCTCGCTAGCGTCGGCCGTCACCTCGACCAGAGAGGCTTCCCAGCGGTCCACGCAGAAGCGACCGTCCACGTTCGCCATCTCTGCGGGGCACACGCTTGGGGCGTCCGCCGCGGCCAGGGCACGTGGCAGGCGGCCCTCGACGACTCCGTTTCGCGAAGCCGTGACCTGAGTTGGTCGCGCGGCGGTATCCGCAGGGCTCCTTCGCGCGTGCGGCTTGCGTGGGTCCTTCGCGACCGCGTCAAGCGTCGATGAGAGGGCGAGGCACGTCGCGGCGACGAGCAGCGGCAGGGCGGCGAGGGCTCGTCGCATCCGAGATTCGACCCCTAACAGATCCGAGTCCGCGCCTCTAGCTCGATTTGCCGCGGCTCGCCGCGCACCTCGGTCACGTGCACATGCACGTGCGAGCGCTCGCCACGGCCCAAGGAGGGCGTGCGTTCACCGCAGCACGGGCCGAACTTTCACCTTGGTCTTGTCGTGCCCTTCGACGAACCACGCCATCGGGACGACCGTTCGCGACCAGCTCTGGAACGCCTCCGGGCCCGTATTGCTGTTCTGCGGGCGAAGTGCGTCGAGCGTGAACATCGGCAGGCGCTGCGTCACATGGCCGCGGTAGGCGATGCCTTGAGATGGCACACGGAACTGAACGACCAGCGATCGCGGCGCGATGGTCTGCTGCGGCTCGTTGGCGAGGAGGTCGTTGAGCGACTCCGGGGGAGCGAGCTCGCGCACGACGTCGTACCCGGGTACCACTTCGATCTCCACATCTTTGCCGCCCAGCTCGGACGGCATCGTGACCTCCACCACGCGCGTCGCCTCCGGACCATCGAGAGGCACCAAGTGCAGGCGCAACGCGGCCTTGCTACCCGCGTCGACGACGGGCTCGAGGAGATCGACGCCGCGCAGTCGCCAGAGCTCGTGCGCGTACGTGATCTCGAACTTCGCCTCGATCTTGTCGATGCGGGCTCTCTCCCACGGGTTGTTGAGGACGTCTCCCACCGCGGTGACCAGCTTGGAGTGAGTCCACTCGCTGGCGTCGGGCGTGCCGCCGCTGGCGATGCCGACGTCCTCGATGTCGATCGCGCCATGGCCGCCGACCGAGAGTCTCGTGCCGAGTCTCCACGTCACATCGCGTCGTTCGCTCGTCGTCGCTTCGACGACCGAGCCCAGGATGACGGCCGCCAGCCCGGGCGCCATGAATTTGTCGTCGGTGATCTCGGAGTGCCAGTGCGTCTTCGGCGCGCCGGAGGCGCCGAGGATCTCGACGTCGATGGGGATCGTCGGCGCAGTGAGGTTTTCGTCCACCACGATGGCCGTCTGTCGATCCTGCACGAGCGTGCCGAGTGGGCGGGCACACTCGCCGACTTTGTGCGAAGCGAGCGCGCTGGCGTCCACCCAGAGCACGCGTCCGATACAAGTGGGCATCGCGCTTTCGCCACCGTTGAGCATCGGGTGACCGAACCCCGCGACGCGTCCGGCGCCGTCGACGTACGTCGCGGTGCCGAGGCCCATCATCGACACGTCGCCGCGTGCCAGTTGCACGCCCAGAGCGCCGCCTCCCACGAAGTGCTTGGGCGCGTCTGCATCGGGGACAGCCGACCCGCCGCCGCCTTGCAGGGGTTCGAGTCCGAGGGGCTCGAGCAACCCTCGAAGAAGGGCCGCGGCGCGATCACTCACGCCGGCCATCATCAGAGGGGTCGCAGCCGCCGTCACCGTGCGCCGCTCGTCGGAGCGGCTGTCGACCCGGACGCCGAGGCGCTCCTCGAGCTGGTGCGCGTGCTTCACGAGATCGTATGCGGCCGGCGGCCCGTCGAACCGGTCCATCATAGCCTGCGGCCGGAACGCGGGCCCACCGATCGCGTGGGGACCGTCCCGTCCGGGTCGAGCGGGTAGCGGCGCCCCCCGCTCTTGGGGCCAGAAGCCGGGCGGGATGGGCCGCCGCATTTCGGTCAGCATCGGGTCGATGGGCGTCACTCCCGCCACCGGCTCGATCTCGAACGACGAGAGACTGTAGGCGTACGCTCCAGCCAGCCGGCCCTCGATGTAGATCGGGCTCCCGCTCATGCCACGAACGGTCTTCACCACGTCGAGCCTCGGGTGAGGCGTCTTGATGACAATCAGCGCCTCGCCAGGGCGAAAATGGTGCAGAACGCCGATTACCTCGACGTCGAAGCGCTCCGGCTGGGTGCCCTTGAACACGGTGAGCCCGTATCCCTTCATCCCCTCCTTCATCTCGGCGACCGAGATGGTCGACGGCTTTGCGTCCCCCCTCGCGAGCGGGATTGTCGCGCCAAGTGAGACGGCAAGGCCGGCGACGACCGTGCCCATCAGCGCCCCGGGCGTTCGCATGAGAGCTCGCACGCAAGAGAGTGTCGCGCCGCGCGTCGTCCGGCGCAAACGTCCGGCGCCGTGTACGTTGGCGCCCATGGGCGTCGCGCTGGCGATCGCGCTCTCTCTCTTCGTTATCGCGCACCTCTCGGTAACCGGCGGTGTCGCGAGGCGGCTGTCGCCGTGGCGCGGACTGGTCGCTCTGGCCATTCCGCCGTTGGCGGCGTGGTGGGCGTGGCGGGCAGGAATGCGTTTTCGGGTGCTGATCTGGGGCGCCGCGCTCGGTCTCTACGCACTAGGCGTGACGCTCGCATAGCGAGTGGCCAGCCTTCATTTCACGGTGACTTCCGTCTCGAAGGTATGGCAGGCGTCTGCCGAGCAAACCGCGCCCTTGAGCTTTCCGGTGCCCTTCGGGGCGCCCGCCAGGGTCGCAGTCGTTTCGGCCAAGGCAAACTTGGTCTTATCGAGTTTGGCTTCGCCGATCACGAGCTTCCATGGATAGTCTTTATTGATGTGCCACCCCGACCGTGCGGTGACGACGACCTGCGCATTCGAGACGCTTACGTCGTACTCCGCTTCGGCTCGCGCGATGCGCGCGACGGTGGCCGCGGTCGCCGTGACCGCCAACATCCCCAAGGCTGCAAAAAACGAAAAGCGTCTGCGATGCATCGATGGTGGCTCCTCCGAAATCCAAGGGGGGGTGGCCGTCGTTCGGTCGGCCATCTTCTTGGTTCTCAGTCTCTATAGCTGAGCTCTCTTGAGCCGGCGCTCGCGGCAGGGTCGAACGGAACGCGAGCGTGGGTAGATGGACGGTGCGCCAGGCATTGTATTCAAGGAGGACGGTCCGAGACGACACGGCACGAAGTCGTGACGGAGCGGAAAGCTAGTGTACATAGGGCAGATGGCTACCGTGCACCTGATCTGCGGCTCGATCGGCGCCGGGAAGACCACGTATGCCATAGCGGTGGCGGAGCGCACGAGGGGCATTCGCTTCTCGATCGAAGAGTGGATGGGAAACCTTTTTGTGGCGGATCGGCCGAGCGAAGTCGATATCGGCTGGGCCGTCGAGCGCACGGCGCGATGCGAGCGGCAAATGTGGGCCGTGGCCGATCGGGTGCTTGCCCTGCAGCTCGACGTGATCTTCGACCTCGGTCTTTCGCGCCGCGATCAGCGGGACCGACTCCGATTTCGGGCGGCGCGAACGGGCGCGGAGATCAAGCTTCACTTTCTGGATGTCGACCGGCCGACGCGGCAGGAACGTGTCCGCCGGCGAAACAAGGACGGCACGGGGGCCTTCGAGGTGAGCGACGAGATGTTCGACTTCATGGAGGGCTGGTTCGAACCCCCTGCGGATGACGAGCTCTACGGGGCCATGATCGTTTGCTTGTGACCGCCACGTCGACCCGCGCAGTCACGGTTCCGAATCCGTCATTTACCATGACGATAGTTGCGGAAAAGCCGCGCGCGCGGGGACGACGCTCCGGAAAAGGGCGTGAAACAAGATCGCAATCCGCGAACGCTTATGTTTCAACGAATGATGCGCTCCTCCGAGCGGCCCAACGCCGATGGCTTTTATGCTTCGATGCCAGCCCGGTATCGGGAGCTCTACGAGGGGGATCCGGTCGAAGAGCATGCGGCGATCGCCGCGCGTCGCGAGGGCGCCCCCGCGCACGTCGAGATCTGGCGACGCCTCCCAAAGGGAGGCGCGATCGTCTGCGTCGTCGCCGATGATCGCGCCGGGCTGCTGTCGCACATCAGCGCTGCGCTCCTCGTTCACGCGATGGACGTGATAGCGGCGCAGGCTTACACCCGCGACACACCGCTCGGGCCCGAGGCGTTCGACCTCTTCTGGTTGCGCCGGAGCCCTCCTCAGCGGTTGCCGATCTCCGACACAGACGTGGCGCGCATCATGAGCACATTGCGCGCGCTCGTGGCGGGCGAAGTCACCGTCGACGCGGTAGCCCGTCAGGGAAGGGAACGTCCCCCGCCTCCGCCTGGAGCAACGACACGCGTGACCTTCGACGAGACAGCGGACGCGGACATCGCTGTGTTGACTGTAGAGACCTTCGACCGGCCCGGCCTGTTGCTCGCCATCACCGAGGCGCTCTCCCGTGCCCGCGTCCAGATTATCGCTTCCGAGGCGACGACCACACGCGACCGCCGCGTCCTCGATCGGTTCACAATCGTCGAGCTCGACGGGGCCCCCATCCGGGCGCAACGTCGGGGCGTCCTGCAGATCGAGGTGCTGAGCGCGATCGACGCGGTGACGAACCGGGGTTAGGGGCCGCAAGTTGACAAAACGCGGTCTTCCGCTCATGTTGCGCGCCCCGCTCGCCAATACGCCGAGCGGGGTTACGGCAAGGCGGGTCGGTTCATGGTCTCTTCATCCCAGCAATACGAGCGCATTCGCAAGCGCAAGATGACGACGAACGGGAAGCGCAACAAGCGCGAGCGCCGGCGGCTTGGTACCCCCGTGTTCCCCGTTCACCTCGAGGGGTACGACCCGAGCGCGGCCGACGCGAGGAAGCCCGCAAAGTAGCGAGGGGGGGCTTTCCGCTTCCGAGCCGAGCCGACGTTGCGCGGCTGGCCACTTCCTGTCGCGATTCTCCGCACGGCGGGCGATCGTGCTCGCGGGCGCTGCGCGTAGGACCTTGCGGATGCGCCAATACGTTCGCTCCCGAGGGCGGCCGCAGCAGCCTCGGCGGAGGCAGTGTCTCTGGCGTTTGCGCCTCGCTGCCACGCCGGCGGCCTGCGGAGTGCTCGCGTGGCCTGCCGGCCATGGTTCCGCTACTAACCCCTCGGCGAGGCCCCGGCCATGCAGCACAGACTCCGGCGTCCCGCGCGACCATGTACAATTCGACGGCTGTCACCGAAGAGCTGAAAAAGGCCTTGGCCGCAGAGGACGGCGGGCGGCGCTGGCTGCGTCGGCTTGCCCTGGCCGCCGCGGGTGCCGCGGTGTTGATCGCGGGACTTATGTGGAGCTCTAAGCACCGCCCGCCGCCTCCTGCGCGTTTCGTCACGGCCGCGGTCGGCGTCGGGGACGTCATCGAGAAGGTCCAGGCGACCGGCACGGTGCAGCCGCTGCTGCAAGTCAACGTCGGCGCGCAGGTCAGCGGGCGGGTCTCGCAGGTTTTTGTCGACTTCAACTCAATCGTCAAAAAAGGGCAAACGCTGGCCGAGATCGATCCGCTGATCTACGGCACGCAAGTCAACGCTCAGCAGGCGAACCTCGCGGCGCAGCGAGCCCAGCTCACGCAGGCGAAGGCCTCGATGGCGAGCATGAGCGCGCAGGCGGACACGGCGAGAATCGCCTTCGAACGCGTGCAGCGGCTCTACCAGGCGAACCTCGCCAGTAAGTCCGACTTCGACGCGGCCAAAGGCAACTACGACTCCGTGCGCGCCCAGCTGGACGCGACGGCGGCCAACGTGGAGAGCCAGCGCGCCGGGATCGCGGCGCAAACGGCGCAGCTCGGGCAGTCGACCGCAAACCTCGGTTACACCAAGATCTATTCGCCAGTGGATGGTGTGGTCGTCACGCGTGGTATCGACCCCGGCGCGACGGTGGTGGCGAGCTTTCAAGCGCCGGTCCTCTTTGTCATCGCCCAGGATTTGCGCAAGATGCGCGTGCTCGCGGACGTCGACGAGGCGGACGTCGGCAAGCTCCGGCAGGGAATGGAGGCCGATTGCGTGGTCGACGCCTTCCCCGGTGACATCTTTCATGGCGTCGTTTCGCAGATTCGATTCAGCCCCAACAATGTGTCGGGCGTCGTGACGTATCCGGCCGTGGTGGAGGTGGAAAACCCGGAGGAGAAGCTGCGCCCCGGAATGACGGCTACGCTCACCGTGAGAACCCATGAGGCGCACTCCGTCGCGCGTCTTCCCAACGCGGCGCTTCGCTATCGGCCCACACCTCCGCTCGGGCCGGACGGAAAACCGGTGCCGCAGCCTCCCGACGCGCCGCTCGCCAAGGGGCAAGGGCGCGTCTGGGTGCTGACCAGCGACAAGCCGGGCGACGAGAAAGACGAGCCGCGCGTCGTGTCGATAGGCATCACGGATGGCATCTACACGGAGCTCGACGACCCGCAACTGGCGCCCGGAAGCAAGGTCGTCACGGACGAGACGGACGCGGAGGACAAAAGCAAGAAGCGCAGGATCTTCTGAATGACCGCTGTGGCGCATTCGAAGCCGCTGCTCGAGCTCACGCAGGTCTCGAAGGAGTACGCGACCGGAGGGGGGGTCGTCCGGGCAATGCGCGACGTCAGCCTCGCGATTGGCCAGGGCGAGTTCGTGGCCATCGTTGGCGCGAGCGGTTCGGGCAAGAGCACGATGATGAACATCGTCGGCTGTCTGGATCGCCCCTCGAGCGGGAGTTACGTGCTCGCGGGAGTCGACGTCGGACAGCGCACAGGCGACTCGCGCGCGATCGTGCGAAATAGAATCATCGGGTTCATTTTTCAGGGTTTCAACCTCCTTCCACGCACGACTGCGCTCGAGAACGTCGAGCTGCCGCTGCAATACCGTGGCGTCGGGCTGCGCGAGCGCCGGCGTCGCGCGAAGGCGGCACTGGAGGCCGTGGGCCTGGGCGGCCGCATTCACCACAACCCCAGCCAGCTCTCGGGGGGCCAGCAACAACGCGTGGCAATCGCGCGGGCGCTGGTCACCGATCCGCCGCTCCTCTTGGCCGACGAACCGACGGGCAACCTCGATACGCACACGAGCCTCGAGGTCCTGGCGTTGTTACAAAAGCTCAACCGCGAGCGGGCAATCACCGTCGTCCTGGTCACCCACGAGCGTGACATTGCTGCCTGCGCCTCTCGCGTGATCACGATGCGCGACGGGCGAATAGTCAGCGACGAATGGCAGCGACAGCCCATGGACGCTGCCGCGGAGCTTGCCCGGTTGCCCACGAACGAGCAGATCGACGATTCGCTCGCCTCACCGGCGGACGCAGGCGTCTCGAGGCGGACGGCGCGCGGGGGCCCGGTGCCGTTCGGCACGTACGGCATGATGTGGGTGGGCGACATCC
>JALYHV010000258.1 GCA_030776205.1 Myxococcota bacterium | reverse complement strand
GCTCCGATGTCCGCAACCTATGGCTCCTCCGCGCCGGGGTGCTCCAGCCCGTCGCCATCCACGCGGGGCTCACCGACGGGACGTTCACCGAGATTACCGAGGGCGATGTCAAGGAGGGGGACCTTGCAGTCCTCGACGCGACGACGGCCGACACGGCGGCGACGGCAAGCACCGGCACCGGCACGCCCGCGCTGCGACGCGTGTTTTGAGGGACCGATGGCCGGCCTCGTCATCCAGCTGAGCGATCTCACGAAGATCTACCGGAGCGGAGACGTCGAGCTTCGCGCTCTCGATGGCGTGTCTCTCGGCGTGACCGAGGGGGAGTTCGTCGCGGTGATGGGCTCGTCCGGTTCGGGCAAGTCGACGCTGATGAACATCGTGGGTTGCCTCGATTTGCCTACCTCCGGGAGCTACGTGCTCGCCGGACGCGCGGTCGCCGGCCTGAGCCGCAGCGAGCTCGCTCGCTTGCGCAACCGAATGCTGGGGTTCGTGTTTCAGCAGTTCAATCTCCTGCCGCGAACGAGCGCGCTCGAGAACGTCGAGTTGCCGCTCGAGTACGCCGGAATGAGCGCGAAAAAACGCCGGCTTCGAGCCACGCAGGCGCTCGAGCGCGTCGGCCTCGCCCGGCGCCTTCACCACCACCCCAACCAGCTCTCGGGGGGTCAGCAGCAGCGCGTCGCGATCGCGCGCGCGATCGTGAACGACCCCAAGGTCATCCTCGCCGACGAACCGACGGGCGCTCTCGATTCGCGCACGAGTGTGGACGTGATGTCCATCTTTCAGGGTCTCTGGCGCTCCGGAATCACAGTCATCGTCGTGACTCATGAGCCTGAGGTCGCCGAGTTTGCGTCGCGCCTGGTCGTCATGCGTGACGGCCGGGTCCTCTCGGACCGCACCCAGGAGGCGAAGCAGGCCGTGCCGGCGACCGCCGAGGCAGAGGAGGGCACGGCATGAGCCCCGTCCAGACGCTGCGTGTCGCTCTCCGCGCGATCCTGAGAAACAAGCTGCGCGCCTTCCTCACGACGCTCGGCATCGTCATCGGTGTCGCCGCCGTCATTACGATGATGGCCATCGGCGCCGGGGCAAAGGCGCGCGTCGAGGAGGCCTTCGCGGCGATGGGCACCAACGTGCTCATCATCTTGCCGGGGTCGTCGAGCACCGGCGGCGTCCACGGCGGCTTCGGCTCGATGCCTACCCTCACCTGGGACGACCTCGCCGCGATTCGAAGCGACGTGCCCTCGGTGAAGGCCGCGGCGCCCACGCTGCGCGCGGCGATGCCCGTCGTCGGCGAAGATCAGAATTGGACGACGAGCATCACCGGGACTTCACCGGAATATTTCGACATACGCAACTGGCCGATGGCCGCCGGCTCGCCCATCACCGCGGCGGACGTCGAGGGCGGCACCAAGGTGATCGTGCTCGGCCAGACGGTCGTCGACAAGCTCTACGGCCCGAGCGCCGACCCCGTCGGGCAGGCGGTCCGCGTCGGCAGCACGCCGTTCACCGTGGTCGGCGTCGCCGCACGCAAAGGGCAGTCGGCGACGGGTCAGGACTACGACGACGCGGCGTTCATTCCGTTCACGACGTTCGCGCAAAAGGTCCAAGGGGGCTTGAGCAAGTACCTTCAAGGCCAGATCATGGTCGCGGCGACCTCCGCCGACGCGACGGCGCGCGCGCAGCAAGACATCACGGCTCTTCTCCGCGATCGCCACCACCTTGCGCCCGCCGGGGACGACGACTTCTCGATCCGCAACCTCAGCGAGATCGCTGGCGCTCAACAGCAGGGAGCCGACACGATGACGACCCTCCTCGCGAGCGTCGCCGCGGTTTCGCTCCTGGTCGGCGGAATCGGCATCATGAACATCATGCTCGTCAGCGTCACCGAGCGGACGCGCGAGATCGGCATCCGTATGGCGGTCGGCGCCGAACCGCACCACCTCTTGATGCAATTTCTCGTCGAGGCGCTCTCGTTGTCGCTGGCCGGGGGCCTCATCGGAGTCGGTCTGGGCGTGGGCGTCGCTGCCTGGCTCGCCGCGCACCTGCACTGGCCAATGCTCGTTCAACCAGGCGTCATCACGCTCTCGGTAGGGTTCAGTGCGATGGTCGGAATCGTATTCGGCATTTATCCAGCGCAGAAAGCGTCGCAGCTCATTCCCATCGACGCGCTGCGCTTCGAGTGACTGGACGTCCGACGGCGAGCGCGGCGTCGGAGAAACGATAGGTCGGCGGCTTGTCACATACCGAGGCGCTCGCGACAGCTTGGGGCCTCGGCATACGCTTGGTCCGCCGGATCGGCTACGACTTCCTACCCGCTGGTGAAGGTCGTCTCGCTTCGCCTTCAGCTCGACGACTCGTTGCGCCCCCGGAGCCAAGAATTCCAATGCGCACGGCGACGTCGAGGCCCCCCGTGCGCGAAGTGGCGAGCGCTCGCATGCGCAGCCAGGCGCGCATCGCGGGATCCTCGCAGAGACCGATCGCGAGCTCATAAGCGTCCCCGGCCTCCGCGTTGCGCCCGAGACTCGCCAAGAGGTGGGCCGCCAAGGCCCAATACGGCTGATAGCTTGCAGCCTCGGCTCGAGTGACAGCCTCGAGCAGGTCCCAACCGGCCTGCGGTCCGCGTGCTTCGGCGACGGCGGCGGCGCGCCCGACGCGGGCGCCCATCGTGGGCGCGAGCGCAACGAGGCCCTCGTAAAGCAACGCGATGGTTTCCCAATCCGTCTTGCCGGAGTGCAGGCGTTGCGCGTGGGCCGATTGAATCGCCGCTTCGAGCTGGAAGCGCCCTACTCGCCCGCCGGATGCGGCTTCTCGCAGGTGGCTCTCCGCCTCCTCGATCGCCGGACGCGACCATCGTGATGGGTCCTGCTGCGACAACGGAACGTACGCGCCTGCGGCGTCGCGTCGTGCTTCGCGCCTCGCCTCGGAGTGCAGCATCAACGCGACTAGCCCGAGGACCTCTGGTTCGCCGGGCATCAACCGCGCGAGGAGGCGGCCCAAGTCGATCGCTTCCTGGGAGAGTCCGGTGCGCCGGGCATCGAGCCCTGCGACATCGTCCCAGCCACTCCCATAGGCCGCGTAAATTGCTTCGGCGACAGCATCCAAACGGCGAGGCGGGGCTACGCGTGGACGTCTCCGTGGTGCTGGTCGAGGGGCCGTTCGCGACGGGGGTAGGCAACAGCTGGGGCGACGAGGCGAAGGACTTCGCGGAGAGCCGCAGGCGGGTGCAAGCGGTCGTACACGAAATGCTTGGCGACCACGGTCCCGGGAATAGCCGAGTGGTGATTGCGGGCTTCTCGCAGGGCGCCGCGATCGCCGCGGACCTCGCCGCAGACGATTCCACCATCGGCGCTTTGGCGAGCTTTTCTCCGTGTTGGATCGGGCTACGGGAGGAGCTCCCAAGGCGCAAACAACTGCGCGTACTGCTCGCGCACGGGACGCACGACACAGTGTGCCCGGTCGTCGAGTCGCGCACGCTCGCCGACGTGCTGCAGGCGGCACATGTTCCCGTTCAGTATGTCGAGTTCGACGGTGGCCACGCGATCGCGCCCGAGGTGGTGCGCGCGCTCGTCGCCTTCGCTTCGCCGCCTTGAGCGGGCGCAATGGCCACCGGTTCATGCAGGGGCGCCAGCGACCGGCCCAGAACCTCACCTTGCCGACGGCGCCTGCGTCCGATCCGCTCCGGCGCGAGAGAAAACGCCCCGCGCGACTCCCAACGCCTCTACGACTTCAAGCAGGGGCTCTGCCCTCGATCACACCCGGTGCGACGACCGCGCCGAGAGGGAAGGGCCGCATACCCCCTAAACGCGGAGCCCTGGCACCTCCGGCGTTTCAGGGCCTCTTGGACGGCCTGAAGCCCGTGCTGCCCATGCGTCTGCGCCGTGAGCGCAGGACGACGGCATGATCTCTCGCATCCCCCGCGCCTCGTGCCACAGCCTCGATTCAGGACGACGAACTGCGCTACTGTGGCCGCCATGGCTTCGTTCGAGCACACGCGGTCGATCGTCATCGCGGCGCCGTCCGCAGCCTTACACGCCCTCGTCGTCGATCTCCACGCCTGGACCAAGTGGTCTCCCTGGGAAGGGCTCGACACCGACTTGAAACGTACGTACGGCGGCCCCGAGCGAGGCGTCGGTGCGCGCTACGCCTGGGTGGGAAAAAAGTCCGGCGAAGGCTCGATGGTCATCACGAGCGCGACGTCCGACCGGATCGATCTCGACCTCGACTTCGTGAAGCCGTTCAAAGCAAAAAACAAGATCGTCTTTCGCTTCCAGCCGGAAGGAAACGCGACCCGCGTGACCTGGACGATGTCCGGGACGCGCAACGTGCTACTCGCCGTCATGGGCAAGCTCTTCTTCGACGGGATGCTCAGCAAAGACTTCGACAAGGGCCTCGCGAGGCTCAAGTCGGTCACCGAAACGTGAGGGTGGAGGCCCTCCGCGCCGTGTGCAAGACGTTGAGCGGCGGTGGGGCGATGCGCTCGAGCACCTCGTAGAGACGGACTATCTCAGCCCAGTCGAAGCGCGATCTCCCCGGGATGCAGGGCGTCGGCGAAGTCCACGGCGTATGGTGCGCAGGGGCTTGCGATCGACCGCGGGATGGGCGAGGACCCTTGTCGTGCTCAACGGCCTTGTGCCAACCTCGACCCCGACAGACAGTTGGACTTACGCGGCGCGGCCGCTCGGTCACGGTGATGTCACCGGTCAAAACCCAAACGGGCGGGGCTCCCGAACGCTCCGCCCGGTGCCGGCAGGCGTGCACGCAGGGCGGCGTTGGTTCACCAGTGGCCTAGGACGGAAACAATGAGAGCCTTCGAAATCGTGCCCTCGAGAGCAGCGTCATCGGTCTTGGCATACTCCGTCCTCGCGGTCCTCGCGGTAGGGCTCCTGGGGACGGCCTGTTCCCACCACGACGGCTTGCCCCCTCCACCGCCGTTTCAGGTCGGCACAACGACCGCGGATGCCCAGCTGCCACCCGCGCCGCGGTT
>JALYHV010000257.1 GCA_030776205.1 Myxococcota bacterium | reverse complement strand
TGCGGGAGCGGCTGTACGTCCACAAGGATGGCCATCAGGTGGCGGCTCTCGTCGGCGCGGCGGTGCTGGAGGGTACGGCGGAGTGCATCGCGTACGTCACGGACATCTCGGACCGAAAGCAGACCGAAGAGGCACTCCGTGCTTCCGAGTCCCAGTACCGGGCCCTCTTCAACAGCAGCCCTCTGCCAAAGTGGGTCTACGACGTCGAGACGCTGCAGTTTCTCGCCGTGAACGACACCGCGGTCAAGCAGTACGGCTATCCTCGCGAGGAGTTTCTCCGGATGACCATCGCCGACGTCTGTCCTGGCGAGGGAGGCGCCCTAGGCGCCGCCCCTGGACGTGGCGCGGGAGATTGGCCGGACGGCGTCTCCTTTCGCCGACATCGCAAAAAGGATGGCTCGTACATAGAGGCGGAAGAGACCGTTCACCCGTTCGTCTTCGACAATCGCCCTAGTCGGCTCGTCGTCGCCCAGAACGTGACCGAGCGGCGCCTCCAAGAAGAAGCCCGGCGCGCCGCCGAGGAGGCGCTGCGGCGCAGCGAGGAGCGGCTCCGCCAATCCCAAAAAATGGAGGCGCTCGGTAGCCTCGCCGGTGGCGTCGCGCACGACTTCAACAACCTGCTCTCGGTCATCTTGAGTTACAGCCAAATGCTGGCCCGCGATCTCAAGCCAGGGGACCCGATGCGCCTCGATCTCGACGAGATCAACGGTGCGGGAAATCGAGCCGCGGAGCTCACCCGGCAGCTCCTCGCCTTCAGTCGACAGCAGATCTTGCAGCCTCGGATTCTCAATCCCAACGACGTCATCGCAGGACTCCAGAAGCTGGTGGGGCGCCTGATTGGGGAGGACGTGGAGCTCAACTTCGTCGGAGACCCAGCGATTGGAAAGGTAAGCGCGGACCCGGGGCAGCTCGAGCAAATCTTGATGAACCTGGTCGTCAACGCGCGCGATGCCATGCCGACGGGCGGGAAGCTGACCATCGAGACACGCAACGTGGAGCTCGGCTCCGACTACGCGGCCGAGCACGCCTCAGTAACGCCCGGGGCTTACGTGATGGTGGCAGTCACCGACACAGGGTGCGGAATGGACGCTGAGCAGCGCGCCCGCATCTTCGAACCGTTCTACACGACCAAGGAAAAAGGAAAGGGAACCGGTCTCGGGCTCGCCACCGTCTTCGGAATCGTGCGCCAGAGCGGGGGGCACATCTGGGTCTACAGCGAGCCTGGCGCGGGCAGCACGTTCAAGATCTACCTGCCTCACGCGGACGGCGCCTCGGCCGTCGTTAAGAGCTCGGCAACGGCGCCCGAGAGCCCCACGCCGCGCGGTGCGGAGACAGTCCTGCTCGTCGAGGACGAGAAGCACGTTCGGGCGCTCGCCCATGCGATCTTGCGACAGTACGGTTACCACGTGCTCGAAGCCCATAGCGGCGGTGACGCTCTCGTCATAAGCGAGCAGCATCCTGCGACGATCCACCTGCTCCTGACGGACGTCGTGATGCCGAGGATGAGCGGCCGGGAGTTGGCGGAGCGGCTCTGCGTTCAGCGGCCCGCCACGAAGGTGCTGTTCATGTCGGGCTACAGCGACGCGTCCATAGTTCACCACGGAATTCTCGATTCGGACATCGATTTCATTCACAAGCCCATCACCCCCGATGCCCTTGCGCGCAAAGTCCGTGAGGTCCTCGACGCTTCGAAGTCGCAGGACCCGCGCTCGCTGGTCGGCGCGGATGCCGCGAGCGGCACGTTCGGCGTCATGGAGTCCGCGCTGCACCGAAAGGCAGGTCGGTCGTAGAAAAAGGGTGGGCCTCCGCCGCGGCAGCTCGATAAGGTCGGACGTCGATGAACCGGTCGCGCCCAGGGCTCGTGACGGCTGCGCATGTCACGCACGAGCAGGGCGCGAGCGCTTGGGCACGCGAGCTCGGCGCGCTCTTGCGATTGTCCCTTCCCATTTCGTTCGCGCAGCTCGGGCTGATGACGATGTCGCTCGTAGACACCGCCGCCATCGGCCGCGTGTCCGTCGACGATCTCGCCGGCGCGGGCATCGGTCGATCGATCGGTTTCGCCGGGGTCATGCTCGGCATCGGCGTGGCCTCGGGCCTCGAGCCCCTCGCGGCGCAAGCAGTCGGCGCCGGGGAGCACGGGCTCGCTTGGCGCAGCTTCGTGACGAACGCGCGCGCGACCCTGCTCGTCTGGCCCATCGGGATGGCTGCCGCGTTTGCCGTGACGCTCGCCCTGCCGCGCCTAGGCCTCGACCCACACGTCGTCTCGCGCGTTCGTCTCTACCTCGCGGGACAGGCGCCCGGTTTCGCCGCGACGCTCCTCTTTTTCTCGACGAAGACGTTCCTCCAGACCCACGGCAACACCTCCCCCGCGGTGATCGCCAGCATCACGGCCAATGTCCTCAACGTTCCGGCCGCCAACGTACTCGTGCGGGGGGACGGCGCGCTGCGTGCGATCGGGCTGCCGCCGGTGGGCCTCCCCGCGCTCGGTGCGCTGGGCGGCGGCATCGCGTTCAGCCTCGCGTCGTTCGTGCTCCTCGCGTTCGTCGCCGTCGCGGCCCTGCCGTACCGCTCGACAGAAGCGGCTCCGCCCATTCCTCTCGCCGTCGCCTACCGCCTCGGCCTTCCGGTTGGTCTGCAGATGCTCGCCGAGGTGGGGGTCTTCACGGTGGTCGCACTGCTCTCCGGCGCGCTGGGCCCCGTGGTCGCATCTGCCCATCACATCGCGATCGGGTTGGCGAGCTTCACCTTCATGGCGGCGCTCGGCGTCAGCGCCGCGACCTCCGTGCGTGTGGGACGCGCGATTGGCGCCGGCGCATCGCCGCGTCTCGCGGGCACCATGGGAATCGTGCTCGGCGGCGCAGCGATGACGTTCGGCGCCGTCGTGTTCGCGACAGCTCCTCGCGCCCTCATGCGTGTCTTCACCTCCAACGAGCAGGTCATCGGCATTGGGTTGGAGTTGCTCCGGATAGCCGCGCTCTTTCAAATCTTCGATGGCGTCCAGGCCGTGGCTGCGGGCGCGCTCCGGGGCGCGGGCGACGTGCGCTTTCCTTTCGTCGCCAACGTCGTGGCCCATTGGGTGGTCGGTTTTCCGGCAGCGATGGTACTGGGCTTCGGATTGCGCCTCGGCGCGCGGGGCTTGTGGTGGGGCCTTACAGCGGGGCTCGTTTTCGTCAGCGTGCTGCTCGCCGTCCGCTTCGCCGTCGTCACTCGTCACGCAATAGGACGGGTGGCACCGTAGTGGGCTCGATGCCGACCGCCCGCGTGCCCCCTTCCTTGCGATCGGCCGCGGGAGCGCCGTCCAGCGTGGGAAGCAAAGCCGCCAGCAGGCCGAGGGCGGGGAGGAACGACACGACCGTGTAGACGTGCTCGATGCTCGTCGCGTCGGCGAGTCGGCCGAGGAACGCCGCGCCGAGGCCTCCGGCGCCGAACGACAGCCCGAAGAACATTCCGGAGATCATGCCGACGCGGCCGGGGATGAGCTCCTGCCCGTAGACCACGATGGCGGGAAATGCGGAGGCCAGAACGAAGCCGATTATCAGGCTGAGCGCGCCCGTCCAGAAAAGATTCGCGTACGGCAGTGCCATGGTGAAGGGGAGCGCGCCGAGTATCGAAAACCAGATGATCGGCTTGCGCCCGATGCGATCGCCGAGTGGGCCGCCGCCCAGCGTGCCGACCGCCACCGCCGCCGAGAGCGCGAAGAGGCGCAACTGCGCGCCGCGCACGGAGACGCCGAAGCGGTCAATCAGGTAAAAGGTGTAATAGCTGGAGAGGCTCGCCAGGTAGACGAACTTGGAAAAGACGAGCGTCAAGAGGACGGCCATCGAGACGGTCACTTGCTTCGGAGACAGGCTGCGCGCCGAAATCGACTCGCGCTGGACACGCTTGCCCTCCGCGAGCCGGGCGAGGCCGTGGCGCTGGTACCACACGCCGACGCCCGTCAGGATCGCGGTGGAGAGCAGAGCGCACATGGAAAAGCCGACGAAGCCGCGCTGACCATGTCGGGCGACGACGACCGCTGCGCCGAGCGGGCCGAGCGCCGATCCGACGTTGCCACCGACCTGAAACAACGACTGCGCGAGCCCGGTGCGGCGGCCGGCGGCCATTCGTGCGACCCGCGACGACTCGGGGTGAAATACCGATGACCCCACCCCGAGTACGCACGCGCCGATCAGGAGGCCCGCGTAGCTGCGTGCGAAGGACAGCAGCAGCAGACCGGCAAACGTGAAAAGGGTTCCGCCCGGCAACGAAAAGGGCGCTGGCCGGCGATCTGCATAGAGCCCCACCACCGGCTGCAGCAGCGAAGCCGTCAGCTGGTATGCGAGTGTGACCAGCCCGATTTGAGCAAAGGTGAGGTGAAACGTCCATTTCAGAGTCGGGTAAATCGCCGCGAGCAGCGACTGCAACATGTCGTTGATCATGTGGCAGAGGCAAATCGAGAACAGCACGCCGAATACAGTTCGTTCAGCGGTTCTCATGGCCTTTTCCCTCCTCTCGGAAAGCGCGACTGGCCGGGGCGGTCCGGCCCTGGGCAAGAGGCAGAAGACGCACTCGCCACGCGTTTCCGTCGGGATCGCGCGCCTCGATTCCCTGGTCTTCCACGCGAAGTCTAACGCCGGCGCGCCGGAGTCTGATGGCTGCATGGCCGACATGCTCGGGCTCGAGCACGACCAGCGCGAAGCGGTTGTCGCCGGACTGCGTGGTCTTCGCAAGGCGTCGTTCCTCGACGGTCAGAACGAGCGGCGGTGAGTCGAGGTCGAACACGATGGATCGGTCGTCCCGGCGAGCGGGCGTGACGCCGAGCAATGCCTCGTAAAACGAAGCGGACTGCGACGCATCGGCGACAAATAGGTTAATGAGCGTTTTTGGTTGCCACATGATTTCAATCTCCAATCCCGCGTCGCACTTCCAAGTTGTCGCCTGCACGAGGGGCGGCACGAGCCAGCAGCACGAGCCAGCAGCGACGAGTCCCTGCGTGAGCCAGCTGCAGGCGCGCCTGCGCCCCGCTCGCAAGCTCGGGTCGGGACCCCAGAAACGCCGAAGGCCGCCTCGGGAGTCCCGGGCGGCCTTCGCTGCGCTAGAGCGCGGCGGTTCCGCCTAGGAGAGGGCCCTGGAGACCCAAATCACGACCCGCGCGTGACTCGCTACCGAGCGAGACGTGGTGGCCGTCGCGAGCCGACAGGCCCCGCGGTCGAGGACCTTGCGCATCCGTCCCGATCTCGGCTCGATAACCATGTTTCTGGCTTAGCGCCGGCACTCGCGATCGTCAAGTAACGATTCGCGCTCTTGCCTAGCAAGAGGCGAGGCTTACTCCGCGCGACCAACCGTGCCGCGACGTGCCGCGACAAGCTCGTGTGGTCGCCCCTCGGGTCTTTCGTTTCCGGGCGCGCCATCCGTCTGTTTTTCCGTCTGTATTCGGATACGTTCGAGAGATGCTCGGCATGACCGCGCGCTACGCCCTGTACGGAGCGCTCACGAGCGGCGTCCAGGCGAATGC
>JALYHV010000256.1 GCA_030776205.1 Myxococcota bacterium | reverse complement strand
GGCTTGCCCCCCGCCGGCAGCCGGCGGCGCGGCGCTGGGCTGGTGCTCGGCGCAGGACGCGAGGACTCCGGCGAAGAGAGTCACACCCGACAGGCTGGCCCCGAAAGCGGAAGGTCGCATGGTCTCGTCTCTCTTGCGGCGAGACAGTCCCACCGAGGGCCGGGGAGAGTACACGACCATGTGGGCCACGTCTGCATCTAGAGCGGTCGGCTCGACGAGAGCCCAACGCCCGGGCCGCCGTCACTGACGCACTCCGTCAGGCGTCGCCGGCGAGGGCCACGCGAACGACTCTCACTCGGGCACGAGCCTTCTCACGCCGTATCGCAGTGCCCCGTCCGACGAGCCGCCGACGAGGGCCGCCGTCCGACCCGTCTCCTTCTCGTAGTGCCTCGCGATCGCCTCGAGCCGCATTCGGCTTCCGGTCCTTGCGAGCACGGCGACCGTCCCGCCGCTGCCGCCGCCGGTGATCTTCGCTCCGTACATCCCCGCTCCGGCGCCGGCCTCACGGACGAGCTCGACTAGGCGATCCGTGCCGTCGGAACCAAGCCCACACGCGCCATAGCTCGCGTGCGACTGGTACATCAGCTCGCCCAGCAAGACCCGCGACGTCTCGCTCTGTGCACCGCCCTCGAGCAGCTCGCGAAAGAGCCCCGTCCTGTGGTGCTCGTAGACGGCATGCTCTGCGCAAACGCGGACGGCGTACGTCGCGTCCGGATCGACACGCGTCACGCGGTCGGTGAGCCCGCCGTACCGCTCGAGAAACGCCCGTCCGCCAAGGCTCTCCGGGACGCGGCTCCGGAAGCGTTGCATCCAAACGGACGGACCGATGTTGGCGAGGTAGCCTCCGAATCGGTCGTCCTCGAAAGCGACTCGTCCGTCCTCTGCGGGGTGCGCCACGAACCCCGCTTCGTCGGCCACGATCCGGTACCCCATGAAGGCCGCGACCCGCACGCTCCCGTAGCTCGCACCGGACACCGCGTGGCGTATTCCGGAGTCGATCCCCCATGCTTCGAGCTCCCGGGGAAGAGCGGCCCCGCCCTGCAGCTCGGCGGGTTGGCAAAGAAGCGCGAGCAGGTGGTCACGCTCGCCGCAAGCGGAGGTCATCTGGTCCATCACCCCGCATGGCGCCCCCACCACGAGGTTTTCGACCCGCTGCGCGAGCAGGCCGAGCTCTCGACCATCGAGCGAGAGGCCCGCGATGGACGAAAGCGCACGCAACGTCGAGACCTCGAGCGCCGCCGAGGAGCTGAGCCCCTTGCCGATCGGGACCGTCGAATGAACGAGGCACTTGAGCCCCCCTTCAAAGCGGACTCCATACGCGTGGTGCAGGACGACGACCACCCCGGCCGCGTACGCGCTCCACGTGCGTCGCGGGTCGCCGCCGAGAAGCGTACGTGCCTTGGCGTACGCGAGCGGTCCTTCGGGTGGCGCCAGGGCCGAGAGCGGGATCGTCACGCAGCTCTCGGCAGAGAGCTCGGCTGCGCCGGTGCTCATCAGCGTGAAGGTCGGCGTGGAGCACGTTTGGGCCGCGACCCACGTTGCGACCGCGAGGGGTAGCTCGAGGACGAGCGATCCCGAGTAGTCTGCGATGCCGCCCATCACGTCGAGCCTTCCCGGTGCGCGCGCCACCGTGATGGGCCGCGCCTCGTCGAAGAAGCCGCTCTGTCTCCCGACCAGCGACACGAGCTCCAACAGTTCCGGATCGCGCCCGCCCGAGCGCTCGTCGACTCTCCACATGGCTAGGCCCGCCGACGGAGTCCCCGCTCCTCGAGCGCGGCGCGGAGCGCTGGCTCCACCTGATCGCGAATGGCGGCGTTCGCGTAACCGATCCACGCCACGTCCGTGACGACATCCGCGGGAGCGGACAGCCGCTCGCCGAATGGATCCGTGACGAGGACACCCGCCTCGCGAGCGACGAGCTCCGTCGCCAGGTCATAAGGATGGCAGCACATCGCCGGGGGCCGGCCGTGGTCGCGCAGAAAGGAGGCGAGGAGAGGCCGCAAGTCCGCGATCCAGCGGTCGTGTCCCATCACAAGCTCGTAGAGCTGGCCTCCGCTGGAGATGTATTGGTCTTCGAAGGTCTGCGCGCGACCAGGGGCCCCCCTGCCGAGGACGCGATCGACGACGCTGTCGTCGACGGAGGCGAGCACCTCGCGCCCGCCCGGGAAGAAGCGCGCGAGCCCGCCATAGCCCTGGGCGATGGTGGAAGCGCGAGAGGGTCGGAGCGCAAGCGGGCGACGGGCGCGGCTGAGCCGATCGAAGCGTTCGGCGTGGGCCCCCTTGCCCGCGAGGGCCCAAAGCGTGTCGCTCAGATGCTGCTTCACGAGCGGAATCTCGGTCTGCACCGCGAGCTCGATATCCGCGAGCGTCGCGGGGGCCTTGCCGGCGGGCGCCACGCCGGTGAGGATCCACGCGGACCGCTTTTGGTACATGAGGCCGCGCGTGCCGTCGATCGGGTCGACGAGCACGACGATCTCGACGGCGTCCGGCGACGTGCCCCGCGGAAGCACCGCCCGCCCGTCGTCCCCCAGGCCTTCGGCCACGAGGAGGCACGGCCAGTCGCGGGCAAGCTCCGCAAAGCGGTCGAGGAGAACGGCCTCGGAGACGCGGTCGATCGCGAACTGCGTGTCGCCGGCATCGTCACCGACGACGCGCGCCAGATCGTCGCTCGACGTCGTCGAGCAGGCGGACACGACCTCGTCGCGGATGGCCTCGTGCACCGAACGGATGCGTCGGAGAAGCTCGTCCGGGTTCCGCAGGCCGGTCATTTGCCTTCCAGGTAGTGAACGGGGGACGCGCGGCGAAGCTCCGCGGCCTTCGCCTCGGGCGAGCTGTCGGTCAAGAAGTTGCCGCCGCCGATCTCCGGTCCCGCGAGGTACTTGAGCAACCCCGGCTGCCGGAGGGGCGTGTGGAACGCGACGAAGAAGTGGTACGCGCCGTAGTCGCCCCCATCCGTCGGAGCCTGGTGGAGCGGCATGACGTAGGGGAACGGCATCTGCCAGAGGTTGTCGAAGCGCACCGTAATCTCCTTCAAGGCGATCGCGAGCGAGCCCGCTTCTTCCTCGGTGAGATCGAACACGTGCGCGACGCGCCTCTTCGGCGCGACGTACACCTCGTAGGTGTACCGCGCGAAGTACGGGACGAAGGCGATGACGCGGTCGTCCTCGAACAGGATACGGCGGCCGTCCTCCTGCTCGGCGCGAACGATGTCCTCGAAGAGGCCCCTGCCCGTCTCGTCGCGGTGCCGAATCATCGCCGCGAGCTCGGTTTCGATCGTCTTGAAGACGAAGTTCGTCGCGTAGATCTGTCCGTGCGGGTGGGGATTCGAGACGCCCACGACCTCGCCTTTGTTCTCGAAACAAAGGACGTGCTTCACGTCGGGCTGCTGCCCGAGATCGCGGGTCTGCTGCCGCCACGTCTCGACGACCTCCCGGACGACGTCGAGCGGGAGCGTGGCGAGTGTCGCATCGTGACGCGGCGAGAAGCAAACGACTCGGGCGATCCCGTCGGCGCGACGAGCGCGATACGGCGCGGGCGGCGCCACGAGGCCCGTCGGGGCGTCTACCCCGACGCAGGGATGATCGTTGTCGAAGACGAACGTGCGGCCGTAGTCGGGGTTTCTCTTGCCCCCGATGCGGGTGTTGCGGGGGCAGAGGTAACAAGTCGGGTCATAGACAGGCGCGGCCTTTGGTCGCGTCGACACGTTCTCACCGGACCAAGGCCGGTGCTGGCGGTGCGCCGCGACGACCACCCACTCTTCGCGCAGCGGATGCCAGCGCTCTTCCCAAACGTCCGAGCCGACCGACGGTAGCCTGTCCAAGGGGCCGCGAGTCTAGCACCACGCGTTTGGAATCAAGCTCCTGCAGACCCCTGAGGGCGCACGTGCCACCGAAAGGCGTGCTCGACGATCGTCTCGAGCTCTGGATAATGCGGACGCCAGCCGAGGACGCGCGTCGCCTCACGCGCATCGGCGACGAGCGCCGGGGGATCGCCGGCCCGCCTGCCCACTTCTTGGACCGCCACCTTGCGCCCGATGATCTTCTCGACGGCGGCGACGACCTGCCGCACGGACTGCCCCGTGCCGGTTCCGAGGTTCAGCCGCAAATTGTCGCCCGCGCCGTCGAGGTGCGAAAGAGCGAGCCAGTGCGCGTCAGCGAGGTCCGCGACGTGAATGTAGTCGCGGACGGCCGTGCCATCGGCCGTCGGGTAATCGGTGCCGAAAATCGAGAGCCGGCCTCGGCCGAGCGCTGCGTCGATGGCGAGCGGAATGAGGTGCGTCTCGGGATCGTGGTTTTCACCGAGCTCGCCCTCGGGGTCCGCGCCGGCGGCGTTGAAGTAACGGAGCGCGGCGTAGCGGAGGCCGTACGCGCCGGCGTACCAGTGCAGGATCTTCTCCACTGCGAGCTTCGACTCGCCGTAGGGGTTGACCGGGTGCTGCGGGTGACTCTCCGCGATCGGCACCTCGCGCGGCTCTCCGTACGTGGCGCACGTTGAGGAGAAGACGACGTTCTTTATCCCCGCGTCGACCATCGCGTCGAGCAGGTTGAGCGTGTTGACGACGTTGTTCCGAAAATATTTGCGAGGATTCGTGACGGATTCACCCACGTAGGCGTACGCGGCAAAGTGGATTACCGATGTCACCTCGTGCTCGCGAAGGACGCGCGCGACGAGCGCCGAATCCGCGAGGTCCCCCTCCACGAGGGGTCCCCATTTCACTGCCCAGGGGTGCCCGTAGACGAGGTTGTCGAGGACGACGGGACGGAGGCCCGCCCGGGCCACGCGCTTCGCGGTCTGGCTGCCGATGTAGCCTGCACCGCCCACAATCAAGACAGACATGAGACGGGGATAGCACGTTGGCCGGGAGGGGCGACGAGCTCACGCTGGCAGTGGGAATAGGCCGAAGGATCGAGCCGGAATGGATCGGTCCCCTTCCTTTCGGCTCCGAATTGCGCGCCGACGGGTCAATTCTGCCCCAATTGCATTGCACACTCGTCTAACGGGAGCAATGCCTCACCCTTCCCTAATAAGTGTGCAACTTAGTAGCGTCCAATCCCTTCTGCCCTTGGCCTCGCATCGTGCGGTGGCGTGCGGTACCACTCGTCGGTCCGCCACTGGCCTCCCGCCAGCTCGCATCGGTGACGCAATAGGAGATGTCGCAATGAAGAAGAACCGCTCCGTCGTACCAGCTTTCGTCGCAGTGTCGTTGGGCGCAGTGGGCGTTGCCTGCGGGTCGTTCTCCGCACCTCCGGGCGGCAGCTCGGGCGCCAGCTCCGGAGGCATGGGCACATCGTCAGGCAACGGCGGGGCTGCGGATGCGAGCAGCAGCACTGGTGCAGGAAGCGGCTCGGCGAGCGGCGGGTCGAACGGCTCCGGCTCCTCGGGCGGATCGGGCAGCAGCTCCGGCTCGTCGGCCAGCTCGGGCGGCTCCGTCTCCTCAGGCAGCTCTGGCGTGGCTGGCTCAGGCTCGTCTGGCAGCTCGTCTGGCGCTTCTGGCAGCTCCTCGGGGTCGACCGGCTCGGGCTCCTCGGGCGACGCGGGCAGCAGCTCCGGTTCGTCGAGCGGGAGCCCCACCGGCGGCACCACGCCTTGCGACGTCCTCGGCGCCGCAACCAACAAGTGCGCGGCGGCGCACAGCACGGCGCGAGTCCTCTACGGCGGCTACACCGGGCCTCTCTACCAGGTCTGCAAGGGATCTTCTGCTCCTGGACCGAATTCTTGCCCGGGCGGCATGACGAAGGACATCGGGGCAACGACGGGCGGCTACGCGGACTCCGCCGCGCAAGACGCCTTCTGCGCCGGGGCGACCTGCACCATATCGATCATCTACGACCAGTCCCCAAACAAGAACGATCTTAGGCCCGCGCCCGCCGGCGGTACCAAACGCACTCCCGACAACCCGGCAAACGCCGCTGACCTCAAGACCACGGTCAACGGCCATTCGGTTTACGGCGTCCTCATCAAACCGGGTATGGGGTATCGAGCCGGCTGCACAGGCTGCGCGACCCCGACGGCGACCGGGACGGCGACGGGCGACCAGCCGGAGACGCAATACATGGTCACCAGCCAGATGAATCTGGTCGATGGGTGCTGCTTCGATTACGGAAACGCCGAAACGACTGCTCACGATGACGGCAATGGCACCATGGAGGCGGTCTATTTCGGGGGCGGCGTCGTTTGGGGAACAGGTTCACCCGGCGGCCACGCCAACGGCCCGTGGGTCATGGGAGACCTGGAGAACGGCCTCTACGCTGGCTGGGAAAACGGGCAGGATCAGAACATCTCGACCAATACGCCCCTCAAATTCAACTTCGTCACCGCCGTGGTTGTCGGCGACACGGCGGCGCAGAACGGGGGAAAGGGCCGCTTTGCGCTCTATGGCGGCGATGCGACGTCTGGCACGCTGAAGACGATGTACGACGGAATTCGTCCCGCCAAGCCGGGCTATGTCCCCATGAAAAAGCAGGGGTCCATCATCCTGGGAATCGGCGGAGACAACAGCGGAACCGATGGGGGTGAGTGGTTCGAAGGTGTGATGGCGAGCGGCGCGGCGACGCTGGCGACCGTCAACGCCCTGCAAGCCAACATCGTCGCTGCGGGATACGGGAAGTAAGCGACCTCCCGATAACGCGAGCCGTCACGCATTCGCGCGCAATGTGGCCCACCGCGAAAACGACTCGCATTGTCTCCCATGTCCGCTGTCTCGCGGCGCTCACGGGTCTTGCTCCATGTGGCCCTCTTTACTAAGAGCGTGCCTTCAGGGGTTGGCGCAACAGCAGAGGAAGAAGGGATAGCCGTGCTGCGAAGCTTGCAAGCGATCTTCGTGTTGGGGGCGTGCGTCGTGTCACTTCCCGCCGCGGCGCAAGAGCCCGCAGAGCAGCCCACCGGGACGGCTCCCGGGGAAGGAGCGAGTCCGGACGGCGGCACGACGAAGCAGGCGGAGCCGCCCCTCCCCGCTCCGCCGCCCCCACCGGAAGTGAAGCACGTAGGGCAGTGGGAAGGCTGGCACACGGAGGTTAGTGGCTATTTCCGGGCGCCCGTATCCATGGGCGTCAGCTCGCGGCCCACTCCCGACAACCCGACCGGTCCGTCCAGCACGCAGGTGTCGTACGGGCCGAATCGCACGGTCGACTGGAGCTATTTCAGCTTCGCCTACCTGCGACTGCAGGAACAAGACTGGGCGGAGGTCTTCATCCACGAAAAGCACAAGCATGTCGACGCGGTGGTCGGCTGGATGGGGTATTGGTATCAGTCGGTCGGCTTCCGGAACCCCGACGCGGCGTGGGTTCCCGGCATGGCCTATCTTTCGCTCGACACCGACTTCGACGTCGCCGGCCTCAAACCGAACATCGCGCTCACGACCGGCGCGTGGTGGCCAAAATTCGGCTATTTCGAAAAGTACGACACGTACACGCTCGGCCGATTTCGCCAGATCGGCGAACAACTGAAATTGACGGTTCCCCTGAGCCCCGATCTCACGGTGGCCGTGGTGCAGGGTTTTGGGACCGGTCGGGACGGCAGCTTCAACTACGGGGCGCCTCCTTTTTACGGAGCGATCACGGGCATCGATTTGCTCACCTGGGAAAATATCCAGCTCACGTACAAAAAGTACGTCGACGTCGGACTGCATTACAACACCCAGTGGACGGCCGACCCCAATTTGACTCCGCAATCGGCCGTCGGTGACAAGTCCTTTACAGCGGCGCAGATGGCCCATCTGACGACCATCGGCGCCGAGGCAAGCCTGAGCGCACCCGTCGCCGGCCGTTTGTGGATATCGCCGTCTTACGTCCATGTGCGAAACGGCTGGGCGCTCGCCAACACGGGCACAGAGGTCATGCACGCGCTGGGCGGCCTTGGGATCGCCACGAACTATCTGGGCTGGACCGGCAGCCCGAGCGACTCGACGGGCAGCGGATCAATCCTCAATCTCGGGTTCCTTTATGAGAACACCCTCTCCGGTATCAAGGGACAGGCACCAGGAAGTGTGCTGCCCGAGGTGACGCTGAACGTCTTCGGGCTGTTTACGGACGCAAACCTCGATTTGCCCGCTGGCTCGACGTTTACGCAAAAGAGCCTCAAACAGCTCAAGTACGGTGCCGACGTGACCGTTCAACCGCTGAGCTGGCTTGCATTCATGCTTCGCTACGACACGGTCAATTACGACTTGGACCACCCGGCGTACATCTATGCCGCCATCACGCCGCGGGCCGTGTTCTCCTCACACTTCCTCTCCGGCGAACGCATTTACCTTCAGTACAGTCGATACATTTACGGCGACAAGATGGTGCTCAACGGGACGTGGGTGGATGGCTACGCGAAGGGCACCTCGCTCGTCGCAGGGAGCAGCGTGCTCCAGCAGGGCCCCTATTCGGGCAAGAAGCCCGACGAGGACGTCTTCAAGCTCCAGGCCGAGATCGCCTTTTGACGGAATCGCTCGCGGGACAGGTGTCGGGTGGCGGACCGCCTCAATCGCCTCCCTTGGTGCCGTGCGGCACCGGGGCGCGAACGGAGTCGAGCGCCTGTCGCAGCTTCTTCACCGACGGGTCTCCCTCACCCGGCGGGTCGAGCTTCTGCGCTTCGTCGAGCTTGTTCGCGCACGTCGTCCAGCGCGCGAGGCCGCACGCCACCGTCGCTTCCTGACGAAGGCCTCCGGCGCGCTGGCGATTGCTGGCGAGCAGCCCAGCGGTCGACGCGTCGACCTCGCCCACAGTGGGGTTGCTCACAGGGCCCACCCGGACGGGCACATGGG
>JALYHV010000255.1 GCA_030776205.1 Myxococcota bacterium | reverse complement strand
GCGCCTTCGAGACGGTCGTCGCTCGTTCGGCACAAGCCCTTCCGTCTTTGCGCGCGGTGCTGCCGGAGCGCTCGGGCGGCGCGCCGGTGTCCCTTCGGGAGCCCGGAGCGCTGCCTCCGCTAGGCGCTCCGGAGAAGCGCGCGCAGTTCGCGGAGATGCGGGCGGAGCGGGACGGCGCCACCATCCTGCCCCGCGTCATGTGGTCAGCCGCGGACGATGGGACCGGCGGAAGCGAGCAGACGCTCGATCCAGGGTGTCACTTGCTGCAGCTCTTCGCGTTCGATCCCCGCGGGCATCCATCCGCGGTCCAGGGAAAGCTCGACCTCGACGGGGAGATGCGCGGCAGGTCCGACGGCCGGGTCCTCGCCCGGGATCGATCCGACGCGCCCGATGTGCAGCTATCGACATGCGTGGGGGAGTCCACGGCCGTCACTGTGGTCTTCACGGGTGCTCCCCCAAGGAGCTCGGTGCTCGTGGCCCATTCCGTCATGCCCCTGCCGGATCATCTTCCGCCGCTTTGGGGGGGTGAGGCGCGTGGCCGCATGGCGCACGTGCTGCTCGCGCGCCACGTCGTCTCGCTACCCAATGAACCGGCCGCGCTCGCGCAAGGGGGTTCCGGCGTGACGCCGGTGCCGTTCGCCATCGAACCGGGCGCTTGCTACCTCGGGCTCGTGGTGCGGGTGCAGGCGTCGTCGCGTGCCGTCGGATTGCGGGTGCGGGTCGGCGCGAGCGATTTCATCGATGACCGCGGCGTAGAGGGTGACGGCGCCGTGGTCGCGTTCTGCGCAGGCGAGACGACCCATGCGTTGGCCGCCATCGAGGCCCGCGGCACTCCTTTGCTCGGCTGGGGTTTTGCGCTCTATCGTGTGCAATCCGGCGTGTGGGAGGTCACTCGGTGAGGCGCGCGACGGGTCTGGGGCTCTCGCCGGCGGGGACTGCGGCCGTCCTGCTGCTCGGCGCGTGCGCGCCGTCGTCCCTGCATTCGGCAAAGGCGCCGCCCGGCATCCTGATCCCCTTCCCACCGCCGCACGTAACGCCAGGGGAGCTCGACGCCAGACCGCTCTTCGGAGAAGTCTCGATGCGTGCCGCGCGGCTCGGTGCGGGCGCGTCTTCGCTCGTCTCCTCTGCAGAGGCCGTTCAGAATGACTGGGTCGGCGGCTTCGTCGATGTGCCAACCGACGCGTGCCTGCTCGCGTACGCGCGCGGCTCCGCGTCCATCGAAGACGTGGACGTCGCCATCTACTCCGAGGAAGGCACCCAGCTCGGGGTCGACGAGGGACGCGATGTCCACCCCACGGTGCTCTTGTGCACCCCGCACCCCGCTCGCGTATACGTCGCCGCGCACGTCGTCGAGGGGGAAGGGCTCGTGGGGGTCGGAGCCCAGCTCGTGCCAAAGCAGCGAGCGCTGATCATCGCACGAGCGCTCGGCGCACGGGGGGGGCTCGCCGAGGCGCCGCGGCCAGCGGAGGCATGGCCGGGGCTCGAAGACGCCGTGCGCGCGCACCGACTTGCCCTGGGGGGCGCGTGGGAGGAGTTCAAGCGCGTCGCACTGGCGGTCGACGCCAGGTTGCCCACGGACGTATCGCTTCCGATCGACGCCGATCAGTGCGTCGACGCGGTCGTCGTTCCAGATGGTGACGTCACCATGCTCGACGTGGACGCGGTCGACGGGGACGGTCGAATGATCGCGCATGCGCGGGAGGGCTTGGACGCACGCACGTTGACGTTGTGCTCCGCGCTCTCCGTGGCCGGTACGCTCGCCTTGCGGCCTCACACCGGTCGCGGCCGAGCGGCCGTGGTGCTCGCGCGTGCCCGGGGCGATGTGGCTCGCGATCTGACCCTGCGACCCGATTTCGCGTGGACCGCGGGATCTGTGCCGCTCGATGCGGCCCAGCGCGCGCGTGACGCCGTTCTGGCGAAAGCAGGATATGAGCCGCCGCTCTCCACCACGACGGGTGTCCTCGCCCTCGGCCGGCGCGCGAGCGTACCCATCGATCTGAGACCGCTCGGGGGCGCATGCGCGCGTATCGACGTGGTGGCCGGCTCCCCTCTCGCGCTCGTCGGAGCGCGTATTTGGGACGACGGCGGAGGCTTGCTCGGAGCCGGCGAGGCCGCGAGCTCCCTCGTGCTTTTCGCGTGCGGGCGGGGGGCGTCGCGGCTCGAGCTCGAGACGCGCGGCCGTCCGGGTCCGTTCGCCGTCACGGTGCGGGCCGAGCGCTGGAAGGACACCGCGTTCTTGGCGCACCCGCTCGCCGCGTCCCGCATGCTCGACCGCGCGGCCACGGGCACGGACATGGTGCTCGGAGGAAGAGGGGCACCTGTTCGCGAGCTTTCCCTCGAACCGACGCGAAACACGGCGTGGACGGAAAGCGTGGCAGCGGGGCACTGCACGCGCGTGGCGGTCGGGGCGGAGGGCGACGGCTCTGGGGTGGAGCTCCGCGCGTTCGATGGCATCGACGGTTCCGAGCTCGATCGGTCGGAGGCCGCTTACGGCGCGAGCGTACAGGCATGCGCTTCGTCGGAGGCGAGCCGAACGGTTCGCTTCGAGGTGCGAACCTCCGCTGGCAAGTTGGACGCCGTCGTCGGCGAGCGGACGTCGGGCAAGGAGGACTGGTGACGGAAACGGCGGCATGCCGGTCGTTCGGCGCTCGAAGCGCGCCTGGCGTCCGGGGGTTCGGCTAAGGCTGCACGAGCCCGGCGACGAAGGCGTCTGCGCGCGAGAGATCGGAAACCGTGAGGCAAAGGGTCGCGCCCGCACGTGGGACGAACAAGACCCGGCAACGCCCACGGGCGCCCGTCACGAGGCTGCCTAGCGCAAAATCGAGCGCGAGCCCGACCGCGCAGACGAGCAAGCCCCAGCCGAGCAGCGAAGGTGACGCGGCGCGGAGCCCATCGGCGCATGTGCCGACGCCGACGTAGCTACCGATCGCGAGCGCGAGCAGCCCCGAATACATGCCTGCACGCGGGTAGCGCACCTCGCGCACGACTCGAAGAATGCCCGCGCGAGGCAAGACCACGTCGTGCTCGCGGATGACGCGCCCGAGCACCTCGACGCGCCACCGAACGCGAACGCCACCATCTTCGGATCGTACGACCTCCGCCGGCATCTTGTACGCGAGCACGACTTTGGCGGTCGCTCGCGCGAGTCGCGTCGCAAGAAGGACGCCGGCAGCGGCCGACACGATCGTCAACGCCGCGCTCAACGGCGGCGGCGTCAACTCGCCGGCGATAGTCACGCCCATGCCAGCGTTGGCGGAGCCCCGAAGCGCGCGCACGAGCTTCGGATCGCGCACCTCGGCGGCCAGCGTCGCCGCGTGAGCCGACGCGTTGGGCAGCCGCGACGCCCCAAGAGCCAGCGCGCCGGCAAGAGCCTCGCCTCGCCTCGTCGCCGGGAGGGTACCGCGATCGACCTGACGGATCTGGTCGGACACGGCATCCCAGATGGCGGACGCGTTCGCACCCAACGCGACGTCGACCAGCCCCGTCGCGTCGAACGCCGTGTGCGCCGCCAACCACAGCATTTCTGCCGCGTCGCTCGTCGGGTCGCTGCCGTTCGCCGGCGTGCCGAGGGCGCGTGCGGCCAACGCGCTCGCGAGCGCCCGCTCCCCTTCGTCTTCGGGCCCGCGGTCGAGAACGTCGAGCGCGTTGCCGAATGGCGTAATCGCCTCGTCACGTGACAGGTGAAGCTCCGAAACGAGCACGCCCAGCCGCTCGCGATCCATTGGCAATCGCCGCGCAGACGCTGCACCGCAGAGAACGGCTCGCGCGATCGCGGACAGATCCGCCACGCGAGAAAGGTTCGACAGCGAATCGTAGGCGCGTAACTCGGAGTCGACGTCCATCACATGGGTGCCCGCACGGGGCGGCCCATCATGGCCGATGCGCCCCCGTCGTCACGGCTCCCGAACGCAGCGGGGCAGGGGAGCCCGAGAAAGCGAATCATCACGATGCCGAGAGGCCGCCGCCGTAGTCCACGAGCCGCGCGAAAGACGCGATGCGGGCGGCGAGATCGGCTCGTGTGACCGCGAGCAAGCGCGAAGGCCCGATACCTTCGACGCAAAAGCTGCCCAGCGAAGACGCAAAGAACATGGCACGTCGAATCGCCATGGGTGACACCTCGCCGCTCGACGCGAGGTAGCCCATCAGGCCGCCGGCGAAAGAGTCGCCGGCGCCTGTCGGATCGAAGACCTCCTCGAGCGGGTAGGCGGGAACGAAGAAGACGCCGTCCGAGTCGAACAACAGCGCTCCGAACTCGCCCCTCTTGATGACGAGCATCTTGGGGCCGCGTTTCCGAATGTCGGCGGCGGCCCGGACGAGATTGTGGATTCCCGAGAGCTGGCGCGCCTCCTCGTCGTTGATGATGAGCAAGTCGACGTGCCGCAACACCTCGGCGAGGGCGCCTGGCTCCCGCTCAATCCAGAAGTTCATCGTGTCGGCCGCGACGAGCCGGCGGCCCTCCGCCTGGCGAAGAACGTCGAGCTGGAGCTGAGGGTGGATGTTCCCGAGCAGGACGAACGGGCTGCCCTGGCAAGCAGCCGGAATTTTGGGAGAGAAGGCGGCAAATACGTTGAGCTTCGTGTCGATCGTGGTTCGGCTGGCGAGGTCCGCCGAATAGCGGCCGTGCCATCGGAAGGTGAGGCCGGCCGCTCGCTCTACTCCCATGGTGTCGATGCCGCGACGGCGCATGTCTGCGAGATGGGCATCCGGAAAATCGTGGCCGACGACGCCGACGACGCGGACGCCCTCGCTCGCGATCAGAGCGGCGGCGAGCGAAGCGTAGGTTGCGGCGCCGCCGAGCACGTCGCGATAGTCGCCAGACGGCATGTCGAGGTCGTCGAACGCGAGCGAGCCGACGATGAGGAGCGGGTGCATTGTCGAAATTGCCTCTCTATTCGAAGTTTGATCGTTCGTCTTGCCGTTGCGAAACACGCCTCAGGACACCTGGCCGGTACGCAGCAGCGACTCCGCCATGCGCGCGCGCCGCTGCCGTCGTGCGCGTTCGGCCACGGCAATCGAACGGAGCTCGTCGAAGGCGCGCTGCAGATCGTCATTTACGACCAAGTAGTCGAAGAAGGCGTAATGCTCGATCTCTCGCTTCGCCATCGCGAAGCGGCGCGCCAGCGTCTCTTCCGTCTCGCTGGCGCGGCCGCGCAATCGGGCCTCGAGCTCCGCCATGGAGGGCGGAACCAAGAAGGCCGTCACGACGTCCGGCAACTTCGACCGGATTTGACGGGCCCCCTGGTAGTCGATGTCGAAGATCATCCCCGTGCAACCGGCCGTCGCGCTCGCGCGGTCGATTTCGGCCATTGATGTTCCGTAAAGGTTCCCGTGCACCTCCGCCCATTCGAGGAAAGCTCCCTGATTGACGAGCTTCAGAAACCCCGCGCGATCGACGAAATGATAGTCCCGGCCGTCCACCTCCTTCGCGCGCGGCGCCCGCGTCGTGTGCGACACGCTGAAGCGAAGGTCCAAGCAATGCTCGAGAAGCATGCGGGTGAGGGTCGTCTTGCCAGCGCCGCTTGGCGAGGAGAGGACGAGCAGGAGGAAGTCGTCGTGGAGGCTCATTCGACATTCTGGACTTGCTCGCGCATCCGCTCGATCTCCGCCTTCACGTCGACGACCGTATGCGCAATCTGCGCATCTGGGCTCTTGGCACCGATGGTATTGGCCTCACGCGCCATCTCCTGCAAGAGAAAATCGAGCCGCCTTCCGACCGCCTCGCTGGTCTCCAGCAACGAGGCGAATTGCGCGCAATGGCTCTCGAGCCGGGTGAGCTCCTCGCAGACATCGCTCCGCTCCGCAAAGAGAGCGATCTCGTGCTCGAGACGGCCAGCGTCGACTGCGATGTCCAGAGACCCGCGCAGGCGCTCCGCGCGTTCGCCCAACCGTCGCCGATGGGTTTCGAGCACGCCGGGCGCTCGCATCGCGATGTCGCGCGCTTTGTGACGCACTTGCTGGAGGCGCGCGACGAGGTCCGCCCGGAGCGCGCTGCCTTCGCGAGCGCGCATCGTGTCGAGGGCAAATGCGGCCGCGGCGAACGCCGTACCCGCGGCAGCGCGCAGGGTCTCGACCTCGCGCTCGAGGCCAGAGACGAAGAGATCGGGGATGACTGCCAGAAGCGACAGGGGTACGTCCGCGCCGGGCGTTAGCTCGTCCCGAAGCTCGCGCAGCGCCGCGAAGCCCGCGCGCGCCCGATCCCGGTCGAGGACGGGCGTCGGGAGCACGGTGCCTTCCAGGCGCATCGCCACTTCATATCGGCCCCGCGTCAGCTTTTCGCGCGCGACCTGCTCGATGAACGTCGCCACGTCCGCGAGCTCGCGGGGCGCGCGTACGCGTACGTCGAGAAAGCGGTGATTGACGCCGCGAATCTCGACGGCGAGCTTGCCCGCGCCGAGGGGCGCGTCGCCGAGTCCGAAGCCCGTCATGCTGCGCATACCCTCCTCGACGCTACGCCGGACATTCTCCGGGCTCGAACCTTTGCAAGACTGCCACGACGGCCACGACAAGTCCGTCGTCGCGTTCACAGACCTTTTCGCCGTTTCACCTGCTCGAGCATTCGCCCGTACTCGACCTCCCACGCGTCGGTACCCTCGCGCAGATGACGGAGCTGGGCGCGCACCTCGGCGTCGAGCGAGGCGTCGACCGCCATGTGCTTCTTGAAGAGAGGCGCCATTTTGCGTCGAAGCTCGACGTCCGTTGCATAGACCTCCTCGACGCCGTTCGAATGCATCAGCATCTCGACTATCTGGTCAAGCAAGTAATCGAGCGTGTCGTCGCCGACCTTGATGCCCTTCTCCTCGGCCACGAGAGCGCGTACCCGCTGGTAGTCCGTTTGCGGTTTGCCGGTGCGCTCCAGGACGTCCTTGGCGCGCTCGTTCACGTCGCGCTCGTCGGTCAAATACTGCTGGAGCACGGCGGTGACGTCGGCCTCCACTTCTTTGGGTCGCTCTGCGTCGATGTCCTTCGAGGCGATGAGGGTGCGGACGACCTCGGCCGCGATGGTGGAAACCTTGCCGGCATACAGGCGCATGCGACGTGGCATAGCTCGACGACGCTGCGGAGGCGAACGCGATGTGGAGCCAAATCACTTCTTTTTGGGCGGGTCGGTCGATCGCGGGGTACGTGCGGGCGGGTCCATGGCCCCCCCCAACTGGAGCCGGCGCATGACCGCCTTCTTTTGGCGCTCCTTGTATTTGGCATGGGAGGCCTCACCGATCTCGTTGTGCGTCTCGGTGTCGCGGTCCACAATCTGAAACTCGCAGATGACGAAGATGACGTTGCCCAGTTGTGCCGCGCTCGAGGGCGCGCGGTCCAGAATACGTTTTGGCAGGCGAACGGGCATGTCCACGACGAAATGGATGATTCGATACTCCTCGGCGGAAAATTGATTGCCGCTCGGCGTGTAATCGTCGTCCACCGCGCCGTGCACCTGCATCTGGTCGAGGACGCTGCCAATGGCGGTCTTCTCGACGTACGATTTGAAAGAGAAGATGGAATTGATGCTTTGACCAGGAACAACGTAGTTGAACGGAAACAGTCTTTTGGTGAGGTACTGTAGGATCGGAAAAATATCTTCGCGCGTTCGCGTGACGATCCGGAAGCGCAGCTTGTCGAAGATCTGGGCGGCGATTGTCTCCTGCTTGGACATCAGCTTCGTAATGAGCGAGTCCTTGTTTTTTCGGCCGCCCACGAACTCGATGATCGGAAAGCCCCCAGCCAGCATTCCGCCGATGACTCTGTAAACCTTCTCCTCGACGATGTGAAAGACCTCCTGGTCGGACATCGGCAGCACGAAAAGGAGCTCGCGCCCGTCGAGGTGATGGATGATGTGCATGCACTTGAGGATGGTGCACGAGCACATCGCGCGGTGGCCCTTGCCCGAGGCGAGCGCCAGCAGCTCCGGTACGGTGGCCTTCTCGACCGGCCGCGGAATGGGATAGTCGTATTGACGGCGCAGGTAGGCGATGGCCTCGCTCTTGACGTGCTCCATGCGGACGCGATCGGTCGGGTCGTCCGGGCGAAGCTCCTGAGCCGTCAGAAACTCGAGAGCCGCGTTCTCGGAGGTGAAGTCGAGCCGGCGCCAGTCGATGACCGAATCACCCCGAAGGATGAGGCGAATCGATTCGAGATCAGCGAGGGTGAATTCGTCGAAAGGCGTCAGACGCTCGGCGGCGTCGCGGTTGACGTCGTTCATGAGTTGGGAGGCCAGGCCTGGCTGGTGCCAGCCAGCACCTTAGCGCAATTCGAGAGCGCAATTCGAGAGCGCAATTCGAGCGTCCCGCGCTCGAGCGCAAGCTCTGCTCAGGAGCTCTCGTGCAAATCGGTCGCGTCCGCAACACCGCCGGGGGCTCGCCGCCCGAGCGTCAGGGTGCCGATGAAAATGCAGAGAGTCACCGCGAGGACAGCGCACTGACCCAGAAAAGCGCCCGAACAGCCGGCGACGGCGATCGGTGCGACGGCGACGAGGTACCAGGGGGTCAGCTTCATTACGTACGATCTCCGGCGGGGCTCGTTGCCGATCCGCGACAATCTACATGTATGCGAACTTACGACATCCCGCGGCCGGAAGCCAAACTTCTACAGATCGGCTGCCTACCAACGCAAGCAAAACCGACCTTTCCCTTGCCACGCGGGCCCTAGTTGGATCGGCGGGGGCAGCGCACGAATCGTTCCAGAACCGCCGGCGCACCCGGCGTGGGCGAGTCGCCGCGCGTCCTCGTGCTTCGTTCCCCCCCGATTTGCCGAAGATGGCAGTGGTCCTCGGCGGCTCTCGCGACGGGTCGAGCGCTCGCATCGACTCGTTTCAGACCGTCTTGGATGTGGGCGGGGGGACACATCGGTGTGTCCGTGTGTATGCGATCGAGCGACTGGCTCCAACGATGGAGCGGACGCTGTGGCTCGGAAGACCGGTGACTCTCGGATGGCGACCGTTGCGACCGCAAGCTGCCGCGTTTACTGTCGTGTCGTGTCCGCTCCGGCGATCCTGCGGCGCATTGGGGCGGCGCCGGTGCTGGGCTGCGCTCTCATCGGTTGCACGACCGTAGACCCGGGCGGCAACTTCGTCGTCCCCGAGACGAACTTCGATCCCGATTACTTCTATTGCCACGTGGAGCCGGAGTTGATCGTCGCGAAGCGGTGTGGGTCCGGTGATCCGGCGCTCGGAGATCGTTCAAACGGCTGCCATTTCAATTCGGCCGCGGTGACGGCCATGGCATTAAGGGATCATCCCGCCGTCGACTGCGCGGGTGGCGATCATCCGTTGGACCGCAGTCAGGTCGGTACGGGCAGTCCGGCACAAAGCAACTTCGAAGCAGTGTCTTTTGACATGAGCAAAGACTACGCGACGGCTCCTCTCGTAGTCCGCCCGGGAGGGAGCAACCATCCCCGAGCAGTCATCGACCGCAACGATCCGCAGATCCTCCGTCTTCTGCAGACTTGGGCTGCTCGATGAAAGGCGCTCGGCTCACGGCCGGGATGGTCGTGCTCGCCGCCGCGCTCACCGGCGAGGTCGCGTCTGCGCGCGACTCGGACTCCGACGTCGAGGCTTTTGCGCGCGTCCTCGTCGACTCTGCCGAGCTCCGCACCGGCCCGGGGGTGAGCTATCGCGTCATCGCAGTCGCCCGCCGGGGCGAAACATTCGCGCTAGACGGGCGGCCGACGCTCGGCTTCTGGCTGCGCGTTCTGCTCGCGGACGGTCGAATTGCGTACATTCTGGGCGACGAGGTTCAGCCGCTGGCCGTTACGCCGGGCGAAGCGGGTGCTCCATCGCGCCCTGGGCTGTTGGCGCCGCCGCCGCTCGAGGGTGCGCATGGCGGGCTCGCGCTCGTCGGCGGGCTTTTGAGCATTCCCGTCGCGAGCGGCGGAGTGCAGCGGTTCGGATACGTAGAGGCGCGCCCTTCCGTGGTGATACACAAAACGATCGCACTGGAAGGGTTTATGGGCGACGGCATGACGAGCGACGGCGCGCAGCTCCTCTTCGGCGGCGGCGTTGCGATTTATCTGGCGCCGGGCTGGCCGGTATGTCCGTTCGTCGGCCTCTTCGCCGGTGGCCTGACCGTGGTGCCCAGCCCCGATTCCTTCGTCCTCAAGCGGGAGACGCTTTACCTCGCGCGCGAGGGTGGAGGTCTTTTGTTCGCGCTGCGGAACCGCATCCTCGTGCGCCTCGAGGTGACCAATCTGTCGCTCTTTTCGGCCGAGTCGTACAAGAACGCGCAAACGTACTCCGGAGGGCTCGGCGTTTACTTCTGATGGCGTCGATCGTCACTCCCGTTGTCCGGGCGGTACTTGCTGCGACCGCATCGCGGGGCCCCGTGTGCGCGGCCGCGCTCGCTGTCGCTCTCGCAACGACCACCTCGACCGGCTGCGCCACGGTGGCTCCACAAGATCGGGCCATCCTCGCCGACCCCACGATGCAGTTCGAGGCCGAGTCCAAGCACGAATCCTCCCTTCGTCACGCGATCGAAAACCGGGAGGGCTCCACGGGCGGGACGGGCGTGGGAGGCGGAGGATGCGGGTGCAATTGAGGCGCTTAAGCCTTTTGGCGGCGTTCGCAGCGATCACCGCGAACGGAAAGCCAGCGAGCGCCCAGGTCGTCCAGCTCGACACGGGGCACGCGTTTTTTTACGAAGCGCCCACGCGTACGCACATGTTCGTCTATTCGCCGTCCGTCGGCGTGCAGGCGTCCCCTTGGAGTTGGCTCGATGTTCGCGGCGGCTGGGAGGCCGACGTCGTCTCCGGCGCGAGCGTTGCGACCAAAGCCGGGGCCATCTACGGCGGCGCCCACGCAGCAGACGTGGTCACGACAGCCAGCGTCCGGGACGTCCGCAATCTCGGTCAGGGTGAGCTGCTGTTCAAAGGCGACGCAACGACGTTGACGGCTGGATACGCTTACGGCACGGAGCGCGACTATCAGTCGAGCTCGCTGCATGTGAAGGCAAGCACCGACGTGTTGCAGCACAACACGCAATTCGAGCTCTCCTACGCGCGAAACTTCGATGCGCTCTGCGATCGGGTGCAAAGCGCAAGCGCCGCCTCGGCGACACAGTGGCTCGCGTTGGAGGACTCGAAGGGCTGCTTCACGGCGGCAGCCAATCGAATGACGCATCCGATCGGAATCGACACCTACGAGGCCAGCTGGGCACAATCGTGGACGCCGGTCTTCGCTACCCAGCTCACCTACGGCGCCCAGCTCGTGAACGGTTTTCAGAGCGACCCCTACCGGAGCGTCATTCTCGGCGAGGGACTGAAGGCCCAGGAGCACGAGCCGAACGAGCGGGCGCGTGAATCGGTGACCGCGCGGCTTGCCTGGTACGTTCGCGCCTTGAAGGCGGCGCTCCGCGTCTCGGTCCGCGCCTACCACGACACCTGGGCCATCGACAGCGGGTCACTCGAAGCGGAGGCGGAGAGATCGTTCGGTGAGTCCTTGCGGCTGATGCTGCGCGGCCGGGTGTACAAGCAGACGGGCGCGATTTTTTGGAGCGACGACTACACCGGGGGGCGGCCACCGCTCGGCCCACGAGGGCAGTACTGGACGGGTGACCGCGAGCTGTCGCCCTTCTGGAGCTGGCTCACCGGCGCGCGCGCGGTGTGGACCATCGCGCCCCCAAACCGGCGCGCCGCCGGCCCCATTCGGACCCTCAAGCTCGCAGCAACACT
This sequence comes from Myxococcota bacterium, assembly GCA_030776205.1. Classification (GTDB taxonomy): domain Bacteria; phylum Myxococcota_A; class Polyangia; order Polyangiales; family Polyangiaceae; genus Palsa-1150. The sequence goes on along the minus strand of JALYHV010000255.1, from coordinate 238 downwards.
CGCCATGTCGAGCTACTCGTACGATGAGTACACCCTCGGCGGAGCGCCCGTCTCGAACGCGCGGACCTACTTGGGCGCACTCACGCTCGACGCGCTGTTCTGAGCCGCATCGGGCTTCGCCGGAACCGCCAGTCCGCGCGCGACCGCGGGTCGTACCATGAGCTCGTTCATCCAGCGGCCGACATGCGGAAATTCCGCGATGGCAACGCCCTGGCGCTCGTGGCCGAGGAGCCAGGGC
>JALYHV010000254.1 GCA_030776205.1 Myxococcota bacterium | reverse complement strand
GCTCTGCCCCGTCCACCGGGCGCACGATGAGGCCGCTGCCTTCGTGGGCGAGCGCCTCGTTGGCGCTCGTGATCGCTCCGCCCGGACGCGCGATGAACAGAACGTGAATGGCGTCGGCGACCGCGAGCTCTCTGATGCGCGTGACGACGTCGAGGGCTCCGTCGTTGTCCGCGTCGATGACGACGACCCCCGGCCGCTGAACGGCGATGCGTGCCACGAGCATGGAGAGTGGCACGTCGACCACTGTGTATCCCGCGGACCGGAGCGCTTGCACGGCGAGCTCCGCTTCGGCCGTAGGGTCACAGACGAACACGGTCGCGACGGGACCTCGGCTCCCTCTCTCGTCCGACCTAGCCGCGATCGCCAAGGGTCACCTCTTCTCGCGTCGAGCTCCCCGCACGTCCGGCGCAACGTCGAGGGGTTCGCGGGCCCGACCCGCAACCCATTCGCCAAGACGCGCGCCGAGGCGAGGCACTCGCCCGGCACCCCAAGTGAGGACGAACAAGAAGCTCACCAGGGCGATCTCGCCAAGTGTCAGATCGAACACGAGTCTCTTGTACCATCGAAGGGAGCTGACGCGACCGTTCGTTCCCCGGTACAGCGAGCCCTCGAATGAGACGACGCGACCCAAGCGTTCCGCCCGCTGGCACGCGGGAGCCCGCCAGCTCCAAGCGCAACAACTTCTTCGCGCTCGGCGCAGCGCGCGCGGCGGCCGTGGCAGCGCGGATGGGGAGAGGCATGCGGCGGTGGCTGCCTTTGGTGAGCCTCGTCGCGGCCGCGTTGGCCATCACGACGGGTGTCACGCTTGGGTTAATCGTCCACCATTACGAGTCCGGCCTCCCACGCGTCACTGAGCTGAAGACGTACCAGCCACCGCAAGTCACGCGAATCCTCGGGCGCGACGGCGTGGTGCTGGCGGAGCTCTATAGCCAGCGGCGCACCGTCATTTCGATCCAGTCCCTGCCGCCCCACGTGAAGCTCGCCGTACTCGGCGCAGAAGACGCTGGCTTCTATGAGCACGAGGGCCTGAACTACCTCGGAATCGCGCGGGCCATGCTCGTGAATCTCAGGGCGCGATCCACGCGGCAAGGGGGTTCGACGATCACGCAGCAGGTGGTCAAGAATCTACTCCTCGCCACGCGCGAGCGCACGTTTGCGCGCAAGATCCGCGAGGCACTGCTTGCGCGTCGCCTCGAGCAAGAGCTCTCCAAAGACGAGATCCTCGAACTATACCTGAACAATATCTATTTCGGCCGTGGCCGCTACGGTATCGAAGAAGCCGCGCGTGACGATTTCGGCAAGAGCGCAAAGGATATGACGCTCGCCGAGGCGGCCCTCGTCGCGGGGCGCATCGCCAACCCCCACGAGTTTCATCCTCGCACGAGCCTGACCGCAGCCCTCGCGCGGCGCGCGTACGTGCTGGACCAGATGCACGCCAAAGGCTTTCTCGAAGCGGCGCCGTGCGCAGCAGCCAAAAACGAGCCTGTCACCCTCGCCGCTCTCGCAGAGCCCTCGAGCGACCTCGCCCCTGAGGCAGTCGAGATAGCGAAAACGGTGCTCTACCGGATCGACCCCGAGCAGGCGCGCCTCGGCGGGTTTACCGTCACGACTTCTATCGATTCGAAGCTTCAGGCGGCGGCGCGAAAGGCCGTGCGCGACGCCCTCTCTTCTTACGACAAGCGTCACGGGCTCCAGGGGGTGCTGCGGTTGCAAACGATGACTGCGGACAAGAAAGGAAAGGCCGCCCTGCCGCGCGAGGCCGTTTTCGATGGAACGCCGCGCTTCGAGCAGCATCGAGTTCTGACCGGGATCGTGCTCGCCACGGACGACGACGCCGGTGCGTTCGACGTTCGCGTGGGCTCCATCACCGGGACGGTCAAACTGGCGGACTTCGAGCGCTACAACGTGGGAAAGCTCGCGCCGTCCGCGTTCGCGCCGCTCGGCGCCCACGTACGCGTGAGCCTGCTCGCGCCTATCTCCCTCACGCCAGGCGCTCCGGAAGACGCGTCGCCGCTCGCCAAAACGCCACTTCGGCTCGAGTCGGGGCCCGAGGGGGCGCTCGTCGCGATCGACATGCGCACGCGGCAGATCCTGGCGCTCGTCGGCAGCTACGAGGGGCAGGCGGGTGCGCTCGACCGCGCGACCCACTCGCGCAGGCAGCCAGGATCTACGTTCAAACCCATCGTGTACTCCTACGCCATCCATTCGCGGCGGTTCACGCCCGCAACCCTGGTTGATCCGAATCCCGAAATATTCGAGGGCGGGTACCACCCGAGCAACTTCGAGGGGTGGACCGGGAACGACCGCCTGCGTCTGCGCGAGGCGCTGGCCAACAGCGTGAACGTCGCCGCTGTCCGCGTGCTACGCGACGTGGGGCCGGCGAACGTTGTCTCGTGGGCGCGCGCGCTCGGCATCGATTCGCCGATGAAGCCCGATCTTTCCCTCGCGCTAGGCAGTTACGAGGTACGGCCGCTCGAGCTCGCGGGGGCGTATGCGACCTTCGGCGGCGGAGGCGTCTACGACGAGCCGCAGCTCGTGCTTCGTATCGTAGGGCCGGACGGTAAGGACGTGGCCCTACCCGAGCGACCGCCCGCACGAAGGGTCTTGGCGGATGACGAAGCGTATGTCGTCACCAGCATGCTGACGAGCGTCATCGATCACGGGACGGGCGCTCGCGCCAGGTCGCTCGGGCGCCCGCTCGCCGGCAAGACCGGGACGTCGAACGGCCCAAAGGACGCATGGTTCGCCGGCTATTCGACGGACCTCGCGGCGGTGGTGTGGGTGGGCTACGACGACGGAAAGACCCTGGGTGCTGCCGAGCAGGGTGCGGTGACGGCGCTGCCGGCCTGGATCGCGTTCATGAAGGTCGCGACGGAGGGCACGCCCCGGGTCGACTTCCCGCGACCTCCCGGGGTGGCAACGGTCAGCATCGATCGGCGGACCGGCGCGCTGCCTTACCCGGACGATGCCGACGTCCTCGATGAAGTCTTTCTAACGGGCAGCGAGCCCACCGCCGTCGCGGAGCCTCCGCCACCCGAACGCGTGAACGAGAGCGGCACCGCCGGCGGCGCGCCTCCACGGTGACCCGGCGGGCACGAATGCAGAATCGAGAACCCTTGCGCATGCCGTGCCCTCGCGCTCTCGAGCTCCCATGCCTAGCGTTCGCGTTCGGGTTAGCGCTGTTGCTCGCCGCGAACGACGCGCGCGCGGCAGGAGCCCTCGAGGCGGTGGCGCAAGAGGCGGCGGGGCAGCTCGCGCAGACCTCTCTGTCGAGCGTCGTCGTCGTCGCGGCTCCGCTGGCGAGCGACCAGGCCGCGCCTAAGGGGGACGCGCTGGCGGTCCGAATAGCGGCGCTGGTCGCCGGACGTCTCGGTACGAGCGCACGCGCCCATGGTCAGCCGGCGTCGCTAACGCGCGCGCGAGCGGTGGCGGGTCGGGCAAGCGCGCTCCTATTCGTTCAGGTCGAGATCACGAAGGGCGACCTGCGGGTGACCATCGACGTTTATCGTTCGGCAGCCAACGCGTGGGACCGCATTCGGAACCCCCCACCGTCTCCCGTGAGCCACGCGTTCGCGAGCGAGAAGCTGGACGCGGAGGTCCGGTCGTACCTCACGCCGCTGGTCCTCGAGCTCGCGGAGGTTCATCGCGTGCACCACGACGAGGAGAACGTCCTTGCCGTCGCCTGCGGTGATGTCGACGGTGACGGCGGCAATGAGCTCGTGCTCGTCTCGCGGACCCGCGTCGCATTGGGGCGCGTCCGCCGGGGTAAGCTCGAAGTGGCGCAGGCGGCGGCGTGGAGCGCCCTTTCGGACCGCGTACCCGTGCCGATGCGCGAGCCATTGGGAGGCGCCTCGATCATGATGGGCGCCATCAACGTAGGCTCCACCGATCGAGGGGGTGTGTCGCTCACCGCCGACTTTGTCGGTCACGTCCCCCTCAGCGGGGTCCCCGTCACGGGTACGGAAGGCGTCGTGTGCTTGATCGCGCAGCCGTCGGCCGGAGCGTTCGACGGAGCACCGGTAGAGTGCACGCCGGCGCGCGACCTCAAGCCCAAGATGGCTGTCCCCGCGCCGCGCTTCGGCGCGTTCGCCGCGGCCACGATAGCCGACGGACAAGGCAACCTGCGCGCGGTCGTCATCGTTCGTGAACCGAGCGGACGGCTCACGCTCAAGTTGGGCGACGCGCCGGCGTACGCGCCGGACACGCTTTTTGGCGCGCAGCTCGCTCTCGGCGATCTCGATCAAGATGGCTCGCCGGAGATCGCGACGACCAACGACGCCGCCGGCGAGGACGCCGTCCACGTGTGGAGCGTGCCGACCGCGGCGCCCGGCAACTGGCGAGAGCGGCTGACGTTGCCCGCGCCGGCGGGGGTCCGGGCAATGGCGGTGTGCCCGCCGGAAGAGCACGGTGAGCCCGTCCTCGTGGCGGTCGTAGGTGATGAGCTGTGGCTGCTCCGCAGCGCGGTCACGGCACCTGCGCAGCTCCCCGAGCCGGCGCAACCGTGATCGCGCGGAGGGCGCTGCTGCGAGCGGCCGCGTTCCTCGGCGCGGCTTCCTTGCGAGCTCGAATCGCTCACGCGGGTGGCCGGACACCGTACGGGGGTCGCGTCCGTTTGCATGTCCCGTGGCCGCTCTCGTCGGTCGACCCCCATCGAATCGACGACCCTGCCGCTGCGCTCTTCGGCGATGCGCTCTTCGACTCCCTCTATGCGCGAGACGAGGCAGGTGCCTTCATTCCCTCCCTCGCGGGCGGGGACCCCCAGCCCGATGGCAAGACGCTGCGAGTGCCCCTCCGCCCGAGCGTCCGCTTCGCTTCTGGCTCTCCGCTCGACGGGCGCACCGTGGCGGCTTCCATCGCGAGGGCGCGTACTCACGGGGCCGCTGCGTGGTTGGCCGAAATTCCTGCGCCGCAAATCGACCAGGGAGACCTTGTCTTTGCCTCCCGCGACGCACGTAAGCTCGTGCGCGCACTGGCTTCACCGTTGGTGGCCGTTGTCCCCCCACACTTCCTGCCCGAACGACCCGACGGCACGGGCCCGCTCCGCGCCGATCTCCAGCGCGGCGTGCTCGTCCTCTCGCGCAACACCCTAGCCGCCAATGGCCCGGCGTTCCTCGACGCAATCGAGGCGCGATACGCCCCTGATCTGAGCACGTCACTTCGCGCCTTCGAGAGCCGCGCTGACGACGTCGGATGGCTCGGCTCGTTCCTCCACGAGCCGCGGCCGGGCGCGCGCAGCTTCGACGGAGGCGTGGTCGCCTGGGCCGTGCTGCGCACGGGGCGCGACGCGGGATCGCTTCACATTCAGGGCGTCGCGCAGGCCCTCGCCGACGGAATCCCGCACGCGTCGCTCGCCTCACTCGTGGTGGGCGCCCCCTGGGCGACGGGCTCCGGG
>JALYHV010000253.1 GCA_030776205.1 Myxococcota bacterium | reverse complement strand
CAGTGCTGGACCAAGTCGCAGAGGCCCACCCGTCGCGGACGATCGCGGCGGTCTGGAAGAGCGGCGCCGTCCCGTCGATCACGGCGGACGTGGCGCTGCGCCGCCTGGCCGAGCGCGGCCCGACGTGCGGGGACGCCATCGTTCTCGAGGCGTGCGGGGTCGCGCGCGAGTGGCTCCCCGAGAACGTGCAGCGATTCATCCTGGCGGATCTCCCCGTCTGCGTCTGGTGGGTCGGGGACTTACCCGATTTCGATCACCTGTTCGAGCGCATGGTCGTCGGGGCAGATCTCGTCGTCGTCAACTCCGCCGAAATGGATCTGCGCGATTTGCAGGAGCTGTCCGCCCTCGCGTCGCGCCCGACCGGGAGCTATGCGATCGCCGATCTCGCGTGGATACGCCTCCGGTCGTTGCAAGACCTCGTCGCGCGCTTCTTCGACGACGAGGCGGGGGCTCGCTGCCTCGGCTCAGTCGCGCGCATCACGATCGCGTTCTCGCCTCCCGCGCACGAAGACGTGGCCAGCACCACGGCGGGTCTCCTCGTCGGCTGGATGGCGCACGCGCTCGCGCTGCCGCTCGATTCCGTGACGTGGTCGTCGGGTGACGGCTGGGCCGAGGCGAAGCTCGCTGACGTATCCGTGCGTTTCGAGCCGCGACCGCGGGCGGACGTGCCTGCGGGATCTATCCTGGACGTCGTCATCGAGTCCTCGGGCGCTCGGTTCGAGGTGGAGCGCCAGGCGGACCCTCAGGTCTTTCGGTGGCTGCGGGAGGTCGCCGGCGGCGCAATGCCCGCGCAGACGTTGCGTCTCGGGATGCACGAGGAAGGGACGCTGCTCGTTCGCGCGCTCGTCACCCCCAAGCGCGATCCGTTGCTCGAGGTGAGCCTTCGCGCGGCCAGTCGGATCGTGCAGGCCGTCGCGCCGAGGCGGTCGTCTCCGCCGACGTGAGCGCCCACCACGTGATCCGCACCACCCTGCTCGCGTGGACGGCGGCATGGTCTTGTGCGGCGATGCTCGCGTGCGGTGGCTCGGGTCGATCCGGTCGATCCGCCACGGCTACGACGCGTCTAGCGGAAAGAGCCCCGTCGCCGCGTGAGCCCCGCGTCACGAGCAACGTGGCCCGTAGCGATTACGCAGGGTCTTCCGCCTGCGCTTCGTGCCACGCCGACATCACCGCGGCGTGGACGCTCTCGCCGATGCACCGCATGACGCGCGACGCGAAGGACGCGGCGGACGAGGCGGTTCGCGCCCCCTTCGACGGAACGCATTGGCGATTCAGGGAACGTGACGAGGTCGTTCTCCAGAAAAGCGGCGGGGAGCGCTTCGTTCGCGTGCACGCTGCCGGCAGCGAAGCGAAGACCTACCGCGTCACGCGCGTCATCGGCGGTCGGACACGCGAGGACTTTGCGGGAACGGACGTCGACGGCCCCGGGGAGGGCGAGCTCGTTCTCCCCGTCTCGTTCGTTTTCGCGACGAGGACCCTCCGGTACAAGGGTTACTCCGTGATGGTGCACGAGCGCGCCTCGCTGCACGCGGGCCCGTCCTGGAGCAAGACCTGTCTCTTCTGCCACAACACTGTCCCCGAGCTGGATCGTTTCCTCGGCGCGATCGGAGGCCCCGGCGCGCGGCCCTACCAAGGCGAGACCGTCGATCGCTGGCTGCCGCTCGACCGACGGATCGGCGTTCGCGTCTCCGACGAGCGCGCGTTTGCGCGGGTGCTTAATGTCGAGCTGGCGCGGCTCGGGTCGCCGGCTGCGTCTGGCGGGTCTCGCGCGATGGCGCGCGCGGCCATCGAGTCCGTCCGCAGGGGGTTCGACGGCGGCGCCCTCGTCGAGGTCGGAATCGGCTGCGAAGCGTGCCACGGTGGCTCGAGAGAGCACGCGCTCGACCCGACCCGCCGCACGTCGTGGGTCCCGACCGCTCCATGGATCGAAAGCACGCTCGAGGGCGCGACCCCGGCGCAGGCGATCAACCACGCGTGCGCGCGGTGCCATCAGGTGCTCTTTTCACGTTACCCCTTCACGTGGGAAGGCGGGCGACGCGACGCGAACGCGGGCGGCAGTCACATCAACTCCGGCGAGGCGCGTGACTTCCTCCTCGGGGCGTGCGCCAAGGCGATGCCGTGCACCTCCTGCCACGACCCGCACGCCGGTCCGGACCGGTCGAAGCTGCAGGGGCTGGCGACGCCCAGCGGAAACGCAACGTGCACGGGGTGCCATCCTGCGCTGGGCGACCCGGCCCGGCTCCGCGCCCACGCCCACCACGACCCTGCTCGCGCAGGCGGCTCGTGCGTCGCCTGCCACATGCCCCGCAAGAACATGGGCCTCGACGGAACACTCACGCGCTACCACCGCATCGGCTCGCCCACCGATCCCGCCCGCGTGCTCGGCGATCGCCCGCTCGAGTGTGCCCTCTGTCACGCCGACAGGAGCGTCGCGGCGCTCGTCGGCTCGATGGAGGCGTGGTGGCCGGTGCGCTTTCCGCGGCAGCGTCTCAAGGAGCTCTATGGGTCCCTCGACGCAAACGTGATGCGGGCGACGCTGGAACGAGGCAAGCCGCACGAGCGCGTCGTGGCCATGGCGGTCCTCGGTGAAGCGCGCGAACGCACGGCGGCGCCGCTCGTGGGGCGCGAGCTCCTCGGCGAGTTCCCGCTCGTGCGCGAATGGGCCAGACGCGCGCTCGTGTCGATGCTCGGTCGGTGCGACGTCGATCTGTCCGGCGCCGACGAGGCGATCGCCCGAGAGGCGGAGGCGTGCGTCGGCGGTCCATTGGCGAGGGTGCAGCCGGCCGCGAGCGAGCCTCTCGACGAGGAGCCGGAGGACTGATGCACGCCGGGAGCAGCCGCGGCGGAGACGTCGGCCGCAGCGGCCGGGCTCCTGCCGTGCTAGACGCACGCAGCCATGCCTGAGGCCCACGACCGCCTCCGCGCGCTCTACAGCCAGAAGCCCGTCGTCCTCGCGCCGATGGAGGACGTCACCGACGTCGTCTTTCGTCGTCTCTGCAGAAAGCACGGCGCAAGCGTCGCGGTGACGGAGTTCGTCAACGTCGAGGGACTCCTGCGAGGCTGCCGCAACGCGCGCCGGAAGATCCAGCTTGCCCCCGACGACGAGCTGACCATCATCCAGATCTACGGCTCCGATCCCCAACGGCTGGCGGAGGCAGCGCGGTTCGCCGAGAGCGCGCGCCCGCTCGCCATCGACATCAACTGCGGCTGCTGGGTGCCGAAGATCGCGGGGCGAGGCGCCGGCGCGGGGTGGCTTCGCGACCCGTCGGCTATGGTGGCCATGGCGCGGCTGGTCGTCGGGAGCGTGGCGCTGCCGGTGACGGTGAAGACACGGATCGGCCTCGGGCCGGAGTCCCACATGCCCATCGTCGATCTGGTGCGGCGCCTGGAGGACGCGGGCGTTTCGGCGATCACCATCCATTGCCGGACGGCCCAGATGGGCCATTCGGGCGCGGCGGACTGGTCCTGGGCAACCAGGGCGCGCGCCGCGGTCGGAGTGCCGGTGCTCGTCAACGGCGACGTGAAGACGGCTGCGGACGCGAAGCGCGCCCTAGAGGAGACCGGCTGCGAAGGCGTGATGGTCGGCCGGCGCGCGATCGAGCACCCCTGGATTTTCAGGGAGGCGCGGGCTCTTCTGGATGAGGGGCGACAGGTCGAGCCGCCGAGCCCGGAGGATCGCATTGCTCTTTGCCGGGAGCATCTCCTCGCGAACGTCGAGCAGCGGGGAGAGCCTTCGGGCGTGCACTGCACGCGGCGGCACCTCGCGGGGTACCTCAAGGGCCTCCCCGGAGCGGCGTCGTTGCGTGAGCGCCTGAACCGGTGCGAGTCCCTGGCCGGTTGCCTCGCGCTCCTCGACGGCGCGCTCTCGCGCGAGGCCGCCTAGGCTCCCATCGGATTCGACTACAGTGCGAGCACCCATGCGTCGCACCGCACTCGCCCTCCTCCTAGTTGCCTGCTCTCGTGCCCCGGCCGAGCCCACCTCGAGCGGCGCCACGGCGGCCGCCTCCGCTCCCGCGCCGAGCGCCTCCGCCAAGCCCGGTCCCGTCGGGAGCACGGGCACGGCGCCGGCATTCCACTGGACCGATCCGCCGAGCTGGCAGCGCCGGCCTCCTGCGAACGCCCTGCGCGCCGCCCAGTACCTCGTGCCCCGCGCTGGCGGCGACAGCGAAGACGGTGAGTGCGTGATCATGACCTTCGGTCCCCGCCAGGGCGGCAGCGTCGAGGACAACGTGAAGCGCTGGACCGAGCAGTTTCGGGGTGGGCCGCCGCCCGTGCGCAGCAGCCGCGAAGTGCGGGGGATGCGCGTAACGCGCGTGGAGGCGGCCGGTACGTACGCGGCCATGGCCATGCCGGGGGCTGGCACGCCGCCGACCGTCTACCCGGGCTGGCGGCTCATCGGCGCCATCGTGGAATCGCCGAGCGGCCTCTGGTTTTTCAAAATGACCGGGCCGGACGCCACCGTTAAAGCCTCCGGGCCCGTTCTCGATCAGCTCGTCGACTCCGCTCGCTCCGACTAAGCGCCTCGTTCGGACGATCAGAGGAGAGGAGAGACGAGCCGCGCGGCGCCTTCCTTGACGCGCGCCGTCCAGGGGCGGGCATGCCACGCGGCAACGTCGACCTTGCGACTCTCCCCGACGTATTGCTGAAACCCCCGGCACAGCGTCGCGGCGGTGCTGCCGTCGTGAATCAACGTGTGCACCTCGAAGTTGAGTCGAAAGCTCCGAAGGTCCATGTTGGCGCTCCCGACGAGAGCGACTTGGCCATCCGCCATCAGCGTCTTGGCGTGCACGATGCCAGGGCAGTACTCCTGGAGATCCACTCCGGCGTCCAGGAGCTGCGCGTAAAAGCTCCGCCCAGCGTGGAACGTCACCCGATGGTTCGACCTGCCGGGCATCATGAGCCTCACCGCGACACCGCGCATGGCCGCGAGCTCCATGGCGACGAGCAGGGATTCGGTCGGAACGAAGTAGGGGGTCGTGATGAGCACCTCGCGTTCGGCACCAACGATGGCGCCGAAAAAGAGGCGATGGATGGCTTCCGTGCGCGTGTCGGGGCCGCTCGGAACGATCGCGATCGTCGCGTTGCCACGGCTCGTCACAGGCTCCGAAAAGTAGCGCGCGAGGTCGATGGGCTCGCGCGCTGCGAATGCCCAATCCTGGAAGAAGACGCGCTGCAGCTCGGCGGCCGCGGGTCCTTCGATCCGCAGATGCACGTCGCGCCACCCGCCTACGCCCGGCATTTGCCCCTTGTATTCGTCTCCGACGTTGAACCCGCCGGTGAACGCCACGTCCCCGTCGACGACGACGATCTTTCGATGATTTCGCAGGTTGACCGGTTGAAGGAGCGCGTTTCGCATGGGCATGAACTCGGCGACACGCGCACCTGCGTGGCGCAGCGGTCGGCACCAACCCCAGCCGAGCGGAAAGCACCCGAATCCGTCCATCAGCAAGCGCACCTCGACGCCTCTCCGCGCAGCGGCGACCAGCCGATCGCGAAACCAACGCCCCGTCGCGTCGTTGCGAATGAGATAGTACTCCGCGTGCACGTGGTGCCGCGCGGCGTCGATGGCGTCGCCGATCGCGCCGTAGGTGGCCTGTCCATCGACGAGCACGTCCACCCGGTTGCCACTCGTGGCACGGAGGCCCGACAGGTGCGCTCCGACGCGAAAGAGGGCGCGCTCGAGGGGGCTCGCGAGCGGCAGCTGCGCGTCGAGCCCGTCGTCCGGCTCGCTCCTCGACGCGGCGACTTGTGCGCGGACGATGGCGTCGAGCTCCCGTTTGCGCTTGGCGGACCAGCGTACGCGGTCACGGCCGAAGAGCAGAAAGAGGATGGCACCGAGCGGCGGCAGAAAGACGAGGGTGAGGATCCAAGCGATTGTCGACGAAGGCTCCTTGCGCCGAACGAGCACGAACGGAATGAGCAGCATCGCGACGACCCAAAAAAAGAGCGCCAGCGCCCGGCCCGCAAACGGAAGAATCTTATGGAGCTCGTAGAGGGCCCACGCCATGCGACCGAGCATAGGCGCTCGGCGCGCGCTCGCCGAACATGCTGGGGCAAGCGGACGCTTGGCAGAGGGCTCGACAGGTCCAAACGGGAAGTCTCATGCCATCGCACCCGGCGACGCCGGTGCTATCGTTTACCGCTATGCAATGGGGAGCCCTCCGGCTCCGTGTTCCACGAACAGGTCGCACTCGTCGGCGCGCTGCTCGCCGAAGGGGGAGAGCCGAGCCGCTGCCTGGATACCGCGCAAGAGATGGGTCGTGATCGCGTGGCTCGTGCGCCCGAGGGCGAGGGCTTTGCGGGGCTGCCTGCCTTACCGGCAGGCCGCTAAAGCGCTAGAGCGCGCCTGATGCGTGTCGCCTTTCCGACCATTCTCGAGCACGCCGGGGCGCGGGCCTGCCTCGCGATGCCCGCTGGTGTCCT